>JALSRI010000142.1 GCA_026984835.1 Thiohalobacter sp. | reverse complement strand
TTGGTGGAGGCGGCGGGAATCGAACCCGCGTCCGCAGGCCCTCCGCCTTCGGCTCTACATGCTTATCCACGCCTATTGATTTAATCCAGGGCTACCCGACGGGCGGGGAAAACCCTGGACGATCCCGAAGAGGTTTTAACGGGTTGGCGTCGGGAAGCGCCTCACCGCGAGCTTGTGAGAATCGACGCCTGATGACGGACGCACAAGCACGGCTCCGGTCAGACGGCACCCTACCGGGTTTTAAGCGGCGAGTGCGTAGTTGTCGTCGTTGGCAACTATAAGGTTTGCAGCTGGATTTACGAGGAGATCTGCACCTCGGCATGCACCTCGGGTTTCGTAACCCGCGTCGAAACCATGTCGCCCCCACAGGCTTCATGGACTGTGACAGTATACCGGCGCCGGGGGTTCCGGGCCAGCAACGACGGATTCGCCGCCCCACCTGCGTCCTGCGAGTGCGATGCGGTCCTGCGGGAGGAGAGGTGGTGCAGCGAACCCTGTCTGGTAGATCGGGACGGGTCAGCGGTTTTTCAAGAGCCGCTGGCGGTCGCGCTGCCAGTCGCGCTCCTTGAGGGCGGCGCGCTTGTCGTGCGCCTTCCTGCCCTTGGCCAGGGCGATCTCCAGCTTGGCGCGGCCGTGCTTCCAGTACAGGGCGGTCGGCACCAGGGCATAGCCCTTGCGTTCCACGGCGCCGGTCAGGCGATCGATCTCGTCGCGGTGCAGCAGCAGCTTGCGGGTGCGGGTGGGGTCGGGCCTGATGTGGGTGGAGGCGGTCGGCAGCGGCGTGATCAGCGCCCCCAGCAGCCAGGCCTCGCCGTCCTTGAGCAGGATGTGGCTGTCGACCAGCTGCACCTTGCCGGCGCGCAGGCTCTTGACCTCCCAGCCTTCCAGCGCCAGGCCGGCCTCGAAGCGGTCTTCCAGGCTGTAGTCGTGGCGCGCTTTCTTGTTGAGGGCGATGGTGCTGCCGCCGTGGCCGCCGGCCTTCTTTTTCGGTTTTCTCGCCATCGGCGTAGTATAGCAACCCGTCCATGTCCGCGTTCCCTTGAGGAAAACCGCCGTTTCCCGGACAATCCGTCCAAATTCCAACAACGGGGTGGTGGATGTCGGCGCGACGTACATCGATTCACGGCAGCTGGTCGAGCCGGCTGGCCTTCGTCCTGGCGGCGACCGGGTCGGCGGTCGGCCTCGGCAACATCTGGAAGTTTCCCTACATCGCCGGCGAACACGGCGGCGGGGCCTTCGTGCTGGTGTACCTGGTGTGCATCGCCATCATCGGCATTCCCATCATGATGGCCGAGGTCATGCTCGGCCGGCGCGGCCGCCAGAGCCCCATCAACACCATGCGCACCCTGGCGCAGGAGGCCGGCGCCGATCCGCGCTGGTCCTGGCTGGGCTGGGCCGGCGTGGCGGGCGGTTTCCTGATCCTGTCCTATTACAGCGTCATCGCCGGCTGGGCGCTGGCCTACGTTTTCCGGGCCGGCAGCGGCATGTTTACCGGCGTCACGGCGGACGGCGTGGCCAGCATCTTCAACGCCCTGGTGACCGATCCCGAGCGGCTGCTGGCCTGGCACACGATCTTCATGGTGATGACCATGATCGTGGTGGCGCGCGGCGTGCGCAGCGGCCTGGAGCAGGCGGTGCGCTACATGGTGCCGGCGCTGTTCGTGATTCTGATCCTGCTCAACGGCTATGCCCTGGCCGAGGGTTCCTACGACCTGGGCCTGCGCTTCCTGTTCGACGCCGACTTCAGCAAGATCGACGCCAACGGCATTCTGATCGCCATGGGCCACGCCTTCTTCACCCTCAGCCTGGGCATGGGCGCCATCATGGTGTACGGCTCCTACCTGCCGGAACACGCCTCCATCGCCCGCACGTCCATCACCATTTCCGTCCTGGACACGCTGGTGGCCCTGCTGGCCGGCATGGCCATCTTTCCCATCGTGTTCGCCAACGGCCTGGAGCCGGGCGCCGGGCCGGGGCTGATCTTCCAGACCCTGCCCATCGCCTTCGGCCACATGACCGGCGGGGCGCTGTTCGGCACCCTGTTCTTCGTGCTGCTGGTGTTCGCGGCCTGGACCTCGGCCATCTCCCTCATCGAGCCGGCGGTGGCCTGGCTGGTCGAGAACCGCGGCATGACGCGGGTGCACGCCTCGGTGCTGGCCGGCGTCGTGACCTGGGTATTCGGCCTGCTGACGGTGTTCTCCTTCAACCTGTGGGCAGATTTCAAGCCCATGGCCTGGCTGGAGGTGTTCCGCGACGCCACCCTGTTCGACCTGCTGGACTACCTGACCGCCAACATCATGCTGCCGCTGGGCGGCCTGTTCATCGCCCTGTTCGCGGCCTGGGTAATGAAGCGCGACGACAGCCTGGAGGAGCTGGACATGGGCGACGGCCCGGCCTATCGCCTGTGGCGCTTCCTGGTCCGCTACGTGACGCCGGTGGCGGTGCTGATCGTGTTCCTGAACGTCACGGGCTTGGTCGACTTCGGACACCTGCTGGGGGCCGGATGACCAGTATCCACAAGTCGGCGCTGGTGCCCTATACGCCGGCCGAGATGTTCGCACTGGTGGACGACATCGAGTCCTACCCCCGGTT
>JALSRI010000141.1 GCA_026984835.1 Thiohalobacter sp. | reverse complement strand
TTCAGCCGCCGGCCCAACCACATGACCATCCGCTACCTGGAGCCGCTGCACCCGGACGCGCTGCCGCCGCAGCGGCGCAGCGCGGCCGGGCTGGCCGAGGCGGCACGGACGCGCATCTGCGAGGCGCTGGAGGAAATGGAGGCGCGCCACCGCGATTGAGCGCCGGGCTGGCAAAGTAGCCGCGGTTTTGATGTAGAATCGACGGACCCGAAGAGGCGGCGCGCAGGCCAGCGCCCGGGCGTATACCACCACACAGAACCACACCAAGAAGGAGTGAGACATGAAATACGCGGTCAGGGCTGTACTGTTGTCGTCGCTGTTCGCCATGATGGCGTTCAATGCCCAGGCGCGGGACACGCGCAAGATGTATTCGATTCAGGAGGCGCTGAACACGGAGGACGCCAAGGCCAAGCTGGACCCGGACATCGGCCTGTACTTCGGCAACCAGAAGCACCCGAAGGTGCTCAAGCGTTTCGGCGAGTTCATGTCGAACAAGAAGACCAACGCCTTCAACAAGACCGACAAGCGCGCCTGCGAGTGGGCCTTCCTGTCCGCCATGCTGTCGCTGCAGAACCGCGCGCGCCTGGAAGGCGGCAACGCGGTGAAGAACATCCGCAGCTACTACAAGCGCCACGAGGTCAGCAGCGATACCGAGTATGAATGCGGCACCGGCGCCATCATCGCCGGCGTCACCTTCAAGGGCGACGTGGTGAAAGTCGCCAAGTGATCCCCGCAGGCCGCGCCCCCCGGCCGCTGCCTGGCCGGGGCGGGCGGGTGCGGCCACCCCCAGCCGACCGCGAGCCGAGCGATACCCATGCAGGAAGAGATCCGGGCCTTCATTTTCAGCGAACTGCTGTTCGTCGACGACCCCGCCGGTTTCGGTGACGAGGACGACCTGCTGGACGCCGGCCTCGACAGCATGGGCATCATGCGCCTGGTATTGTTCGTCGAGGAGCGTTTCGGCATCAGCCTGCCGGACGACGAACTGGAACCGGACAACCTGCGCACCCTCGGCCGACTGCAGCGCTGGATCGAACGCCACCGCTGACCCGTGACCCTGCAACGGCTCAACCCGGCGGACCATTTCACGCTGATGATGGACGACCAGATCCGCCGCTCGGGTCTGGCCGGCAACTTCTGCGCCCTGGTGCTGCAGCTCGACGGCGAGCCCGACGTCGAAGCCCTGCGCGAGCGCGCCCGCGACTTCCCGCGCCGGTTCCCGCGCGCCGTGGCGCGCCTGCGGCGCCAGGGCCGACGGTACGCCTGGGACAGCGACGGTACGGCGACCTTGCCCTTTCACCTGCACGAGCTGGCCTGCGACAGCCCCGCCGGCGAACGGCAGCTGGCGGCCATCGTCAACGCCGCGGCCGACGCCGAGGCCGCCGCGCCGCTGGAACTGCACCTGCTGCGCGGGCCGGGCCACGCGGTGCTGGCGCTCAAGTGGTTCCACCCGGCCTGCGACGCCAAGGGCATCGAACTGGTCCTGCACCACCTGCTGCACGACGACACCGGCGGGGACGATGCGGCCGCTGCGGCGCTGGAAGGGTTGCTGGGGCGGAGCGGCCTGTGGGAGCGGGTGCGCCAGGGCTGGCAGGCGAAACGCAACATCGCCCGGCTGGACCGCCGCGCCAGCATCCTGCCGGAACACGGCGACGGCGAGCCGGGCGGGCTGGCGGTGCGGCTGGAGCGCTTCGACGCCGGCCAGAGCCGCCGCATCCTCGACCAGGCGCGCGCCAGCACCGGCCTGACCGGCACGGCGCTGTATTTCATCGGCTGCGCCATGCGGGCGCTGCTGGAAGCCGGCGCGGGCGACGGCGGCGACGCCTGCCTGGTGCCCTACGCGGTCAACCTGCGCCGCAGCCGGGCGCTGTACCCGGTGTTCGGCAACCAGGTCAGTTTCCTGTTCGCGCAGGCCGGCCGCGAACAACTGACGCAGCGCGAACGGCTGTTCGAACACCTCAAGGCGCAGAACCGCGAGGCGGTGAAGGCCGGCCTGGACCGCGCCATGCTGGCGCTGATGCAGGCCGGAAGCTGGTTGCCGCTGGCGCGCTACGGCGACATCGTGCGGCGCGCCCCCCGGGGGCGCGAGCGCAGCTCGTTCTGGTTCTCCTACACCGGCGCGCTGGAGCCGCGGCCGGCCGAGGTCGCCGGCTGCCGGGTCACCGACATGTACCAGGTCAGCCAGGTCACGGCGCCGCCCTCGCTGGGCCTGCTGGTGAGCGGTTTCGACGGTCGCCTGACGGTGAGCATCAACTACGCCGCCAGGCGCTTCGCGCCGGACTGGATCGACGCCCTGGCGCAGGCCTTGCGCGCCGAGCTGCTGGCGGACGCCGCGTGAACCCGCTCGAACACCTGCTGCGGGCGGGGCATGCCGAACCCGGTCAGGCGCTGTTCGAGGACGCAGACCGGTCGCTGTCGGCCGCGGAGCTGATGGAAGACGCCGCCGCGCTGGCGGCGGCGCTGCGCGATCGCGGCGTCGGTCGCGGCGACCGGGTCGGCATCGCCCTGGGCCGCGGCCTGGACGCCGCCCGGGCGGTCTACGGCGTGCTCGGGGCCGGCGCCTGCTACGTGCCGCTGGACCCCTCCAGTCCCCCCGCCCGGCTCCGCCATATCGCGCGGGCCGCCGGCTGCCGGCTGCTGCTGGGGCGGGGCGGGACGCCCGGCTGGGCGCAGGGGCTCGACTGGCTCGACCCCGCCGCGGCTTCGACGACAGCGCCGGCCGCGCCGCCGGTCGCGGTGCGGCCGGAAGACATCGCCGCCATCCTCTACACCTCGGGCTCCACCGGGACGCCCAAGGGCGTGGCCATACCGCATCGCGCCGTGCGGGCCTTCGCCGACTGGGGCCGCGACACCTTCGGCCTGGACAGCGGTGATCGCATCGCCAGCCTGGCGCCGCTGCACTTCGACCTGTCGCTGTTCGACCTGTTCACCGGCCCCGCCGCCGGCGCCACCACCTGTTTCGTGCCGGAGCGCCTCAAGCTGGCGCCGGCGCGGCTGGTCGACTGGCTGGCCGGCCAGCGCATCACGACCTGGTACACGGTGCCGTCGCTGCTCGGCTTCCTGGCGCTCAAGGGCGGGCTGGCGCAGCGCGACCTCGGCGCCCTGAAATGCATCCTGTTCGCCGGCGAGGTGTTCCCGACCGCGCGCCTGATGACGCTCGCGGAGCAGTTGCCGCACACCCGCCTGTACAACCTGTTCGGTCCCACCGAGACCAATGTCTGCCTGTACTGGCCGGTCCGGCGCGAACGCCTCCGGGCCGACCGGGCCATCCCGGTCGGCGTGCCGGCCTGCGGCGCCGAGCTGCGCATCGATCCGGCCAGCGGCGAGCTGCAGGTGCGCGGTCCCTGCCTGATGGCCGGCTACTGGCGCGACGGCGCGCCGCGGCCGGTGTTCGACGAGGCGGGCTGGTTCGCCACCGGCGACCGGGTGTCGCGCAACGACCGCGGTGAATACCTGTTCCACGGCCGCCTCGACCGCATGCTCAAGAGCGCCGGCTACCGCATCGAGCCGGCCGAGATCGAACAGGTGCTCAATGCCATGCCCGGCGTCAGCGGCGCCGTGGTGCTGGGCCTGGAGGATGCGGTCAGCGGCACCCGGCTGGCGGCGGCGGTGGCCGGCGACGGCCTGGGGCAGGCGGCGCTGCGCGCCTGGGCCGCCGAACGGCTGCCGGCCTGGATGCGGCCGGCCTACTATGTGCTGCTGGACAGCCTGCCGGTGCTGCCCAACGGCAAGACCGACCACCAGCGCCTGCGCCGCTGCATCGAGGAGGAACTGGCCGCATGTCCGACCACCTGAGCGTGCCCGACCTCGGCCCCGCGCCCGGCACCGGGACGGCGCAGGCGCGTGAACGCCTGCTGGCCTGCGCCGGGGCCGGGCTGCTGCGCCATGCCGTGGACCCGGAATACGGCGGCGCCGGCGACGGTTTCCACGAGCTGGTCGCCGCCCACGAGGCGCTGGGCCGCCGCAGCCGCGACCCCGGCCTGCTGCTGGCGGTCAACGCCCACCTGTGGGGCAGCGTGTTCGCGCTGCAGAAGTTCGGCAGCGCCGGACAGCGGGCGGCCTGGATCCCGAAGCTGCTCGACGGGCGCGCCATCGGCGGCCACGCCATCACCGAGCCGCAGGCCGGTTCCGACGTGCAGGGGCTGGCCGCCACCGCCGTCGAGGACGGGGACGGCTACCGCCTGAACGGTCACAAGCGCTTCATCACCAATGCGCCGCTGGCCGATCTGCTGGTGGTGTATGCGCGGCTGGGGGAGGGCGGGCCCTTGTCCGCCTTCCTGGTGCAGGCCGACGATCCGGGCGCCGGGTTCCGCGACGGGCCGGTGGTGCAGGGCTGCGCCACCGCCAGCATGGGCGACGTGGTGCTCGAGGACTGCCGGTTGCCGAAAACACGCCTGCTGGGCCGGGAAGGGGCCGGTGCCACCATGATCCAGCTGGCGCTGGAACTGGAGCGCGCCTTCGTGTTCGCCGGCCTGCTGGGCGTCATGGAATGGCAGCTGGAGCACGTGACCGCCCACGTGCGGTTGCGGCCGTCCGGCGACGGCCGCCTGGCCGACGTGCAGGCGGTGGCGCACCGCGTCGCCGCCATGAAGCTGCGGCTGGACACGGCGCGGTTGTGGATCGAGCGCTGCGCGGCGCTGTGCGAGGCCGGCCGCCGCATCACCCTGGCCAGCGCCCAGACCAAGCTGTACGCCAGCGAGGCCTTTCTCGACAACAGCCTCGACGCCGTCCACCTGCTGGGCGCGGCCGGGCTGCAGGGCGAGCTGCCGGCACTGGTGCAGGACGCTCTGGCCGGGCGCCTGCTGTCGGGCAGCTCGGAGATCCAGAAGAACATCATCGCCGCGCTGCTCGGCCTGGGCGGCCGCCGCTGACGCTGCGAAAGCGCCGCGGAGCGGGTCGCGCCGCCCGCTGCGGTCCGTGCCCGGTCTACAGGGTCGCGGCGAAATCCCGCACGCCGGTGAGGATCATGTTCACCGCCACCAGGTTGAGCAGCAGGCCCATGAACTTCTCCAGCGCCGTCACGCCCCGCTGGCCGAGCCGGCGGCTGAGGGGGCGGCCGGCGGCGAACACGATCAGGGTCGCCACGAACACGGCAGCCAGGGCCACCAGCACGCTCTCCAGCGGCACCTGTTCGCGGCTGCGCAGAATGATGACGGCTGTGATGGCGGACGGGCCGGCGATGGACGGCACGGCGATGGGCACCAGCAGCGGGTCGTCGGCGTAGTCGTCGTCGAACAGGCGGGTGGCGGAGCGGAAGATCATGCCCAGCGAGATCAGGAACAGGATGATGCCGCCGGCGATGCTGAGCGACGCGGCGTCGATGTGGAGCTGGCGCAGCACGGCGTCGCCGCCCAGGGCGAAGGCAGCCAGGATGAGAAAGGCCAGCAGCGCCTCGCGGCCGACCGATTTCAGGTAGCGGGCGGTCGGCAGGTTCCTGAGCAGGGCGATCACGAAGGGCAGGTTGCCGAAGGGATCGACGACCAGGAACAGCAGCAGCGTGATCTCGGCGAGACTCATGGCCGCCCATGCTAGCGCATCGGGCGGGCGCTTTCAGTGGCCGGCCCGGGCCAGTGGCCGCAGCCGGTAGTAGCGGCCCGGCAGCCGCGGCAGCACCAGCGCCCGCTGGTGGTAACGCACCTGCAGCCGGTGCGGCCAGGCCCGGTAGGGGCCGGGCGGCGCGTCGGCGTAGTCCAGCCGGTAGCGGCCGGCGCGCAGGACGCGCGTGCGCAGGATCAGCCGTTGCCCGTCGTCTTCCAGCCGCTGGCCGTCGAAGGGCGCGGCCAGGGGTTCACCGATGAACAGGCCCTCGCCGGGCTGTTGCACGCCGGCCCAGTAGCTCTCCAGCAGGGTGCGGCCGTGGGTGTAGTGTTCCATCACCAGGCCCGGGTTGGGAAACTTGCCGGGCAGGTTGCAGGGCTCGACCACGGTGCCGTAGCTGCCGGTGGCGCCGGCCTCCAGCCAGCGCAGGCTGCTCATCTGCGCCCTGCCATCCAGTACGCCGCCGGCCGAGGTCAGGTGATCGGCGATGGCGCCCGGCAGGAAACGCAGGGTGTCGAGCCCCGGCACACGCACCCGGCCGGTGAAATAGAACAACACGTCGTCGCGGTCGCGGATGGCGTCGGCCTCGACCACCTGGACTTTCAGCCAGCCGCGGAACTGGCGCGCGACACGGGCATAGCCGGCGGCGCGCACGTTGCGGGCGCGGTCCGGGGTGCTGACCAGCCAGGCGGTGCCCTCCGGGTCGCTGCCGTCGGCGGCGACGCCGCGGTCGATGAGGCGTCTGGCCGAAGCGAAGTCGGTGGCGGCGATGGCCATGGCCGGGCGCAGGCCGAGATCGGTGAAGGGTGTCGGCGTCACGCTGTTGAACAGGGGGCTCTTGCGCGTCGGCGCGCATTGCCTGGCCGAACACCAGCCGCGGTCGAAGCCGAAGGTGAAGGCCGAGGTGATGGACATGCACGACACCCGGTAGGGCAGGGCCCAGGTCAGCGCCCAGGCCTGGATGCCGGGGTGGGCCTGTTCCAGCGCCCGGGCGCGCACGCGCAGGAAGACTTCGGGGGAGAGCTTGCGCCCCGGCCGGAAACGCACATGCACCAGGTTGCGCGGCGGGATGCCGCGGGCCTGCAGGTAGTAGGCGGCGATCCGCACGCTGAGCGGGTCGGCGTCGTTGACCACCACCCCCAGCGCCTGCGCCGCCAGCCGGTGCGGCGGCAGCAGGATCTGCGGCCGGTCGTCGGCGGCGGCCGCGGCGGCGGCCAGCAGCAGGACCAGGGCAACGGGCAGGCGCGACATGGCGGGATTGTTGGGCAAGCGGCCAGGCGATACAAGTCCCGCCCGGCTGGACACCTGCAGCGAGGATGCTATTTGCTGGCGCTGCGCTGCCGCGGTTTGTCGCCGAGCATGTACTGGATGCGGCTGACGCGCTCGAACTGGGCGTGGAAGGCGTCCAGGCACTGGGGATCGAAATGCCTGCCGCGGTGGTGGTCGAGGTAGGCGCGGGTCTTTTCGGCGCTCCAGGCCGGCTTGTAGGGGCGCTCCGAAGTCAGGGCATCGTAGGCGTCGGCGACGGCGACGATGCGCGCCGGCAGCGGGATGTCGTCGTGGCCCAGGCCGTTGGGGTAGCCGGTGCCGTTGTACTTCTCGTGGTGGTTGAGCGCCACGATGGCGCCCATCTGCAGGTAGGGCGAGGGACTGTCGCGCAGGATCTCGTAGCCGATGCGGGTGTGGGTCTTCATGACTTCGAATTCGTAGTAGCTCAGCCGGCCCGGCTTGCGCAGGATCTGGTCGGGAATGCCGATCTTGCCGATGTCGTGCATGGGGGCGGCCAGTTCGATGGCTTCGCATTCGTCCTGCGGCAGGCCCAGTTGCTCGGCGATGAGGCGCGCGTACTTGGCCATGCGGATGACGTGGTTGCCGGTCGCCTCGTCGCGGAACTCGCCGGCGCGGGCCAGTCGCAGCAGGGTTTCGTGCTCGCGCAGCCGCACTTCGCTGGTCGCCTCGGAGACGCGCTGTTCCAGCCAGCGCGTGCGCTCCTGGATGATGCGCTGCTGGCTGCGCTGGGTGAGCAGGTTGTTGCAGCGGGCGCGGCATTCGAGGTCGTCGACGGGGGTGGCGAGCAGGTCGGTGGCGCCGGCGTCCAGCACCCGCCGGCGGCAGGCGGCGTCGCCCCAGGGGGTGAGCATCAGCAGCGGCGTGTCGGGGCCGGCCGGCAGCGCCCGTATCCGCTGGATGAATTCGACGGCGTCGATGTCCGGGCTCTGGCTGTCGGCCACCACCAGGTCGGCGCTGTGCCAGTACAGCCACGACAGCGCCGGTTCGGCTTTCAGGAAGGCTTCGACGTGCAGGTGCGGGTCGACCCGGCGGACCAGCGCAATCAGCCGTTCGCGGCGCGCCGCGTCACGATCCAGTATCAATACCGTCGGCATGGTCCTCTCCATCCGTTTTTTTCTTCACCGCAGATTCCGCTTCCCGGTGCGGTGCATCCGTGCCGACCGCGTTCACACTGCTGGCGGGGGCGCCGGCCGGGTTTCCGTGGCCGGACGAATCCGAGCCCCGGGCACTGTTATCGGCAATGGAAATGGCAACTTAAGGCGGCCAGTTCATGTCGTTTCGCTGGACGTTCGTATAGCATCCTGTTGCCGCAGAGGGGGCGTCGGGCCTATCATCCGCTACGCTCCCGCTGTCCGGGAGACGGGGAGGAACCATGACCGAATCACGACAGCCGCCGCGCAGGCAATCCCTGGGCAGCGTGTTCCGCAGCGTCAGTGCGTCCATGTTCGGCGTGCAGAGCAGCCGCAAGCACGAGGAGGACTTCGCCCACGGCAGCGCCTGGACCTACATCGTGGTGGGCCTGATCGCCACCGTCGGCTTCATTCTCGGCGTCTGGGGGCTGGTGAAGCTGGCGTTGAGCAGCGTCGGCGGGGACGCCGGGTGACCGCGGCCGGCCGCGCCCGCCGGATCGGCTGGGCCTGGCTGGCCTTCCTGCTTGCCGGCTGTGCCGGCGTGACGGAGCGCGACTATCGCCTGGACCGGCGGGGCCTGGACCGGGCGCTGGCCTTCGCGCCGGTGTGTTGCGCCTCGCTGGCGCGGCTGCCGTGGCGCGAGGCGCCGCTCGGCAGCACCGAGCGCTTCGCCCTGCATCCCGGTTCGCCGGCCTTCGTGTTCGCTTCCGGCAAGAGCTTCTTCCGCGCCTGGCGATTGCCGGAGCCGGCCGGCGGTCTGACGCTGCACATTCGCAGCGACCCGGTCGAGACGGGTGACGGCGACGTCCTGGTGTTCGCACCGGCACTGCTGCTGCTGGACCGTGACCACCGGCAGCTGCGGCTGCTCGAGACGGGCCTGGTGCGGCCGGTGCAGGACGGCAAGGTCGGGCGCCTGGAGGGCGAGGTGAACATCCAGGACAAGGACGCGGCCTGGCTGGTGCTGCTGACCACCGACCGGCTGCTGCAAGGCGAGGGGGGTGCCGGCCATGCGCCGGTCGGCTACCTGGCCGTGCGCTGGGGTCCCTCGCCCTGATCGTTGCCCCGCGCCGCGGCCGCGCGGTGGTCAGATGGCCGCGATGCGCTCGAATTGCTCGCACAGGCCGGCGAGTGTCGCGCGCAGGGCTTCGGCCTT
Source organism: Thiohalobacter sp. (assembly GCA_026984835.1). GTDB lineage: Bacteria > Pseudomonadota > Gammaproteobacteria > DSM-19610 > DSM-19610 > JALSRI01. Next base: position 2,892 of record JALSRI010000141.1, on the reverse strand, counting down.
GGCCCTTTCCTTCTCCACCACCGCGGCCGGCGCCCTGGCCACGAAGCTGTCGTTGGCCAGCTTCTTCTCGGTGCGATCCAGCTCGGCCTGCTTGCGGTCCAGTTCCTTGCGCAGCCGCGCCAGCTCGGCGTCCTTGTCGATCAGCCCGGCCATGGGGATGAGCACCTTCATGTCGCCGACCAGGGCGGTGGCGGATTCCGGCGCGTCCTCGTTATCCAGCCAGGTGATGGACTCGACGCGCGCCAGTGATTCGATGTAGTGGCGGTTGCGTTCCAGGCGTTCGGCGTCCTCGCGGGAACCGTTCTGCAACAGTACCGGCAGCGGTTTGCGCGGCTCGATGTTCATGCCGCTGCGGATCTTGCGCACGCCCAGCACGAACTGCTTCACCCAGTCCATTTCCGCGCTGGCCTGCGCGTCGGCCGGGTAGTCGCCGGGCCGCGGGTAGGGCGCCAGCATGATGGTGTCACCGGCGCGGCCGGCCAGGGGCGCCACGCGCTGCCAGATCTCCTCGGTGATGAAGGGGATGACGGGGTGGGCCAGGCGCAGCAGCGACTCCAGCACCTGCACCAGGGTGCGGCGGGTGCCGCGCCGCGCGGCGTCGGAACTGGCCTGGCCGGTCAGCACCGGCTTGGACAGCTCCAGGTACCAGTCGCAGTACTCGTCCCAGACGAAGCTGTAGATGGCCTGGGCGGCGTGGTCCAGGCGGTAGGCGTCGATGGCCTCGTTGACCTGTCCGGTGGCCTGGCGCAGGCGGCCCAGGATCCAGCGGTCGGCGCCGGACAGTTCCACTTCGCCGCCGGCCGTGCCGCAGTCCCGGCCCTCGGTGTTCATGAGCACGTAACGGGCCGCGTTCCACAGCTTGTTGCAGAAGTTGCGGTAGCCCTCGATGCGGTTGAGATCGAAGTTGATGTCGCGGCCGGTGGAGGCCATGGCGGCGAAGGTGAAGCGCAGGGCGTCGGTGCCGAACGAGGGAATGCCGTTCGGGAAGTCCCTGCGCGTCTGCTTCGCGATCTTCTCCGCCAGGTGCGGCTGCATCATGCCGCTGGTGCGCTTTTCCACCAGCGCTTCCAGGCTGATGCCGTCGATGAGGTCGATGGGGTCGAGCACGTTGCCCTTGGACTTGGACATCTTCTGGCCGTGGGCGTCGCGCACCAGGCCGTGGATGTAGACGTCGCGGAATGGCACGTCGTCCATGAACTTCAGCCCCATCATGATCATGCGCGCCACCCAGAAGAAGATGATGTCGAAGCCGGTGACCAGCACGCTGGTGGGGTAGAAGGTCTCGAGCCGCCCGGTACGCTGCGGCCAGCCCAGGGTGGAGAAGGGCCACAGCGCCGAGCTGAACCAGGTGTCGAGCACGTCCTCGTCCTGGTTCAGCGGGTAGTCGGGCGCCAGGCCGTGGCGTTCGCGCACTTCCTGCTCGGAGCGACCCACATAGACGTTGCCCTCGGCGTCGTACCAGGCCGGGATGCGGTGCCCCCACCAGATCTGGCGCGAGATGCACCAGTCCTGGATGTTGCGCATCCATTCGAAGTAGGTGTTCTTCCAGTTGTCGGGCACGAAGCGGATGGCGCCGGTCTCCACCGCCTCGATGGCCGGTTTCGCCAGCGGCTCCACCTTGACGTACCACTGGTCGGTGAGGAAGGGCTCGATGACGGCGCCGGAGCGGTCGCCGCGCGGCACCATGAGCTTGTGGTCCTCGGTCTTCTCCAGCAGGCCGCGGGATTCCAGGTCGGCGACGATGCGCTCGCGGGCGGCGAAGCGGTCCAGCCCGACGTAGGCTTCCGGGATCAGCTCGCCCTCGCCGCTCTCGTTGGCGCGGATGGACGCATCCGGCGTGAAGAGGTTGATCAGCCCGCCGTGCGGCTGCTCGGCGATGGCCTTTTCGTCGCGGTGACGCAGCCACACCTGGTAGTCGTTGTTGTCGTGCGCCGGGGTGATCTTGACGCAGCCGGTGCCGAACTCGGGATCCACGTAGTCGTCGGCGATGACCGGGATGCGCCGCCCGGTGAGCGGCAGCTCGACGAACTCGCCCAGCAGGTGGCTGTAGCGTTCGTCGCCGGGGTGCACGGCCACGGCGCAGTCACCCAGCATCGTCTCCGGGCGGGTGGTGGCGACCACCAGGTGGCCGGTGCCGTTGGACAGCGGGTAGCGCATGTGCCAAAGGTGGCCGTTCTCTTCCTCCGACAGCACTTCCAGGTCGGACACGGCGGTGTGCAGCACCGGGTCCCAGTTGACCAGCCGCTTGCCGCGGTAGATCAGACCCTCCTCGTAGAGGCGCACGAACACCTCGCGCACGGCTTCCGACAGGCCTTCGTCCATGGTGAAGCGTTCGTGCTTCCAGTCCAGCGAGGCGCCCATGCGGCGAAGCTGGCGGGTGATGTGGCCGCCGGAGGTCTTCTTCCATTCCCACACCCGCTCGATGAAGGCGTCGCGGCCCAGGTCGTGGCGGGTCTTGCCCTCGGCTTCGAGCTGGCGCTCCACCACCATCTGGGTGGCGATGCCGGCGTGGTCGGTGCCGGCCTGCCACAGGGTGTTGTCGCCGCGCATGCGGTGGCAGCGCACCAGGGCGTCCATCAGGGTGTCCTGGAAGGCGTGGCCCATGTGCAGGCTGCCGGTGACGTTGGGCGGCGGGATCATGATGCAGAAGGGCCGGCCCTCGCCGCCGGGCTCGAAGTAGCCGTTGTTCTCCCAGGTCTGGTACCAGCGCTGTTCGATGGCGTGGGGGTCGTAGGTTTTTTCCATGGGGGCGGGTCGGGTTCTTCCGGGTTTTTTGCCGTAAATGGCCCGGGATTATAGCGCAATGGATCAATGGGGTCAGACTCGATTGATTCGCTGGGGTAAGTCACCAGCTCCCGACGCAGAAATCAATCGAGTCTGACCCCATTGATT
>JALSRI010000140.1 GCA_026984835.1 Thiohalobacter sp. | reverse complement strand
ATACAGCAGCCGGCCCAGGGTACGCGAGGGCCGCCAGTCAAGCCGCAGCGCAGGCGCGAATCCGTTCCACGAGTTGTGCGACATCCCTGTCCGCGGGGGCCATGTGGCCCATGAGCAGTTCCAGCAGGACCTGGTCGGGGTATTCCACCAGGCGTTCGAAACAGGCGCGGCCGCCGGCGTCCAGGGCAGCGTAGCCGCGCTCCAGGAAAGCCAGCAGCAGCAGGTCCAGTTCGCGCATGCCGCGCCGGCATTTCCAGCGCAGCCGCGACAGCGTGGCATCCGTACTCACAGCGAGCGCTTGACCATCAGCTCCTTGATGTGGCCGATGGCGCGAGTCGGGTTGAGCCCCTTGGGACAGACGTCCACGCAGTTCATGATGGTATGGCAGCGGAACAGCCGGAACGGCCCTTCCAGCCCGTCCAGCCGTTCCTCGGTGGCGCGGTCGCGGCTGTCGGCCAGGAAACGCCAGCTCTGCAGCAGCGCCGCCGGCCCCAGGAACTTGTCCGGGTTCCACCAGAACGACGGGCAGGCCGTCGAGCAGCAGGCGCACAGGATGCATTCGTAGAGGCCGTCGAGGCGCTCGCGCTCGGCCGGCGTCTGCAGGCGCTCGACTTCCGGGCAGGGCTCGTCGTTGATCAGCCAGGGCCGCGCGGCCCGGTACTGGCTGTAGAACTGCGCCAGGTCCACCACCAGGTCGCGGATCACCGGCAGGCCGGGCAGCGGCCTGAGCTTGACCGGCTGCGCGAGATTCTTGAGCGGCGTGACGCAGGCCAGGCCGTTTCGGCCGTTGATGTTCATGCCGTCCGAACCGCACACGCCCTCGCCGCAGGAACGGCGGAAACTGAGCGTCTCGTCCTGCGCCTTGAGCAGCAACAGCGCGTCGAGCAGCATCATGCCGGGCTCGATCCTGGCGTCGTCGAGCACGTAGTCGCGCATGTAGGGCTTGTCGTCCTGGTCCGGGTCGTAGCGGTAGATGGAGAATTTCATGACTGCACCCTCAGTAGGTACGCGGCTTCGGCGGGAAAGTCTCCACCGTCAGCGGTTTCATGCGCACCGGCTTGTAGTCCATGCTGCCGTCGGCGCCGTTGTAGAGGCTGTGCCTGAGCCAGCGCTGGTCGTCGCGCTCCGGGTAGTCGATGCGCGAGTGGGCGCCACGGCTCTCGGTGCGGGCCAGCGCCGAGGTGACGGTGGCCACGGCGATGTCCATCAGGTTCTCCAGTTCCAGCGCCTCCATGCGGGCGGTGTTGAACACCCGGCTGTGATCGTCGATGCCGGCCCGCTGCAGGCGCTCGCGCAGCGTGCGCACCTTGTCCAGGCCCTCGCGCAGCACGTCCTCGTTGCGGAACACGCCGCAATGGTCTTCCATGACGCGCGCCAGCTCGTCGCGCAGCGCGCCGACCGACTCGCCCTGCCCCGGCCGCTCCCAGCGCGCCAGCCGCGCGAGCGCCGGCTCGGCCGCCCGTTCCGGCATCTGCCGGTGGTAACGCTGTTCGCCCAACTGCGCGATGACATGGTTGGCTGCCGCGCGGCCGAACACCAGGATGTCCAGCAGCGAATTGCCGCCCAGGCGGTTGGCGCCGTGCACCGACACGCAGGCGCATTCCCCCACCGCGTACAGGCCCGGCACCGGCTCCTCGGCGCCCTGCGCCACCGGCACCACCACCTGGCCGTGACGATCGGTGGGAATGCCGCCCATCGTGTAGTGGGCGGTAGGATAGACGGGGATGGGTGTCTCGGCCGGGTCGATGTGCAGGAAGGTCAGCGCCATGTCACGGATGCCGGGCAGGCGTTTCCTGACGATGTCGGCGCCCAGGTGGTCGAGCTTCAGCAGCACGTGGTCCCTGTTGGGGCCGACGCCGCGGCCCTCCCGCACCTCGGTGGCGATGGCGCGGCTGACCACGTCGCGGCTGGCCAGGTCCCTGGCGTTGGGCGCGTAGCGCTCCATGAAGCGTTCGCCGTCGGCGTTGACCAGGTAGCCGCCCTCGCCGCGCGCCCCCTCGGTGATGAGCATGCCCTTGCCGGCGATACCGGTGGGATGGAACTGGAAGAACTCCATGTCCTGCAGCGGAATGCCGGCGCGCAGCGCCATGGCCATGCCGTCGCCGGTGTTGATGAGCGCATTGGTGTTGGTGCGAAACAACTGGCCGGCGCCGCCGGTGGCCAGAATCGTGGTCTTGGCCTCGATGAGCAGGGGCTCGCCGCTGGCGATGTCCACCGCCAGGGCGCCCAGGAAATAGCCTTCGTCGTCCTTCACCAGGTCGATGGCGAAATATTCGTCGAAGAAGTGGGTGCGGGCGCGGATGTTCTGCTGGTACAGGGAGTGCAGGATGGCGTGGCCGGTACGGTCGGCGGCCGCACAGGTTCGCACCGCCTGTTCGCCGCCGAAGTCGCGGCTCTGGCCGCCGAAGGCGCGCTGGTAGATGCGACCGGACTCCAGCCGCGAGAACGGCACGCCGAAGTGCTCCAGTTCGTACACCACCCGGGGGGCGGCGCGGCACATGTACTCGATGGCGTCCTGGTCGCCGAGGTAGTCGCTGCCCTTGACGGTGTCGAACATGTGCCAGTGCCAGTTGTCGGGCAGCACGTTGGCGAGCGCGGCGTTGACGCCGCCCTGGGCGGCCACGGTGTGGGAGCGGGTCGGGAACACCTTCGACACCACCGCCACCCGCGCGTCCGCCTGCGCAAGCTGCAGGGCGGCGCGCAGCCCGCCGCCGCCGGCGCCGATGATGAGGGTGTCGAAACGGCGCCGCGCCAGCGTCATGCGCCCACCTGCGCGGCGCGCATGGCCGCCAGCAGCAGCGCGCGCGTCACCCACAGGCCGCTGCCCAGCAGCAGCAGGGCCACCACCGCCATCAGCGACAGGCGCAGCCACACGGCATGCACGTAGTCGATGAGGACGTCACGTATTCCGACCCAGGCGTGCAGCGCCAGCGCCGCGACGAACAGGGTGAGCGCCACGCCGGTCAGCGGCTGGCCCATCCAGGCCAGCCACTGATCGTAGCCGGCCGGCGGCGTCAGCAACAGGCGGGCGACGGCGTAGACGAGGAAAGCCGCCAGATAGAGGGCGGTGAACCGCTGCAACAGCCAGGCGCGCAGTCCCTGCGCCGCACGGGTCATGCCAGTGCTGCCAGGTACAGGGCGGCGAACCCCAGTGCGGCGAAGTTGACCAGTTGCGCGGAACGCCGCGCCGGCAGCCGCTCGACACCGATGCCGACGTCCAGAAGCAGATGCCGCAGGCCGGCCAGCAGATGATGGGCGAGAGACCACACCAGCAGGGCCGCGACCAGCCGCAGCAGCGGCGTGTGCAGCCAGTCCAGCACCTGCCGGTAACCGCCGGTGTCGCGCAGCGACAGGTCGAACAGCCAGGCCGCGAAGGGAATCGTGAAGAACAGGAACACACCGGAGACGCGGTGGGCGATGGAGGTCACCCCGCCCGGCGGCAGGCGGATCTGCAGCAGGTTGAGAAACTTCGGCGCTGGTTTGTCTGTGACCATGTGGAACGACATGCCCTGTCTTTTGCCGTTTATACCACCAGACCGCGCCGGGGTTCAACGTGCGCCGCCCTTCCCCGCACCGATTGCAGGGTGACACCCGCAGCCTGAGTGTCTACCATTCCGGTCTCCCCCTTTCGAGGTGACGCACGAGCCATGATACCCGACTGGAAAGACTTCCTGCGCAACGCCGGGGCCGAGTTCGACGAACTGGGCGTGGTGCACTACGGCAATCCGCGGCGCGAGCTGAGCGTGGCCCTGACCGGCACCGCCTTCGCCGATCTCTCGCACTACGGCCTGGTGTCGGTGCACGGCGAGGACGCCGCCGAGTTCCTGCAGGCGCAGTTCACCAACGACCTGCGCGAGGTGGACGAGAGCCACAGCCAGTTCAGCGGTCTGTGCAACGCCAAGGGCCGGCTGCTGGCCGACTTTCGCATCTTCCGTCACGGCGACAGCTACTACCTGTCGCTGCCGGCCAGTATGACCGAAGCACTGCTGTCGCGGCTGCGCATGTTCGTACTGCGCTCCCGGGTCAACCTCGAGGAAGCCAGCGACACCTTCGTGCACCTGGGCGTCGCCGGCCCGGATGCCGAGGAGGAACTGGCCGCCGCAGCGGGCTCCCTGCCGGCCGACGTCGACGAGATGGTGGCCGACCACGACTGCATCGTCATCCGTGTGCCCGGCGTACATCCCAGCTATGAAATATTCACCAGCGTGGGCAGGGCCGCCGCCATCTGGGACAAGCTCAACGTGCGCTGCGCACCCATCGGCCGCGACGCCTGGGAGCTGCAGGACATCCAGGCCGGGGTGCCGGTCATCTACCCGCAGACCAGCGAGGCCTTCGTGCCGCAGATGGTCAACCTGCAACTGGTCGACGGTGTCAGCTTCCGCAAGGGCTGCTATCCCGGCCAGGAAGTGGTGGCGCGCATGCAGTACCTGGGCAAGCTCAAGCGACGCATGTACCGCTGCCACGTCGGCGGCAGCCGGCGACCGCGGCCGGGCGACGACATCTTCCGCGCCGACGACGACCGCCAGAGCGTCGGCAAGGTGGTTTCTGCGGCACCGCATCCCGACGGCGGCTTCGAGCTGCTGGCGGTGATCCAGATCGACAGCGCCGAAGGGGGGGGCGATCTGCATGTCGGCGACGGCCAGGGTCCGGCACTGGAAGTGGGTCATCTGCCCTATCCCTTTCCTGATGAATAACATTTTGTTGGCAAGCCTTCTTCAAGCACTTCATCAGGTTTTGCGCCAACTTTTGGGGTCCGGTCCGGTGACCCGTGATGGTGCATCGTCGAGGAGTCGCCCGGGGCCTTGCCGGAACGCTGTGTGACAGGATGGCGACCGCTTCAGTCGACGCCCGCTGCGCCGCTAATACGACGGCGAAACCCAGCTACGGAGCCGCCGATGGAAGCCAGAAAGATCTTTGTCGAAGAATTGATCCGTGACCTCGAAAGCGGCGAGCTGCAGCTCCCCACCCTGCCCGAGGTCGCACTGCGGGTGCGCGACGCCGTCGAGGACGAAAATGCCACCGCCAACCGCATTGCCGAAATCATCGCCATGGACGCCGCCCTGTCGGCGCGCCTCATCCAGGTCGCCAACTCGCCACTGTACCGGGGCCGCAACGAGATAGACCGTCTGCCCATGGTGGTCTCGCGGCTGGGCAACAGCCTGGTGCGCAGCCTGGTCACCAGCCAGGTCATGAAACAGATGTTCCAGGCCACCAGCGACGCCGTGGACCAGCGCCTGCGCGGCGTCTGGGAGCACAGCGTACAGGTGGCGGCCATCGCCCGGGCCCTGGCGGCCCAGTTCACCCGGGTTGCACCCGACCAGGCCATGCTGGCCGGCCTGCTGCACGACATCGGCGTGCTGCCCATCCTGTACCGCGCCGAGGAACGCGACGAACTGCTGGAGGACACCGTCCTGCTCGACGACCTGATCGGGGAATTGCACGGCTGCATCGGCGCCGCCATACTGCGCCACTGGAAATTTCCCGCCAGCCTGGTGGCCGTGGCGGCGGAACACGAGAACCTGCAGCGCAGCCACGACGGTCCGGCCGATCTGATCGACGTGGTGCAGGTCGCCAACCTGCAGGCGCGCCTGGACAGCAGCCATCCGCTGGCCGACTGCGACTGGAGCAGCGTGCCGGCCTTCGCCCGGCTGGGCCTGGCCGACGACGTGCATGAGATCGAGCTCACCGATCGCCGGGAAGAAATCGAGGAAGTCCAGGGCATGTTTGCATAATTACATATATTACAATATGTTATAGACTATTTGTCATATCATATATCATCAGGGTGCGGTAAGGATTCAAGCCCCCGCTGAAAACGCCGATTGGACTTGAAACGACAGACAGGGGATTCCACCTAGTCGGGCAATGGAGTCCGGGGAGTAATCAATGGCGGCCGCCTCAGGGCAACCGGCTGATCCGACCGACCTTCGGGAGCAACTGCAGCAGCGCGAGCTGGAAATCGCGCTGCTGAAGGAAATCAACGAACTCGCCAGCAGCGAGTACGATCTGCAGCGCGTGTTCGACCGGGTGGTGAAGCTGGCCCACGGGCTGATCGACGCCGAGACCGTCCATATCGCGATCCTGTCTCCGGACAGCCGTTCCTATACCTACCGTGCCGCCATCGGCGCCCATGCCGGCGAGCTGCTGGGCGAGACCCTCCCCATCGACGTCGGCATCTGCGGCTGGGTGCTGCGCCACCGCCGCCCCTGGTGGCGCGGTGCGCTCGAAGAACTGTCCGACAACGAACGCAACCTGTGGGAAAAGAAGGCCGGCTCCTTGATCATGGTGCCGCTGACCGGCAAGCGCCAGTTCCTGGGCGGTATCGCCGGCATCAACAAGCGCGGCGGCGGCGAATTCACGGCGCGCGACCTGGAACTGCTCACCCTGTTCGCCGGCCAGGTCAGCATCGCCATCGAGAACGCGCAGTTCTTCAGCGAGCTGGCGGAGACCACAGAACGCACCCGGCTGTTGCAGCAACAGCTGGAGAAAGCCAACGAGCGACTCACCCGCACCAACGAGGAACTGCAGCACCTGGCAGTCCACGACCCGCTCACCAACCTTCCCAACCGCACCCTGATCCAGGACCGCCTGCAACAGGGCATCCTGGCGGCGCGGCGCGGCGAGGAACCGCTGGCGCTGATCATGATCGACCTGGATCATTTCAAGGAGGTCAACGACACCCTCGGCCACCATGTCGGCGACCAGCTCCTGATCTGCGTCGGCAAGCGCTTCCATCATGCCCTGCGCGAGCTGGATACGCTCGGGCGGTTGGGCGGCGACGAGTTCGCGGTGGTCGTGCCGGGAGCCGGCGCCGAGGCCGCCATCGTGGTGGCGGACAAGTTGCAGGCGGCGCTGGAGTCGCCCATCGGCATCGAGGGCACCAGCTTTTCGATCGGCGCCAGCATGGGCATCGCCCTGTACCCCGAGCACGGCAACGAACCGGCCACCCTGCTCAAGTGCGCCGACGTCGCCATGTACGTGGCCAAGCGCAACAAGGAAGCCTACTGCGTCTACGACGACAGCCAGGATGCCAACAACCCCAACCGCCTGGCCCTGCTCGGTGAACTGCGCGAGGCGCTGCAGAAGAAACAGATGGAGATCGCCCTGCAGCCGAAGCTGGATCTCGTCAGCGACCGCATCGTCGGCGCCGAGGCGCTGGCGCGCTGGGTGCACCCGCAGAGCGGCCCGGTGCCGCCGGACGAGTTCGTACCGGTGCTGGAGAAGACCGGCCTGATCCGGCCCTTCGCACTGCAGATCCTGGAAAAGGCCATTGTCGCGTGCGCGCACTGTCACCAGGCCGGCCACGACATCAGCGTGGCGGTCAACCTGTCCATGCACAACCTGCGTGACCCGCACCTGCCGGACCAGATCGCCGACCTGCTGGTCGTGCACGGCGTTCCGGCGTCGCGCCTGACGCTGGAGATCACGGAAAGCGCCATCATGAGCGACCCCGAATTCACCATGGACGTGCTCACCCGGCTGTCGGGCATGGACATCCACCTGTCCATCGACGATTTCGGCACCGGCTATTCGTCCCTCAGTTACCTCAAGAAGCTGCCGGTCCACCAACTCAAGATCGACCGGTCCTTCGTGCGCGGCATGACCAGCGACGCCGACGATGCCACCATCGTGCGCTCCACGGTCGACCTGGCCCACAACCTCGGGCTCAAGGTGGTGGGAGAAGGCGTGGAGACCGACGAGGTGCTGGACGCCATCCGCATGACCGGCTGCGACCAGGTGCAGGGCTACCTGGTCAGCCGGCCACTGGCGCCGGAGCGCTTCATGGAATTCCTCGGCAACTCGCCCTGGCCGGTGCGCAGGGTGAGCGAGGAAAAAGAAGCCTATTGACGCAGGTGCGGGAACAGCAGCACGTCGCGGATGGAGGGTGAGTCCGTGAACAGCATCACCAGCCGGTCGATGCCGATGCCCTCGCCCGCGGTCGGCGGCATGCCGTGCTCAAGGGCGCGGATATAGTCCTCGTCGAAATACATCGCCTCCTCGTCGCCCGCCTCCTTCTCCTGCACCTGCCTGCGGAAGCGCTCCGCCTGGTCCTCGGCGTCGTTGAGCTCGGAGAAGCCGTTGGCGATCTCGCGGCCGCCGACGAAGAACTCGAAGCGGTCGGTGACGAAAGGATCCTCGTCGTTGCGCCGGGCCAGCGGCGACACCTCGGTGGGATAGGCGGTGATGAAGGTCGGGTCCTTGAGGCGATGCTCGACGGTCTTCTCGAAGATCTCGATCTGCACCTTGCCCAGGCCGTAACCCTCCTTGAGGGGAATGTCCAGGCGCCCGGCGACAGCGCGGGCGCGCTGCAGGTCGTCGATGTCTTCGGCCGTGAGCTCCGGGTTGAAATGCAGGATGGACTCACGCACCGTCATGCGCGCAAAGGGCTTGCCGAAGTCGTACTGCTCGCCCTGGTAGTCGACCAGCGTCCGGCCCAGCACCTTCTCCGCCACGTCGCGCAGCATCAACTCGGTCAGATCCATGAGGTCGCGGTAATCGGCGTAGGCCTCGTAGAACTCCAGCATGGTGAACTCGGGGTTGTGGCGCGTCGACAGCCCTTCGTTGCGGAAGTTGCGGTTGATCTCGAACACCTTCTCGAACCCGCCGACCACCAGGCGCTTGAGATACAACTCCGGCGCGATGCGCAGGAAAAGCTCCATGTCCAGGGCATTGTGGTAGGTGGTGAAGGGCTTCGCCGTGGCGCCGCCGGGGATGACCTGCATCATGGGTGTCTCCACCTCCAGGAAGCCGCGATCGGCCAGGAAACGGCGCAGGTGATCGATGATGCGGGTGCGGGTGCGGAAGGTCTCGCGCGTGACCTCGTTCATGATCAGGTCGAGATAGCGCTGCCGGTAGCGCGCCTCGGTGTCGGTCAGCCCCTTGAACTTCTCCGGCAGCGGCCGCAGCGCCTTGGTGAGCAGCCGGATGTTGTCCACCTTCACCGACAACTCGCCCTTCTTCGTCTTGGTCAGCACACCCTCGGCGCCGATGATGTCGCCGATGTCCCAGTTCTTGAATTGCGCATAGACGCCTTCGGGCAACGCATCGCGCTCGACCCACAACTGGATGCGGCCGGACATGTCCTGCAGGGTGGCAAAGCTGAGCTTGCCCATGACCCGCTTGAGCATCATGCGCCCGGCCACGCTGACCCGCCGTGGTTCGGCTTCCAGCTCCTCCGCGGTCTTGTCGTCGTATTCGGCGTGCAGCTCGCCGGCCACCACGTTGCGGCGGAAATCGTTGGGAAAGGCAAAGCCCTCCTCGCGCAGCGCCTTGAGCTTGGCGCGGCGCTGGGCGATGAGTGCATTCTCGTCTTGTTCGGTCATGGTCCTGGTCTGACTCCGTAGTGGTCAATCGAACGCAAGGGATCGCAAAGGCGTGTTTGCCGGTGTTTTCCTTGGCGTCCTTTGCGCGCTCCGCGCCTTTGCGCTCGATTGGAACCCGATAAAATTGTTCACAGCCCGCTCTTCAGGCTGGCTTCGATGAACGGATCCAGGTCGCCGTCCAGCACCGCCTGGGTGTTGCCGACCTCGACGCCGGTGCGCAGGTCCTTGATGCGCGACTGGTCGAGGACGTAGGAGCGGATCTGGCTGCCCCAGCCGATGTCGGACTTGGTGTCCTCCAGCGCCTGCTGGTCGGCGCGGCGCTTCTGCATCTCCAGCTCGTAGAGCCTGGCCTTGAGCTGTTTCATGGCGGTGGCGCGGTTCTTGTGCTGGGAACGGTCGTTCTGGCACTGCACCACGATGCCGGTCGGGATATGGGTGATGCGCACCGCCGACTCCGTCCGGTTGACGTGCTGGCCGCCGGCGCCGCTGGCGCGGTAGACGTCGATGCGCAGGTCGGCCGGGTTGATGTCGATGTCGATGTCCTCGTCCACTTCCGGCGACACGAACACCGCCGCGAACGAGGTGTGGCGGCGGTTGCCGGAATCGAACGGCGACTTGCGCACCAGCCGGTGCACGCCGGTCTCGGTGCGCAACCAGCCGAAGGCATAGGGCCCCTCGACCCGGATGGTGGCGCTCTTGATGCCGGCCACCTCGCCCGGCGACACCTCGATCAGCTCGGTCTTGAAGCCGTGGCGCTCGGCCCAGCGCAGGTACATGCGCAGCAGCATCTCGGCCCAGTCCTGCGCCTCGGTGCCGCCGGAACCGGCCTGGATGTCGACGAAGGCGTTGGCCTCGTCCATCTCGCCCGAGAACATGCGCCGGAACTCCAGCGCCGCCACCCGTTTCTCCATGTCGGCGAGATCGGCCTCCACCGAGGCCAGGGTCTCCTCGTCGCCTTCCTCGGCGGCCAGTTCGACCAGTTCTCCGGCGTCCGCCAGGCTCTGCTGGAGTCCGCCCAGGGTATCGACCACTTCCTCCAGGCGGGCGCGCTCCTGCCCCAGCGCCTGGGCGCGCTCCGGCTCGTTCCAGACCTCCGGGTCTTCCAGCTCGCGGCGAACCTCGGTCAGCCGTTCCTGCTTGTTGTCGTAGTCAAAGATACCCCCTAAGGGCCTCGGCGCGCCCTTGCAGGTCCTTGATACGGGATCGGATGGGGTTGGTTTCCAGCATGGTTCGACTCGCGTGCGGCAATGATTCGGCAAGCGGCGCATGATACCGGCATCCCTAGAAGGAATCCAGCGACCGGCGCAAAACAAACCTGTTCTCAGTGGCTTAGAAAGACTTCCGGCGAATCTCGATCAATTTGTTGCGACTGTCGGTCGGCAGCACGAAACAACCGCTGACGCCACCGTGCGAAACGAAGGGACGCAACGACGCCACCGGGAACTGCACCCGGCGGCCGTCGCTGGCCAGCGCCAGCACCGTCTGCACGCCGTCGCGGTAATAGGCCTGCAGGCGGTCGGCGGGGATGTTCAGGGTGACTTCGATCTCCGGCATCCGGGCTCGCCTCCCCCTTTCAGCCAGCCAGGGGTTCCAGGTATTCCACCACCAGTTGCAGGCTGCGCACGCCCCGGTACTCGTTGACGTCCAGCCGGTAGGCCAGCCGCAGCCGCGCGCCTGCCGCCAGCGGGTGATGGCCGCCCTGGTTGAAAGCGATGGCGTCCAGCACCCGCCGCGAATCCGGCGGGCGCACGCTGAACTTGAGGTGCCTCTCCCCCACCACCCGGCTGCTCACCACCTCGAACAGCCCGTCGAACAGCGGCTCCGGAAACCCCTGTCCCCAGGGACCCGCGTTGCGCAGCAACTCCGCCACCTCCAGGCTGAACTCGTCGGCGGCCAGCTCGCCGTCCGAGTCCAGGTGGTCGTCCAGCGGCCGGCCGTTCAGTTCCCGCCGCACCTCGGCATCGAAGGCGGCGCGGAAATCCTCGAGCCGCGCCGCCTCCAGTGTCATGCCGGCGGCCATGGCGTGGCCGCCGAACTTGCTGAGCAGGCCGGGATGGGTGGCCGCCACGGCGTCCAGCACGTCGCGGATGTGCAGGCCCGGCACCGAGCGCGCCGAGCCCTTCAGTTCGCCGTCGCCGGCATCGGCGAAGGCCACCACCGGCCGGTGGAATCGCTCCTTGATGCGCGAGGCGAGGATGCCGATGACGCCCTGGTGCCAACCCGGGTCGTACAGGCACAGGCCGTAGGGGAGATCAGCGACATCGAGCCGCAGGGCGTCGATGGCGCGCAGCGCGTCCTCTTTCATGTCCGCCTCGATCTCGCGGCGTTCGCGGTTCAGGGCGTCGAGCTGCGCGGCCAGTTCGCGCGCCCGGCCGGCGTCCGCCGCCAGCAGGCAGGCGATGCCAATGGACATGTCGTCGAGGCGGCCGGCGGCGTTGAGCCGCGGCCCGATCGCGAAGCCGAGGTCGGCCGCCACCAGCCGCGCGGGGTTGCGGCCCGCCACCTCGACGAGGGCCAGGATACCGGGCCGGCAGCGGCCGGCGCGGATGCGCGCCAGGCCTTGCTGCACCAGGATACGGTTGTTGTGGTCCAGCGGCACCACGTCGGCCACCGTGCCCAGCGCCACCAGGTCGAGCAGCCCGGCCAGGTTGGGATCGGCCAGGCCGCGTGCGGCGAACCAGCCCGCCTCGCGCAGCCTCCCGCGCAGCG
>JALSRI010000139.1 GCA_026984835.1 Thiohalobacter sp. | reverse complement strand
CTGCCGCTGGCACTACCGGCCGGCGCGGCTGCCGGCCGCGGCGGTCCAGCGCATGCAGCAGCAACTGGACACCCTGCTCGGCGATCTGGCCGCCCGGCCGGACACGCCGGTCGGCGACCTGGAGATCGTACCCGCGGCCGAGAAACTGACCCTGCTGGGGAGCTGGAACGAGACCGCCGCGCCGTTCGACGACCGGGCCTGCATCCACCACCTGTTCGAGGCCCGGGCGGCAGCACAGCCGGATGCCCCTGCGCTTTCCTTCCAGGACGAGCGACTGAGCTACCGGCAATTGAACGAACGCGCCAACCGGCTGGCCCACCGGCTGCTGGAGCTGGGCGTGGAGCCCGATTCGCGGGTCGGCATATTGCTCGACCGGTCGACCGACATGGTGGTGGCCATGCTCGCCACACTGAAGGCCGGCGCCGCCTACCTGCCGCTGGATCCGGGCTACCCGGCGAGCCGCATTCGCTACATGATCGGGGACGGCGAGGTGCGCGCCGTGCTCGGCCACGCCCGCCACGCCCCCCTGACCGCCGATCTGGATGTCACCGTGCTGCTGCTGGACGAGGAAGCTGCCGCCCTCGACGGCCGGCCGGAAGGCAACCCGGCCACGGCGGTCGGCCCCGACAATCTTGCCTATACCATCTACACCTCGGGTTCCACCGGCAAGCCCAAGGGCGTGATGGTGGAACACCGCAACGTGGTGAGCTTCTTCGCCGGTATGGACGAACGCCTGGAGCGCGGCGGCGACGACACCTGGCTGGCGGTCACCAGCATCTCCTTCGACATCTCGGTGCTGGAACTCTTGTGGACGCTGACGCGCGGCTTCCACGTGGTGTTGTACTCCGACAGCGGCCGCAGCACGGCCCGCCGGCTGCGCAGCCGCCATCCCGACCGCAACATGGATTTCAGCCTGTTCTACTGGAACGTGGCCAGCGACGATGCCCAGTACGACAACGACAAATACCGGCTCCTGCTGGAGAGCGCCCGCTTTGGCGACCGCAACGGCTTCAGCGCCGTGTGGACGCCGGAGCGCCACTTCCAGTCCTTTGGCGGCCTCTACCCCAACCCCTCGGTCACCAGCGCCGCGCTGGCCACCATCACCGAGCATATCGAATTGCGCGCCGGCAGCTGCGTGCTGCCCCTGCACAGCCCCATCCGTGTGGCCGAGGAATGGGCGGTGGTCGACAACCTGTCCAACGGCCGCGTCGGCATCGCCGTGGCGGCCGGCTGGCAGCCCAACGACTTCGTGATCCGGCCGGAAGCCTTCGAGAACGCCAAGGACGTCATGTTCGAGAGCGCCGACATCGTCAAGCGGCTGTGGCGCGGCGAAACCATCGAATTTCCCGGCGCCACCGGCAAACCGGTGCAGGTGCGTACCCTGCCCCGCCCCATCCGCGAGGAGCTGCCGGTCTGGGTCACCACGGCCGGCAACCCGGAGACCTACCGCCAG
The DNA here is from genome assembly GCA_026984835.1 of Thiohalobacter sp. GTDB lineage: Bacteria > Pseudomonadota > Gammaproteobacteria > DSM-19610 > DSM-19610 > JALSRI01. The sequence continues at coordinate 10,661 of JALSRI010000139.1, read as the reverse complement.
GCCGCCGAGGCCGGCGCCAACGTACTCACCCACCTGCTGGGCCAGTCGGTCGAGGAGCTGGCGGAGAAGATCGACATCTACCGCACGGCCTGGCGCGAGCACGGGCACCCGGGAGAAGGCCAGGTCACGCTGCTGCTGCACACCCTGGTCGGCGATGACGAGGCGCAGGTCAAGGAGGCCGCCCGCGGGCCCATGAAGAACTATCTAAAGAGTGCCGTGTTCCTGGTCAAGGCGGCGGCCTGGAACTTCCCCACCTTCAAGAAGCTGTCCGAGGAGAGCGGCCAGACGCTGGACGAATACTTCGAGAACATGTCGGAACGGGATCTCGACGAGTTGCTGGACTTCGCCTTCGAGCGCTACTACGAAACCAGCGGCCTGTTCGGCACGCCGGAGCGCTGCCTGGCCATGGTCGACCGTCTCAAGGAAATCGGCGTGGACGAGATCGGCTGCCTCATCGATTTCGGCGCCGACGCCGACACCGTGCTCGCCCACCTCCCCTGGCTCAAGGAAGTGCGCGACCTCGGTTGCCGCCAGGAGGCAGAGGCCGCGGGCGGGGAAGACTACAGCCTGCCAGCCCTGTTCCGGCGCCACGGCGTCACCCATCTGCAATGCACGCCGTCCATGGCCAGCATGCTGGTGGCAGAACCGGAGACGCGCGAATGCCTGGCCGGCCTGCGGCAGATGATGGTGGGCGGCGAGGCCTTCCCCGAACCGCTGGCGCGGGATCTGGCCGGCCTGGTCGGCGGCCGTGTGACCAATATGTACGGCCCCACCGAGACCACCATCTGGTCGACCACCTGCGACATCGACGACAACGACGGGCCGGTACCCATCGGCCGGCCCATCGCCAACACCCGCCTGTACGTGCTCGATGGCCGCATGCAGCCGGTCCCGCGCGGTGCGGCCGGCGAGTTGTACATCGGCGGCCCCGGCGTGGTACGCGGCTACCACAAGCGTGACGAATTGACCGCGGAACGTTTCGTCGCGGATCCCTTCGGCGGCGGCGCCAGCCGGCTGTACCGGACCGGCGACCGGGTACGCTACCGCGAGGACGGCGTGCTGGAATATCTGGGCCGCATGGACAACCAGGTGAAGATTCTCGGCTACCGCATCGAGCCGGGCGAGATCGAGGCGCGGCTGCTGCAGCACCCCTCGGTGCGGGAAGCGGCCGTGCTGCTGCGCGAGGACTCGCCGGGCGACAGGCGGCTGGTCGCCTACCTGCGGCCCGCGGCGGGCGGGGATATCGACGCCGGCGCGTTGAAAGCCTGGCTCCGCGAGGCCTTGCCGGAATTCATGGTGCCGGCGGTCTTCGTCGGCCTCGATGAAATGCCGCTGACGCCGAACGGAAAGATCGACCGCCGCGCCCTGCCGGCGCCGGAGTACGAACGGGTCTCCAGGGCCAGCTACGTGGCGCCGGCCACCGAAACCGAGTCGCGCCTGGCCGCTATCTGGGCCCAGGTGCTGGACGTGCCGCGGGTCGGCGGCAACGACAATTTCTTCGACCTGGGCGGCCATTCGCTGACGGCGATCCAGGTGGTCCACCTGGTCAGGCAGAGCTTCCACACCGACCTGTCCCTGCAGAGCATCTTCCGCGCGCCGGTGCTCGCCGCGCTGGCGGCTGCAATCGACGAGACCATTCTGGCGTCCGCAGACGAAGAAGACCTCGACCGGTTGCTCGAAGAACTCGAAACCATGACCGACGAAGACGCTGCCGATGCCCGTCGCAATCCCTGAACGAGAAACGGAACGATACGCCCCATGAGCAGCAGCCTGCAGGACCGCCTCGCCCGCCTGTCCCCGGAGAAACGCGCACTACTGGCAAAGAAACTGGCCAGCAAGGCGGCCTCGGACCAGGGCGCGGCGGCCACAGTGCCGAAGGTGACACCCGACCCCGGCAACCGCTTCGCCCCCTTCCCCCTGACGGAACTTCAGCAGGCGTACTGGATCGGCCGCAGCGGCGTGTTCGAACTCGGTTCCTTCGCCGGCCACAGCTACCTGGAGATCGAGAACGTATTCGATCTGCCGCGCCTGAACGCCGCCTGGCAACGGCTGATAACGCGCCACGACATGCTCCGCGCCGTGTTCCGGGAAGACGGCAGTCAACAGGTGCTCGAGACGGTGGAACCCTATCGCTTTGCCGTCCACGATCTGCGTGACCTGGACGAGGCCACCGCCGGGAGGGAGACCGAGCGGCTGCGCCACCGCATTTCCCACCAGGTGCTGGACAGCAGCCGCTGGCCGCTGTTCAACATCGAGGCGGCGCTGCTGCCCGGCGGCCGCACGCGGCTGTTCGTCGGCTTCGACGCCCTCATCATCGATGGCTGGAGCATGGCCGTGCTGTTCCGGGAATGGTCGCAGCTGTACCAGGATCCCGACGCTGCACTGGCGCCGCTCGAACTGTCGTTCCGGGACTACGTGCTGGCCGAGCGGCGGCTGCCCGAGTCGAGCGCCTGGAAGCGTTCCGAGAGCTACTGGAAGGAACGCCTTCCCGCCCTGCCGCCGGCGCCGGTGCTGCCCATGGCGCGCAGCCCGGCCGAAGCCGAGGAAGGCCGATTCGTGCGCCGTCAGGGACGGCTGGACGCGACGTCCTGGAGCCGGATACGGGAACTGGCCACTGGTGCCGGCCTGACGCCCACGGTGATCGTCCTGGCCGCCTATGCGCACGTACTGGGCGTGTGGAGCAATTCCACCCGCTTCACCCTCAGCATCCCCCAGTTCAACCGCTTCCCGCTGCACCCGCAGGCCAACCAGATCGTCGGCGAGGCCGCTTCCTTCTCCCTGCTGGAAGTCGATCTCGGCCAGGGCGACAGCTTCACGGAAAGGGCGCGCATGATCCAGCAGCGCCTGTGGGAAGACCTCGACCACACCTACTACAACGGCGTCAGCGTGCTGCGCGAGCTGGCGCGCCGCAACCCGGACGGCAACACGCTGATGCCGGTGGTCTTCACCGGTTCGCCCCAGGATCCGGACGGCAACGACGGCTACGCGACCAACGTCGCACGCGCCCTCGGTGACGTCGTGTATGCCATCAACCAGACGCCGCAGGTGTGGCTGGACAACCATATTTCCGAACAGGACGGCGAGCTGGTGTGCGACTGGGACACGGTGGAGGAACTGTTCCCGGAGGGTATGCAGGACGCCATGTTCGATGCCTTCCTGTCGCTGCTGCGACGGCTGGCGAGCGACGAGACGACCTGGCAGGCCAGCTGGCCCGACATGGCGCGCAGCCTGGTCCCCCGGGAGCAGCTGGCGCGCCGCCAGGCCATGAACGCGCGGGTGTTCGACATCCCGGACCTCTGCCTGCAGGAACTGCTGGTGGAGAGCGCCGCCCGGCACCCCGACAAGCCGGCCGTGATCAGCTCCCGACGCACGCTGAGCTACACCCAGCTGCTGTCCATGGCGAGCCGCTGGGCGCACCGGCTGCGTGAACTCGGCGTGAAGCCGGGGACGCTGACGGCCGTGGTGATGGAAAAAGGCTGGGAGCAGGCCGTCGCCGCCTACGCCGTGCTGTTCGCCGGCGGCGCCTACGCGCCCATGGACCCCGATCAGCCGGGCGAGCGGCTCAACACCCTGATCGAGGACAGCAAGGCCGGCGTCATCCTGACCCAGCAACGTCTGGATGCCCGTTTCGACTGGCCCGCCGGCCCGAAGCGCCTGTGCGTGGACAGTGACGCCGCCGACGCCTGTCCGGACGAGGTTCCGGATACCTTGCAGACCCCCGACGACCTGGCCTACGTGATCTACACCTCCGGCTCTACCGGCCGCCCCAAGGGCGTGATGCTGGCCCACCGCGGCGTGGTCAACGCCCTGCTCTACACCAACGAGACCTTCGGTATCGGCGCAGACGACATCGGTCTCGGCGTCGCCGCCCTGCACCACGACCTGTCGATCTACGACCTGTTCGGCCTGCTCGCGGCCGGTGGAACCCTGGTGCTGCCGGACGCCCGCGACCGCCGCGACCCGGCCCACTGGTCGGCCCTGCTGGTACGGCACCAGGTGACGGTCTGGAACTCGGTACCGGCCATGATGAGCATGCTGCTGGAGTATGCCGGGAACCGCCGCGATGCCATTCCCGCATCGCTTCGCTGCGCCTTCCTGGGCGGCGACTGGATCCCGCTGAGCCTCCCCGAGCGCCTGCGTGCCCTGGCGCCGCAGGCGCAGCTCATCAGCACCGGCGGACCGACCGAGACGACGTTGTGGAACATCTGGTACCCGGTCGAGTCGGTCGATCCGGCCTGGCGCAGCATTCCCTATGGCAGGCCCATCGCCAATGCCCGTTACTACATCCTCAACCAGGCATTGCAGCCCTGCCCCGACTGGGTGGCGGGCGAGATGTGCTGCGCCGGCATCGGCGTCGCCAAGGGCTACTGGCAGGATGAGGAAAAGACCAGGGAAAAATTCATCGACCACCCCGGACTCGGTGAGCACCTGTACCGCACCGGTGACCTCGGCCGCTTCACCCCCGCCGGACACATCGAGTTCGTCGGGCGCACCGACTTCCAGGTCAAGATAAATGGCCAGCGCATCGAGACCGGCGAGATCGAGGCAGCGCTGCAACGCCACCCACAGGTGGCCAACGCCGTCGTCGTGGCCGTCGGCGAGCGCGGCAAGCCGCACCTCGTCGCCTATGTCGTACCGACCGGCGAGCCGCGGCCGGACACGAACGCCCTGCGCGACCACCTGGCCACCAGGCTTCCGGAATACATGATCCCCACCGGTTTCGTGTCCCTGGACGCCCTGCCACTGACGGCCAACGGCAAGGTCGACCGGCGCTCGCTGCCGGCCTGGACCGAAACGTCCGCGGCCGGGCCGGCGGCCGAGAGCAGCGGTCGGCTGGCAGAGATCGAGGACCGCCTGTCCGCCTTTGTCGGTGAACTGATGGGCAGGGACAACATCGACCGCAATGCCAACCTGCTGTCGATGGGCGCCAACTCCATCGACATGGTCCGCATCGGCAACCTGCTCGAGCAGGAATACGGCTTCCGCCCGCGCATGGACGAGATCTTCCGCCTGCAGTCCATCAACGCCATTGCCGCCTACTGCCAGAGCAACCTCGAAGGGGACAGCACCGAGGCCGCCCCGCCGGAGTCCGTGGACGGCGTGTCTTCCGACCTGCGCCGCATCATCGACTCTCTGGAGACCTTGCGCGACCCCGCGCTTCGCGAAGCCTTCAAGCAGTCGCAACCCGGCATCCGGGAAGACGACAAGCCGGCAATAGCCCTGCACAAGCCGGACGATGCCGAGCTCGTGGCACGCTTCGACAAGCGCTACAGCCACCGCCGTTTCGGGCTGGCACCGGTACCCTACGAGAAGTTCAGTGCCCTCATGCTGAGCCTCTACCAGCTCCGGATCGACGGCAAGCCGCGCTATCTCTACCCTTCCCCCGGCGGACTGTATCCCACCCAGGTGTACGTGCATGTCAAGCCCGGCCGGGTCGAGGGCATACCTGCAGGCACCTACTACTACCATCCCCGCCGCCATCAGCTGGTCGTACACACGCCCGATGTCGACCTGAAGCGGAACTTCCACGTGCCTTTCGTCAACACCCCGGTATTCGACGAGGCCGCGTTCTCGCTGTTCCTGGTGACCGATCTGGCGGCCGTGGCACCTTCATACGGTGAGCTGTCCGTCTTCTTCGCCAAGCTGGAAGCCGGCGTGATGGCGCAGCTCATCGAGACCGCAGCGCTGGAGCAGGATCTCGCCATCTGCCAGACCGGCGGCGCGGATTTCGACAAGATCAGGCACCTGTTCGACCTGCAGGAGACCCACCTGTTCATTCACTCCCTCCTCGGCGGAACGATCTTCGACCGCGACAAGGGCTACAAGATAAACAACGTCGTCACCGACGAGGCAGCACCGGCACGGCTGCGCAGCCTGATGGAAAGGCTGGCTGCCATCTCCGACGAAGACGCAAGGCGTATCCTGGAAGCCCAGAGAGCCGTCCCATGAACGCGCACAATCGGGAAGCAGGCAGCAGGTACATCACTTGAACCCCTATTTCTTCGGCTCCTCGCAACGTCCCCTGTTCGGCCTCTACGGCCCGCCGCTGGCGTCGGCGGCGGCCGACGCCGGGGTATTGCTGTGCTACCCGGCGGGACAGGAATACATGCGCAGCCACTGGACATTTCGCCAGCTGGCGTATCGACTGCAGCGCGCGGGCCTGCATACCTTCCGTTTCGACTATACCGGGACCGGCGATTCCGCGGGCGGCCTGGAAGACGGCGGCATCGACGTCTGGTGCGAGGACATCCGTCTGGCTGCCGACGAGTTCCGCGACACATCCGGCATTCGTGAACTGGGCGTGGTCGGCCTGCGGCTGGGCGCCGACCTGGCGCTGAAAGCCAGCACCGCCGGAATCGGCGCCAACCACCTGGTGCTTTGGGATCCAGTGGTCGATGGCAATGCGCACATCGAGCGCCTGACCGCCATGCACGAAGCCATGCTGCGGGACAGGGACAGGTTCGGCAGCGCTTGCCCGCGCAGCCCGGCCAGCGGCCGCTACCGCGAGCAACTGCTGGGCTTTCCGTTCCCCGATCCGCTCCGGGCGGACATCCGGCGCATCGACACGGCTGGAGAAGACCCGGCCGCCGTTCCCGCGACCACCCTCGTTCTGGCCGCGGAACACCCCGGCGCCGATGTGCTGGAGCAGCGCCTGGCGGCCGCCGGCAGGCTGCGCGGCCGCCAGGATCTGGGCAGCCGCAGCGACTGGGACGAGCTGAGCGCCATCAACAACACCTTCCTGGCACCCGAGGGCGTCGACGCGGTGTGCCGCGCCATGGGAGCGGACCGGTGAAGGAACGGGTCGTCACCTTCGGACCGGAGCGCAATCTGGTGGGTGTGCTGACACAACCGGATCAGGCGGGGCGGAATCTCCCGGCGCTGGTGTTTCTCAACGCCGGCCTGCTGCACCGCGTCGGCCCCTACCGCATGCACGTCGACCTGGCCAGGCGGCTGGCGGCCCGGGGCTACCCCAGCCTGCGCTTCGACCTGGCGGGCCGCGGCGACAGCGCCAGGGCGAGCACGGGGACGGACGACCCGGACGCCCCCCTGGCGGACATCAGGCACGCCCTGGACATGCTGGAAGAGGGCGGGCACGGCACGCATTTCGTGCTGTTCGGGCTGTGCACCGGGGCGGATCACGCCCACCGCGGCGCCGTCCTGGACCCACGGGTGACGGGAACCATCATGCTCGACGGCTACGGTTACCGCACCTGGAAATTCTTCGTCCGCCGTTACGCGCCGGCTCTGTTGTCACCGGCACGCCTGCTGCGTTCGATTTCCAGCCGCCTGGGCAACATCCTCTCCCACGCCCGCGAGCCCGCGGGCGACGGGCCGCGGCCGGACCAGGACGAGGAATTTCTCTGGCGCCTCCCCGCGAAAGCGGATTTCGCCGGCGATCTGCGCGCCCTGGTACAACGCGAGACCCGGATGCTGTATATCTACACGGCCGGGGTGTCCTCGGACTACTACAACTACCAGGACCAGTTCCGGGACGCTTTTCCCGATATCGACTTCCGCGGCTGTCTTCAGGTGCAGATGTTCCCTGACGCCGATCACGAATTTACCCTGCTGGAAGATCGCGCTAGAATGTTCGACACGATCACCGGCTGGCTCGACAGGAACTTCATGTCCTGACTGCGAGTCTGCCGACCCACGCTGGCAGACCTGGAACTCCCCCGACGCATGCAGGCTATCCGAATTGGCGTAATTCCGCTCGGGGAAGCCCGCGATCTCGCTGCACAATGGCTGGACCTCCAGGCGCGCTCACGGCATTCGTTCTTCCTGTCCTGGTGCTGGATCGGCCGCTGGCTGGAGATCCTTCCCGCGGCCGCCGATCCACTGGTGTTGACGGCACACCGGGGCCGGGAGCTGGTCGGCCTGGCAATCCTGGTCCGCAACAGCCTGCGACGCCACGGTATCGTAGGCTCGAAGACCCTGTATCTCCACGAAAGCGGTGACCCGGCCATCGACGACATCATGATCGAGCACAATGGCATTCTTGCCTGTTGCGGTGCCGAGACCGAAGTCTGGAGGCAGGCGCTGGAGACGCTGGTCGGGGATGGGGCCGTCGAGTGGGACGAATTCTGCCTGGCGGGCGTCACCGATGACTGCCCCCTGCCGGGAATGGACGACCGGACCGGCCTGCGCATGGAGAAGCATACACGCCCGGCCTACCGCATCCACCTCGAAAGATTCCGCAGCGGCGACCGGGACTATCTGTCCGGACTGGGGAAGAATACGCGGGCACGCATTCGCAAGGCGATAAGACATTATGGGGAGGACGAGCTCAGGCTGGAGAGCGCCGACAGCCGCGACCGCTGCCACTTATGGCTTGCCGAGCTGCGGAAGCTGCACCAGGACCATTGGCAAAGCAAAGGGCACAACGGCGCATTCTCGAACGCGGCGATAATCCGCTTCCACGAAGACCTGATCGACACCTGCTTCGACACCGGGACAATCGAACTGCTGCGCATTTCCGCGGGGCCGAACCTGCTGGGCTACCTGTACAACTTCGTCTATCAAGACCACGTCTACTTCTACCAGTCGGCGTTCACCTACGAGCGGCCTGAACTCAGCCCCGGCCTGCTCTGCCATTATCTGGCAATCGAGCACTACATCGAGCGGAACGCCAGGGTGTACGACTTTCTCGCCGGCGACAACCGGTACAAGCGCAGTCTGGCCAGCGAGCAGTATGACGTCCACTGGGTTCTCCTGCAGCGTGACCGGTTGCGGTTTCGACTGGAACGGTTGATGCAGCTGGCAAACCACATCCTGTTCCGCAAGCAGTTCTGAGCCGGGCGGCGCCTACCTGTCTCCAGCCGGCACCCGGGGCTGATAACGATAGGCCCCGATATCCGGCCGGGGTCCCTCGCGCACGGCACCGGTGATATCCTTGCCGAGGATCTCGACCGCCACACCCCGCCCGATCGCCGGGCTGCCCTCACGAAGGCTGTAGTCGTGGCTCGCGGCATCCCTGAACACTTCGGCTGCCGTCGCCACGAGAGAGTGTGCATCCTGGCCCGTCTGCTGCTGCCAGGATTCCAGCGTCACCAGGCGTCCGGCGGTGTCTTCGATCCGGGTGACGATATTGTAGTCGCTGCGCAGCCCCGCAATGCTTGCCCGATCGACGGCAAGGCTGTCCTTGCCACCGAGGTGCACAAAGATGTTGTTCAGCACCCTGTTGCCGGTGCTGCCGTGGCGCAGGGAGAATACGTGCCGGGAGCCCGGGGGCATGATCACCGTATTGTTGATATACAGGTTGTTCTTGCAGCCGTATTCCTCTCCGCCCTCGTCATCCCAGCTGGCGATGCCCTGGGACTGGTTGTCATAGATGAGATTGTTCATGAATACCGAGTCACGCACCGAGGCGAGATTGAGGGCGGCGCTGCCCGCAGACCCGTTCAGGTAGATTCTGTTGCCCGCCACCAGTGCCCCGGTGATAATGCCGTCGCCGCCCAGCTCCGGATCGCCATTGATCTGAATGCCGGCCTCTGGGTTGAGGAACACCGTGTTGTTGACGATCATGGGGTTGTCGGCGCTGTTGGCGACGTAGATGCCGTGCTCTTCCTTGGATCCCCAGACCGTGTTGCCATCGATCAGCACGTCGTCGGCATAGGAGGTGGTAATCCCTACCCAGCCGGCATTGCGGATGCGGTTGCGCAGGATATGCACGCCCCGGACATGGTCACCCTCTTCGCCGGAGACACGAATACCCCGTGAGCGAAGACCGGCGCTGACGGCGCCGACGTCGATATCGAAGCCCTCGATGGTTACGTAGGATGTCAGAACGGAGATGGCGGTGTAACGGTCGTCGTAGACGCCGTAACCGGTTATGGAGACCTTGCCCCCCACAGCACGTACGGTGATCCGCGCCTCGCGACTGGTGTCCCAGCGATCGATATGGAAAGGCTTGTAGGAACCGCTCTCGACCAGCAGGGTATCGCCCGGCGAGATCTGGTCTATGCCGTGCTGGATGCTGCGCCAGGGACGCTCCCTGCTCCCGTCAGCAGAATCGCTGCCGAAGGGGGAGACGTGGAAATCCGCCGCCCAGGCAGAAACCGACACCACCAGACAAACAAGCGCTCCAAGTGCTGTCGTTGATCCGGTAGTGTCGATCACCGTTCATCCGTTGGATACGATTACAACCAGCCCGGTCGGCGGTGCCGGCGGCGTGGTATCGGGCACCGTCCCGCCACCTGAACCACCCCCGGTGCTGCCACCGGAGCCACCGCCACTGTAGACGCTGGCCGGGATCTGGTTGCCGAGGTATTGCCAGATGTAGCGCGTCAGCGTCATCGGCTGGCCCCACTGATCGTTCCCCGTAGCACAGAAACCGCGCGTGGTGTTGTTGGTCGACGGCACGTTGCCGGCCGGCGGCGGATTGGGCTCGGAGAACACGGACTTTATAACATTTTCGTACGCCCAGGGCCACAGTTCCTCGCTGGTTTCGATGTCGAAGCCGGGCTCGCCCCAGAGGGTGCCACTGACGCCGTAGCGCTTGGTCACGCTGGCTCCGACGGGCTTGCCGTCGGTAGCCGCGCCATCCAGCACACTGCCAGCCTCGGGCCGCACGATGTACTTGAGCGAGACGCCCTGGGTAATGGCATTGTTGCCCTGCGCCTGGCTCGCCGGTCGAAAGGCGTTGTTGGTGTTCGGGCTCC
>JALSRI010000138.1 GCA_026984835.1 Thiohalobacter sp. | reverse complement strand
CTCCTACACAGCGGTGCTGCGAACACGGATGGTCTTTTGTAGGAGCGGGCTTGCCCACGATCCCGGCGTGGCCGGGGTGAACGGTCGGGGGCCGCCGGGCCCATCGCGGCCGGAGGCCGCTCCTACAGGGCGGTGCTGTGAACAGGGTTGGTCTTTTGTAGGAGCGGGCTTGCCCGCGATCCCGGCGTGGCCGGGGTGAACGGTCGGGGGCCGCCGGACCCATCGCGGCCGGAGGCCGCTCCTACAGGGTGGTGCTGCGAATGGGGGTGGTCTTTACGGTGGCTTCGATGGTTTTGGTGGGGTGGGCGTAGCGAACCCCACCACAATGCCGCTCAGGCGAGCGCCTTCGCCAGCCGGTCCAGCGCCTGTTCCAGGTTCTCCATCGAGGTCGCAAACGACAATCGCAGGTGCCCCGGCGCGCCGAAGGCCGAGCCCGGCACCAGTGCCACACCGGCTTCCTGCAACAGGTGCTCGGCCAGCTCGACGTCGTTGTTCACCTGGTCCATGCGCGCGATGACCTCGCTGAAATCCGGGAAGGAATAGAAGGTACCGTCGGCGGCGGCGCAGCGCACGCCGGGGATTCGGTTCAGGGCCTCCAGCACGAAGTCGTGCCGCTCCCGGAAGGCGCGCACCATGTCGGCGATGCAGGACTGGTCGCCGTCCAGCGCCTCGCGGGCCGCGGCCTGGGACACGGCCGCCGGGTTGGAGGTGCTCTGCGACTGGATCTTCTTCATGGCCTGGATCAGCGTCTTCGGCCCGCCGGCGTAGCCGATGCGCCAGCCGGTCATGGCGTAGGCCTTGGACACGCCGTTGAGGACGATGGTCCGCGTGAGCAGCCCGGGGCAGGCGCCGACGATATTGACGAATTCACCCTGCCACAGGATGTGCTCGTACATGTCGTCGGTGGCCACCAGGATCTGCGGGTGGCGCAGCAGCACCTCGCCCAGCGCCGCCAGCTCGTCGCGGCTGTAGGCGACCCCGGTGGGGTTGGAGGGGCTGTTGATCACGAACAGGCGGGTGCGCGGGCCGATGGCGGCTTCCAGCTGTTCGGGCGTGATCTTGAAGCGCTGCTCCAGGCCGGCCTTGACGATCACCGGCTCGCCGTCGGCCAGCCGCACCATGTCCGGGTAGGAGACCCAGTAGGGCGCCGGGATGATGACTTCGTCGCCGGGGTCGAGCAGCGCCTGGGCCAGGTTGTAGAAGCTCTGCTTGCCGCCGCAGGATACCAGGATCTGGTCGGCGGCGAAGTCCAGGCCGTTGTCGCGGCGGAACTTCGCTATAATGGCGGTCTTGAGTTCGGCGGTGCCGTCCACCGCCGTGTAGCGGGTGGCGGCGCCCGACTCGATGGCACGGATGGCGGCCCGCTTGATGTGGTCCGGGGTCTCGAAATCCGGCTCGCCCGCCCCCAGTCCGATGATGTCCTGCCCGGCGGCGCGCAGTTCGGCGGCGCGGGCGGTGACGGCGAGGGTCGGGGAGGGCTTGATGCGCTGGACGCGCTGGGCGAGGCTGATGTCGTTCACGTGGCTGCCTGAAGGTCGCTTCGTCGTTGTGTCAGACCGCAATCATACTGAATCGAAAGGCATTCCAGAATCCCCATGAGCAAGGAATTTGAACTCGTCTGCGACCTGCAGCCGGCCGGCGACCAGCCGCAGGCCATTGCGCAGCTCGTGGACGGCCTGGAGAGCGGCCTGGCCCACCAGACCCTGCTGGGGGTGACCGGCAGCGGCAAGACCTTCACCGTCGCCAACGTCATCCAGCGGGTGCAGCGCCCGACCCTGGTGCTGGCGCCCAACAAGACCCTGGCGGCGCAGCTCTATGGCGAGATGAAGGAGTTCTTTCCCCACAACGCGGTGGAATACTTCGTCTCCTACTACGACTACTACCAGCCCGAGGCCTACGTGCCGTCCTCTGACACCTTCATCGAGAAGGACGCTTCGGTCAACGACCACATCGAGCAGATGCGCCTGTCGGCCACCAAGGCGCTGCTGGAGCGCCACGACACCATCCTGGTGGCGACGGTGTCGGCCATCTACGGCCTGGGCGACCCGCGTTCCTACCTCAGCATGGTGCTGCACCTGGATCGCGGCGACCAGGTGAACCAGCGCGTCCTGCTCAGGCGCCTGGCGGAGTTGCAATACACCCGCAACGAGACCGAGCTGGCGCGCGGCACCTACCGGGTGCGCGGCGAGGTGATCGACGTCCACCCGGCGGAGTCCGACCGCGAGGCGGTGCGCATCGAGCTGTTCGACGACGAAATCGAGAACCTGTCGTACTTCGATCCGCTGACCGGCGAGGTGCTGCGCCGCGTGCCGCGCCTGACCATCTATCCCAAGAGCCACTACGTCACGCCGCGCCAGACGCTGCTGGACTCCATCGAACTCATCAAGGCGGAACTGCAGGAGCGGCTGGAACAGTTGCGCAACGCCGACAAGCTGGTCGAGGCGCAGCGCCTGGAACAGCGCACCCGGTTCGACGTCGAGATGATGCTGGAGCTGGGTTACTGCTCGGGCATCGAGAACTACTCGCGGTATCTCTCCGGCCGCGCCGCCGGCGAGCCGCCGCCGACCCTGTTCGACTACCTGCCGGACGACGCCCTGCTGATCGTGGACGAATCGCACGTCACCATTCCGCAGCTCGGCGGCATGTACAAGGGCGACCGCTCGCGCAAGGAGACCCTGGTCGAATACGGCTTCCGCCTGCCCTCGGCGCTGGACAACCGGCCGCTGCGCTTCGACGAATGGGAGCGGCTGGCGCCGCAGATGATCTTCGTGTCCGCCACTCCCGGCCCTTACGAAGAACAACACGCCGGCCAGGTGGTAGAGCAGGTGGTGCGGCCCACCGGCCTGGTCGATCCGGAGATCGAGGTGCGGCCGGCCTCCACCCAGGTCGACGACCTGTTGTCGGAGATCCGGCTGCGGGTGGCGGCCGGGGAGCGGGTGCTGGTGACCACGCTCACCAAGCGCATGGCCGAGGACCTGACCGAATACCTGGGCGAGCACGGGGTGCGGGTGCGCTACCTGCATTCCGACATCGACACCGTGGAGCGCGTCGAGATCATCCGCGACCTGCGCCTGGGTGAGTTCGACGTGCTGGTCGGCATCAACCTGCTGCGCGAGGGCCTGGACATGCCGGAGGTGTCGCTGGTGGCCATCCTCGACGCCGACAAGGAGGGCTTCCTGCGCTCCGACCGCTCGCTGATCCAGACCATCGGCCGCGCCGCCCGCAACCTGCACGGCAAGGCCATTCTCTACGCCGACGAGGTCACCGGCTCCATGCGGCGCGCCATCGACGAGACCGAGCGCCGCCGCGCCAGGCAGCTCGCCTTCAACGCCGAGCACGGCATCACGCCGCGCTCCATCGAAAAGCGCATCGCCGACATCATGGAAGGCGCCTACCCGGGCGGCGCCGCCAGCCCGCGGCGCTTCGCCAAGGTGGCCGAGGAAGTGACCGAATACGCCGGCCTGTCGCCACAGAGGCTGGCGCAGAAGGTGAAGAAGCTGGAGAAGCAGATGCACGAACACGCCCGCAACCTGGAGTTCGAGGAGGCGGCGAAACTGCGCGACCGCATCCGCCATATCCAGGAGAGCAACCTGGGGCTGGTGGAGGCCGGCTAGGCGTCGTGGTGGGGTTCGCTGCGCTCACCGCCACCCTGCGGAAAGGCCGCTGAATCACGGTAGGGTGGCGGTGAGCGCAGCGAACCCCACCAAAATCGGCCACGGAAAACACGGAAAGCACGGACGCCACCCTGCAAAGACCGTAAGCATCAAAGACAAGCGCCTGCGCGTTGCCGACGACCACACCCCCCGTGGCGGTCGTCGGGGGCGGGTTTCATGAACGGTCGTTCCCGCTTTCCCTTACCTCGATCCTGAACCTGGTCCCTGCCGGGACCGGCGCTTCCGCCTCGATGTCGACATGCAGCACCTCTCCCGCGCCGAGCCTCGCGGTCGGCAGCCGGGCCTGGTACAGCCCCAGGCCGCAGGCGTCGGTTTCGATCCTCCGGTCGTCTCCCGAACTCCCGAGGCGGTAGCGTATGCGGGCCGGCCGCGGCAGGCACAGGCACAGGGTCTCGCCGGCCAGGATGGTGTCGATGGGCGCCGCCGGCGACCAGACCGCGACCCGGGCGTGCGGCTTGTTGCCGCCGTAGCGACGCCACACCGCGTCGAGCCGGTCGACGGGCCGGCCCAGGGCGCGCGAATGCGCCAGCTTGATGAACTCGGCGTGGGCCCAGACCAGCGGCATGGCCGAGTCGGTGGCGCGGCCGGGATACAGGCGGTAGGCGGGCACGGGGTCGGCGTCCCACACCTGTTCCGGCAGCATGCCGCCACGGCCCGCCATGGCCGCCATGGCGCCGAGAAAAGGCAGCGGGTCGTTGCCGGCCAGCAATTCGTAGTGGCCGCGTTCACCCGTGAGCAACGGCCAGGGACGGCCGTGGCCGGTGCCGTCGAAGGGCGAGCCGTCCCGGTGCTCGCCGTAGCCGTCGCCGTTGTAGCGGTACCAGGCCGGGCCGTTGGGCGTGTCCACCTTGAGCAGGGCGTCGACGACCCGCAGTGTATCCTTCACCAGCGGGTCGTCCGCGCGCCGCAGGCCGAAGCGCACCAGTTGCAGGAAATCGGTGCTGACCTGTTCGGCCGCCGGCAGGCCGGGATCCTGCAGCCGGTTCTTGATCGGCAGCCATTCGCTCACCGATTCCTCGTCCAGGATCGCCCTGGGCGGCGCGGTGCGGATGTAGTAGCCGTCCACGCCGTGGCGCCGCGCCAGTGCGGTGCCGCGCACGACGGTCCAGGACTCGATGCGGCTGTTCCAGAAGTCCGCCAGTTCCAGCGCCGTGTCGCGGTCCTCATCCGCAAGGAACCCGGCGCCGGCGACCAGGGCGGCGATGCATACCGCCAGGGTGAAGGTGTTGACGCCGCTGTTCTCCTCCCAGCGGTCCTGGTCGGAGACGGGGCCGTTGTGGGCGATGAAGCGCAGCGCCCGGTACACCATGTCCTGCACCTCGATGCCGTCCAGCGCGCCGCGCGCCGCCAGTTCGGCCGCCAGCACCACCGGGAAGGCGGCCTCGTCGAGCTGGGTGCCCTGCCAGAATGGCTTGCCGCCCAGCCACTGGTTCTGGTACCAGTGGCCGTCGTCGAGCTGGGTGGCGATGAGGTAACGCAGGATTTCGCGCGCCTTGTCGTCGGCGCCCAGTACCAGCAGCGCGCCGGCGCTCTCCACCAGGTCGCGCGGCCACACCAGGTGGTAGCCGCCGCGCTGGTCGCGCGTCTCGCCCCAGGGAATGCTGAGGCTGGCGATCATGGCGCCGGTGAAGATCTGGTCCTGGTGGGTGCGCAGTACCATGGCGGAGATCTTCAACTCGTCGTGCAGGCTGTCGGGCAGGTCGAGGTCGAGCGCGCAGCGCAGGCCGCACTCGGTGTGCCAGTCGCGCCAGTCGTCGATCAGCCTGCGCCAGGGACCCTCGAAGGGCCGCGGCAGGGCCGACAGCGCCATGGTGGCCGCCGACTCCTTGCTGCTGGCCAGGCCCAGCGCCAGCACGGCATGACGCGGCAGGCCACCGGTCAGCGCCACGTTGCCCGGCCCCGCCTCCCGGTAGCGCCAGCGCAGGCGGCCGTTGTGATGGAAATCCTGCCAGCCGTCGCTGACGCCGCTGAAACCGGCGCTGGCCTCGCGCCAGGCGTCGCGCTGGTGCGCGTCCACCGCCACCAGCGCCAGGCCGAAGGGTCCCTGTTCCGCCCACAACACGCGGCGGCCGCGGTAGCGCGCTACCGCGGCGTGATTGTCGTAGCCGGTGCCACCCAGGCGCGGCGCCAGCAGCGCATAGGGCCGCAGCGTTGCGTCGCCTTCCAGCCGGCAGTCGATGAGCAGCACGTCGCGTTGCGGATCGGGGGCGACGCGCAGGGTGAGGGTGAAGCGCGGATGCTGGTGTACCAGGGTGTAGGCGGGAATGCCGGGTTCGGGCTGGCTGATGCGGTAGGCGTCCAGGCGCTTGACCTCCACCCAGAAGCCGGCGCCGTCGGCGACGATGAAACCCAGGTCGCGGATCTGCGGCAGGTCGACGCGCGGAAAGTAGACTTCGTTGACGATGCCGCGGCCCAGGGTGAACCACAGCCGTGAAGGCCCCAGCGAACAGCCGACCGCGTTCTTGCGGCCGCCGCTCCAGGTGGGCGGGATGCCCGGGGCGCCCGGCGCGCGGTCGGCGGTGAAGGCTTCGGCCGGTATCCGGTCTTCGTGCATGGCGGTTCAGACCAGCGGCGCCAGCAGGGGTTGCGCCGCCAGGCCGATGAGCAGTGTCGCTGCCAGGGCGGCCACCCACACCAGGGTCACCAGCGCGCCCCCGGCCGGCACGCCCGGGGCGCCGGCGGGCTGACGGTAGAGGGCGACCACGATCCGCAGGTAGACGGCCAGCGAGAGGACGCTGTTGACGATGGCGATCACCGCCAGCCAGGTGTGGTTCGCGTCGATGGCGGCACCGAACAGCAGGAGCTTGCCCACGAATCCGGCCAGCGGCGGGATGCCGGTCAGCGACAGCAGGAACAGCACCATGGCCACGCCGACGGCCGGGCGGGCGCGGCCGAGGCCGGCGAAGGACTCCAGGGTGCGCCCGCTGCGCTGGATGATGGCGAAGGCGCCGAGGTTCATGGCGGCGTAGGCGGCGCCGAACAGCACGAGTGACAGCAGCGCCAGCGGGCTCGCTCCAACGGCGACGATGCCGAGCAGGAAGTAGCCGGCCTGGGCAATGGACGAATAGGCCAGCAGCCGCACCAGGTTGTCCTGCACCAGTGCCGCCAGGTAGCCCCAGGTCATGGTCAGTACCGCCACGGCGGCGACCGCCCCGGACCAGCCACTGCCCGGCGGCAGGTCGCGCGCCACCTGCGCCAGTGCGAACAAGGCACCGATCTTGGGTACAACCGACAGATAGGCGGCCACGGACACAGGCGCCCCCTCGTAGGCGTCCGGCGCCCAGAAATGGAAGGGTGCCAGCGACGCCTTGTAGCCGAGGCCCACGATCATGCCGGCCAGGCCGATGGCGATGGCCGCCGGCGGCAGGCCGGGCGTGGCCAGGTCGTCGAGCAGGGTGGTGCCGGTGGCGCCGAACCAGTAGCTGAGGCCGAACACCATGACCGCGCCGGCCACCGAGGCGAATACGAAGAACTTCATGGCCGCCTCGGTGGCGGCGTCGTCGCGCGGGTAGGCCACCAGCGCGAAGGCTCCCAGGCCGGACAGCAGCACGCCCAGCACCAGGAACATGGTATCGCCGCTGCCGGCCAGCACCAGGGCGCCGAAGCTGGTGAAGCACAGCAGCGCGTAGACCGTACCCTCTCGGTCGCTGCCGGCCAGTTCGGCGCGCGCCAGCAGCAGCGCCAGCACGGTGGCGGGCAGCAGGATCAGCTTGGCCCAGACACTCAGCGCGTCGACGCGGAAGGTGCCGCCGAACACCGTGGTGTCCAGGCTCAGCAGGGGCAGGCTCAGCGCCGTGGCCGCCAGCAGCAGGGCCGTGGCGACCGCCAGTGCCGTGCGCGGCAGGCGCAGCATCTCGCACGCCAGGGCGCCGGCGCCGGCCAGCAGCACCAGGATCTCCGGCCACAGCAACGGCAGGTCGCGCGCCATGGTGATCATGGGAAGCGGGGCCTCATCCGAGCCCCAGGGTGGCCGTGGTGCGGTGGATGACATCCAGCACCCACGAAGGCGCCACGCCCACGGCGACGATCAGCGCCAGCAGCGGCGCCAGGGTCAGTTTCTCGCGCAGCGACAGGTCGGCCATGCCGCGCCAGGCGTCGCCGGGCTCGCCCAGGAACACCGTGCGGATGGCCTTGAGATACAACCCGGCGGTGACCACGATGCCGAGGATCACCACCACCGCGACGGGTTCGACCCGCAGGGTGGCCAGGAAGATCTGGAACTCGGCCGGGAAATGCGCCAGCCCCGGCAGGCCCAGCGAGGCGAAGGCCGACAGCACGAAGGCCCAGCCGAGCAGCGGCACCACGGCCAGCAGGCCGCCGAAGCGGTCCATGTCGCGGGTGTGGGCGCGGTCCTGCAGCATGCCGACCAGGAAGAACAGGGCGCCGGTGACCAGGCCGTGGCTGACCATCTGCAGCACCGCGCCGTCCAGTGCGACGGCGCGCAGCGCCGGGTCCAGCGTCAGGGCGGCGATCGCGACGGCGACGACGACATAGCCCATGTGGTTGACCGAGGTGTAGGCGACCAGGCGCTTGAGGTCGTTCTGGGCCAGGGCCGCGAAAGCGCCGTACAGGGCGCTGACCACGCCGAAGGCGAGCACCACCAGGCCGGCTTCGTGAAAAGCCGCCGGTGTCATCTGCAGGGCGAAACGCACCAGGCCGTAGGTGCCGAACTTGAGCATCACCCCGGCCAGGATGACACTGCCGGCGGCGGGAGCCTGCACGTGGGCGGCTGGCAGCCAGGTGTGGAAGGGAAACACCGGCGTCTTGACCGCAAAGGTGAACAGCATGGCGACCAGCGCCAGCATGGCCGCGCCGCCGGCCAGCGGTGGTTGGTCGATCCAGGCGCGCATGTCGAAGCCGTGCGGGTCGGCGCCCAGGTACAGGCCGAGAATGGCGAGCAGCAGCGGCAGGCTGCCCAGCAGGGTGTAGATGAAGAACATCAGCGCCGCACGCTGGCGGTCCTCGTGGCCCCAGCCGGCGATCATGAAATACATGGATACCAGCGACACTTCGAAGAACACGTAGAAAAGGATGGCGTCCAGCGCCGTGAAGGTGCCGATGGAGGCGGTCTCCAGCAGCAGCATGAGCACCACGTAGGTGTGCGGCCGTTCGCGGACCCCGGCGGAAAATACGAAGGTCAGCAGGAACAGTACCGCGGTCAGCAGCACCAGCGGCAGGCTGATGCCGTCCACGCCTACCCGGTAGGCCGCGCCGATGGCAGGCATCCACTGCACTTCCTCGATCTGGGTGAAACCGGTGTCGGCCACGCCGCGGCTCCACATCCACAGCGCGCCGGCCAGGGTCAGGGCACTGGTGCAGACGGCGACGCCGTGGGCCACGGCGCCCGGCGCCCGGCGCAGGGCCATGACGGCCAGGGCGCCAGCCAGGGGCAGGAACAGGGTGACTGTCACAAGGGGCACGTTCGGGTCTCCTCTGGATCCGGTTTGCGGTCCTGTGCCGGGTCCGGCCTCATGGCCACGCCGACGCCAACAGGGCGATCCACAACAAGGCGGTTCCCGCCGCCGTGATGGCCAGCTCGCGGTGCACCAGGCCACTCTGCAAGGCGCGCAGGCGCCGGCCCAGTCCCACCGTGCCGCGCACCAGGGCGAAGATCAGCGCATCGATGCCGCGTTCGTCGCCGAGGCGAATGGCAGCCGCCACCCGCAACCCGAGCCGGCCGATGGCCAGCACCGCGTGGTACAGCTTGCGTTCCAGGCGCTCGCAGGCCGCCGCCAGGACCAGCGCCGGGCGCAGGATCCAGCGGTCCAGGCCACCGGCCACGGCGAAATCGCGGCGCGCCCAGCCCAGCAGCGGGCCGAGCAGGCGCCGGCCGCCGATCCACCAGCCGGCGGCCAGTCCGGCCAGCGCCGCGGCCAGCCCCGCGGCCTGCGCGCCCGCCGTCTCCGGCAGGCGCCCGACCGGGAACGCCGCCTCCAGCGCCGGAAACGCCAGGCCCAGGGCGGCGGCCAGCGCGACCAGGATGGTGAAGCCGGTTCCCATCCAGGCCAGGCCCGGCAGCGGGCGCGGCCGGTTGTCGCCACGCCACAGAATGCGCAGGGCGCGGGCCAGGTAGGCGCCGGTGAGTAGCGTGCCGGCCAGCGCCAGCGGACCCAACAGCGGCGCGTACGGTGAGCCCAGGGCGGCGGCGATGACGGCGTCCTTGGAAAAGAAGCCGCTCAGCGGCGGGATGCCGGCCAGCGCCAGCGCCGCCAGGGTGAAGCCGGCGAACACGGTCCGGTGCTCACGGCCGGCGCCGTGCAGGGCGTCCAGCGCCGTCGAGCCCCGGGCGTGCTGGAACACGCCGGCGCCGAGGAACAGGGTACTCTTGATGGTGGCATGTGCCAGCAGGTGCGCCAGCGCCGCCAGCGGCACGCCGGCCCCCACCGCCACCAGCATCAGGCCGTACTGGCTCGAGGTGGAAGCGGCCAGCAGGCGCTTGAGGTCGCCCTCACCCAGCGCCACGAGCCCCGTGATGAGGGTGGTGACGCCGCCGACCAGGCCGGTGGCCAGCAGCGCCCCGGGCGGCAGCAGCGGGGCGCTGCGGATGAGCAGGATGGCGCCGGCGGCCACCAGGGTGGCCGAGTGCAGCAGCGCCGACACCGGCGTCGGGCCGGCCATGGCGCGCTGCAGCCAGTCCTGCAGCGGCACCTGCGCCGACTTGCCGATGGCCGCAGCCAGCAGGCCCAGGCCCACCGCCAGGGCGGCCGGGCCACCGCCGGCCAGGCTGGTGTCGATGACGCTGCCGCCGTGGGTGCCGATGAGCACGAACACAGCCAGGTAGAGGCCGAGATCGGCGCTGCGCGTATACAGGAAAGCGCGGCTGGCGGCCGCGGGCACGCCCGGACGCCGGTACCAGAAGCCGATCAGCAGGTAGCTGGACAGGCCGATGAGTTCCCAGGCCGCCAGCAGCAAGAGCCAGTCGCCGGCCAGCACCAGCGCCTGCATGGCGGCAAGAAAGAACGTCATGGTGGCGAAGAAGCGCACCGGTTCCGGGTCGTCTTTCATGTAGCCGACGGCGTAGATCATCACACAGGCGCCGACGCCGGCGACCAGGACGGAAAGCACGGCGGTGAGGGGCTCCGCCAGCAGGCGCAGCGGCAGGCCGGGAAGCCCTGGCAGCGTCAGGACCGTGTGTTCGCCGCCGAAGGTGCCGGCCAGCAGCGCCAGGCTGGCTGCCAGGCCGATGGCCGTGCCGGCCAGCGCCAGCATCGCCGGCGTCCGGCGCAGCAGCAGGATGGCGGCCGTCGCCGCCAAGGGAGCGAGCACGGTGGTGGCCAGCGCGCTCATCCCTTCAGCTCCCGGGCTTCTTCCATTTCCACCGAGCCACGGGCGCGGAAGCGCGCGATGGCGACGCCGAAGCCCACCGCCATTTCCACGGCCATGACGGTCATGACGATGAGCACGAACATCTGCCCCGGGTAGCTTTCGGGGTGCAGGAAGCGCCAGAAAGCCACCAGGTTGACCAGCGCTCCGGCCAGGATGAGTTCCACGCCCATCATGATCATCACCAGGTTGGTCTGCGACAGCGCCCCATACAGGCCGACACCGAACAGCGCCGCGCCGGTGAGCAGGGCCAGCAGCAACTCCGGACTCATGAACGACGATCCCGCTGCGGTGCCGGCACCGCCACCGCGGTGGCGGCGATCATGGCGGTCAGGATGGTGACGCCGGCGGTCTCGAACACGAGCATGGAACGGCCCAGCAGTTCCCTGCCCAGCGCCTCGGTCTGCGCCGCGGCCGCGGGCGCAGCGGCGGCGATGGCACCCCATTCGGCGACCACGGCCACGCCGGCCGTCACCAGGGCCGCCGCCACGCCGGCGAGAATGGAAAGCCGTTTCTGGTGGGTCATGTCCATTTCGCCCAGACCGCCCGGGTCCATCATGAACATCACCATGAAAATGGCCATGATGCTCATTTCGGTAGCCATCATCATGATCTGCAGCACGCCCAGGAACTCGGCCTGCATGGCCAGGAACATCGCGCCCAGGGCGGTCTGCGAGAACAGTAGCGCCAGCGCCGAGCGCATCATGGAGGCGGTGCGGAACACGCCCACCCCGAACCACACCGAGGCGACGCCGAAGAATGCGATGAAGATCGTCTGCCAGTCGATCATGGCCACATCAGGATCATGACGCCGACGAGGAAGATGTTGAGCAGCGCCAGCGGGATGCCCGCTTTCCAGCACCAAGCCAGGAGGTGCGCCTCGCGCAGTCGCGGCAGGTGGTGGCCGAGGCCCAGCATCAGGGCGCTGACGGCGAGGATCTTGACGGCGCTCCAGGCCCAGGGCGGCAGCACCGGTCCCAGCCAGCCGCCCAGGTAGAATACCGTGGTGGCCGCCGCCAGCGACACCACCAGCACCAGGCGGCCGAGCCGGAACACCGCCAGCCGCACGCCAGCGTATTCTGCCTCGATGCCGCCGGCCAGTTCGCCGCGCGCCGTGGGGAGGTCGA
>JALSRI010000137.1 GCA_026984835.1 Thiohalobacter sp. | reverse complement strand
CTACATGATCGAGACCATGGTCACGGCCATCGTGGAGAACATCAAGGCGGAACTGGCCAGCCAGGAGCCGACCCAGACCGCCACCTGGAACGCCATCTGCCTGGCGGACATGGGCGATACCGGCGCCGCCTTCGTGGCTCTGCCGCAGATTCCGCCGCGCAACGTCAACTGGTTCAAGAAGGGCAAGTGGGTGCACCTGGCCAAGATCGCCTTCGAGAAGTACTTCATCCGCAAGATGAAGAAAGGCAGTGCCGAGCCCATCTACGAAAAATACGTCCTCAAGGCCCTGCGCATCGAACGCCTGAAATGAGCACCCCCGCGACAACCGCCAAAGCCACCCGCAGGGTGGGGTGAGCGCAGCGAACCCCACCGGAGCCCCGGTGCGGCGGACATCTGCGTGTGGGCGTGAATCATCCCCCGCGCTTCGCCACGGCCTCCCAGGCCGTCCCTCGGCGCTTGTCGGGCGGCCGCCGGGTGGTCATGGCGGGGCCGTCAGGGCGCCAGCTTCTTCGGATGCTCGTAGAGGTGCGGCCAGCCGCTGTCCATGTGGACGGCCTGCCAGTCGTCGACGTCGAAACGGACGACCGCCACCGCGCAGGTCGGCATGTCGACCGGCTCGCCCGTCAGCAGGCGGTAGAGGCGGCTGATGCCCGGATTGTGTGCCACCAGGGCCGCGTGCTGGACGCCGGACTCGATGCGCTGTATCTCCTCGAGCAGGGTGTCGGCGTCGGCGTTGTAGAGTGATTCCAGGGTGCGGATCCGGTGGTCGGGACAGTGCAGTTCGGCGGCGATCAGCCGGGCGGTCTCGATGGCGCGCCGCGCCGGGCTGGACAGCAGCAGGTCGAAATGGACGCCCAGTTCCTCCAGGCGCCGCCCCATGCGCGGAGCATCGCGCCGCCCGCGGTCGTTGAGGGGCCGGTCGAAGTCGCTCAGGCCGGTCTGGTCCCGGCTCGACTTGGCGTGGCGGATGAGTGTCAGTTCCAGCATGCTTTCTCCCCTTCAGCCGGCGCCAGACCCGCCGCCGGTCAAAAAACACCCCCTGTAGGAGCGGGCTTGCCCGCGATACCGGCGTGGCCGGGGCGAACGGTCGGGGGCCGCCGGACCCATCGCGGCCGGAGGCCGCTCCTACAGGGCGGTGCTGCGAACAGGGTTGGTCTCCTGTAGGAGCGGGCTTGCCCGCGATACCGGCGCAGCCGGGGCGACGGGTCGGGGGCCGCCGGACCCATCGCGGCCAAGGCCGCTCCTACAGGGCGGTGCTGCGAACGTGGGTGGTCTTTTGTAGGAGCGGGCTGGCCCGCGATACCGGCGTGGCCGGGGTGACGGGTCGGGGGCCGCCGGGCCCATCGCGGCCAAGGCCGCTCCTACAGGGCGGTGCTGCGAATACGGGTGGTCTCTTGTAGGAGCGGGCTTGCCCGCGATCCCGGCGCAGCCGGGACGAGCGGTCGGGGGCCGCCGCACCCATCGCGGCCGGAGGCCGCTCCTACAGGGAGATATTAATAAGAAAAAACTTATCATGATAGTCTGTATGATAAGATAATCACCATGAATCTCACCCTCCGACAGCTCAGGATCTTCGAATCGGTGGCGCGCCACCTCAGTTTTACCCGCGCCGCGCAGGAATTGCACCTCACCCAGCCGGCCGTGTCCATGCAGGTCAAGCAGCTGGAAGAGTCGGTCGGCCTGCCGTTGTTCGAGCAGATCGGCAAGAAGGTGTTCCTGACCGACGCCGGCAAGGAAATGCAGCGCTATTGTCGCGGCATCCTGGCCACCCTGGACGAGGCCGGGCAGGTGTTCGACGAAATGCGCGGCCTCGAACGCGGCCACCTGCGTATCGCCGTGGCCAGTACCGCCAACTATTTCGTGCCGCAGCTGCTGGCCACCTTCTGCCGCCGCCATCCCGGCGTGAAGGTCAGTCTGGACGTCACCAACCGGGAGCGGCTGCTGGAGGCGCTGAACGACAACAGCGCCGATCTCGTGATCATGGGCCGGCCGCCGGACACCATGGAGCTGGTGGCCGAGGAAATCATGGACAACCCCCTGGTGGTCATCGCGCCGCCCTCCCACCCGCTGGCGGGGCAGTCCGACATTCCCCTGCAGCGCCTGCAGGAAGAGACGTTCCTGATCCGCGAACAGGGCTCCGGCACACGCTCGGCCACGGAGCGCTTCTTCGTCGAGCACGGCCTGTCGCTGTCTGCGACCATGGAAATGAGCAGTTCCGAATCCATCAAGCAGGGCGTCGAGGCGGGCCTGGGGCTGGGCCTGCTGTCACTGCACACCCTGGAGATGGAACTGGCCCTGAAACGGCTGGTGATCCTCGACGTCCGGGAACTGCCCATCCTGCGCAAGTGGTACATCATGTACCGCGCCGGCAAACGGTTGTCGGCGGCGGCCAAGAGCTTCCGCGACTTCGTGCTGGAGGAATCCGGCGAGATCCTGGAACTGCCGACGTTGTGAGGGGGGGTGGAAATAGTCACGGACAGCATGGAAATGGCCACGGAAAGCACGGAAAACACGGACAAAACCCCAAGATTGTTTTTTCTGTGTTTTCCGTGCTTTCCATGGCCATTGTTATCTTCCCGTCCGTGTTTTCCGTGGCTATCCCCCGGTGTCCCCCGGTGCTCCTCCCAACTGTCTCCGGATCGCCTCCGCCTCCGCGGCGGCGTCTTCGCCGCTGGCGGCCAGGCAGTTGTAGTGGCCCATCTTGCGTCCCGGCCGGGCGTGTTTCTTGCCGTACAGGTGCAGCTTGGCGCGCGGGTGGGCGAACAGGGCGTCCCAGGGCGGCGGGCGGTCGTCCCGCCACAGGTCGCCCAGCAGGTTCACCATCACCACCGGTGACAGGAGGTCGGTGGCGCCGGCCGGCAGGCCGCACAGCATGCGCACCTGTTGCTCGAACTGGGAAGTGAGGCTGGCGTCCACGGTGTAGTGGCCGCTGTTGTGGGGCCGGGGCGCCATTTCGTTGATCAGCAGGCGGTCGTCGCGGGTGAGGAAGAACTCCACCGCCAGCACGCCGACATAGTCCAGGGCGTCGGCCAGCGCGCCGGCCATGTCCAGGGCCTGGCGGGCGGTGCGTTCCGGCACCCGCGCCGGCACCCGGGTGGTGTCCAGGATGCCGTCGCGGTGGTGGTTCTCGCCCACCGGGTAGAAGGTCGAGGCGCCGTCGGCGCCGCGGACCAGGATCACCGACAGCTCCTGCGCCAGGTCCACCCGTTCCTCCAGTACGCAGGCGGCGCCCTGCAGCGCCTCGAAGCCCCGGCGGGCGTCCGCCAGGCCCTCGACCGGCACCTGCCCCTTGCCGTCGTAGCCCAGCCTGGCGGTCTTGAGCAGGGCCGGCATGTGCAGGCTGCGGCAGGCCGGTTCCAGCTCGTCGGCGTCGTGGATGGCGAAGAAGGCGGCGGTGTCCAGGCCCTGGTCGCGGATGAAGGTCTTCTCGGCGATGCGGTCGCGGGCCACGGCCACGGCCGCCGAACCGGGGCGCACCGGCAGGCGCGACTCCAGGTATTCCAGCGCCTCGGCCGGCACGTTCTCGAACTCGGTGGTGACGGCGGCGCAGCCGGCGGCCAGCTCTTTCAGCGCCGCCCGGTCGGCGTAGCCGGCCTGCAGGTGCCGGTCGGCGATGGCGCCGGCCGGGCTGTGCGGGTCCGGCTCCAGCACCCAGACCCGGTAGCCCATGCTGCGGGCGGCGATGGTGAACATGCGGCCGAGCTGGCCGCCGCCCAGCACGCCGAGGGTGGCGTCGGGCAGGATCACGGCGTCGGCGGCAGTTTCATGTCCAGGGCGTGTTGTTTCTGCGTCTCGCGGAACGCCTCCAGCCTTTCCGTCAGCGCCGGGTCGCCCAGGGCCAGCAGGCCGACGGCGTAGAGGGCGGCATTGGCGGCGCCGGCGGCGCCGATGGCGAAGGTGGCGACCGGCACGCCCCTGGGCATCTGCACGATGGACAGCAGCGAATCCATGCCCCGGAGGTGGCGCGAAGGCACCGGTACGCCCAGCACCGGCAGGGTGGTCTTGGCGGCCAGCATGCCGGGCAGGTGGGCGGCGCCGCCGGCGCCGGCGATGATGCAGGCCAGGCCGCGCGAACGCGCCGTTTCGGCGTATTCGAACAGCAGGTCGGGGGTGCGGTGGGCGGATACCACGCGGGCCTCGAAATCGACGCCGAAGGCCTCGAGTTGTTCGGCCGCGGCCTGCATCACGTCCCAGTCGCTGTTGCTGCCCATCACCAGGCCGACCCGTACCGGTTTCATGGCGGTCCCCGCTCGCAAGGAAACGCGCATTGTACCACCGGGCCGGTCCGGTGCCAGCGTTCGCGGGACCCGCCTGCGGCGGGTACAATGCTCCGGGCCGGGAGGGAAGGGCATGCTGGACGTACTCTACGAATCGAAGCTGGAGAGCCTGCCGCTGGTGGCGCGCGGCAAGGTGCGCGACGTCTACGCTGTGGGTGAGGATCACCTGCTGATCGTCACCACCGACCGCCTGTCGGCCTTCGACGTGGTGCTGCCCGACCCCATTCCCTGCAAGGGGGCGGTGCTGACGGCGGTGTCCGGTTTCTGGTTCGAACGCACCGCCCACCTGGTGCCCAACCACCTGGCCGACATCCCGCTCGAGGCCGTGCTGCCGGATCCCGCCGAGCGCGACCGGGTCGAGGGCCGTGCGGTGGTGGTGCGGCGGCTGCAGGCGCTGCCGGTGGAGGCCATCGTGCGCGGCTACCTGATCGGCTCCGGGTGGAAGGACTACCAGCGCAGCGGCAGCGTCTGCGGCATCGAACTGCCGCCCGGCCTGCAGCTGGCCGACCGCCTGCCCGAGCCCCTGTTCACGCCGTCCACCAAGGCGGCGGTGGGTGACCACGACGAGAACATCGATTTCGCCCGCGCCGAGGCCCTGCTGGGCGCGGACGTGGCCGCCCGGGTGCGCGACCTGAGCCTGGCCATCTACCGCGAGGCGGCCGACTGGGCGCTGCAGCGGGGCATCATCATCGCCGATACCAAGTTCGAGTTCGGCCTCGATGCCAACGGCCGGGTGGTGCTCATCGACGAGATCCTGACGCCGGATTCCTCGCGTTTCTGGCCGGCCGAGTCCTACCGGCCCGGCATCAGTCAGCCCAGCTTCGACAAGCAGTTCGTGCGGGACTACCTGGAGACCCTGGAGTGGGACAAGACGCCGCCGGGGCCGCACCTGCCGGCCGACATCATCGGGCGCACGGCGCAGAAGTACCGGGAGGCGCTGCAGCGCCTCACCGGCACCACGCCTTCCTGGTTTTCCCTCTGCGATGGCAGGAATGGCCATAGGGTGAACTCCGTCACCTAATCTTTTGCCGCCGGCGGCCGATAAGGTGTCGGGAACCGGTAGAAGAACGCTGAATCCAGCCAAGGCCGGCCCCTACGATACTGGAGGTGCAACATGCGCACATTGACCAAGAAAGCCACCGGCTGGCTGCTCGCCGGTACCCTGGCGGTTTCCTCGCTGGCCCTGCCGGTCACGGCATCCGCCTTTGACGTCTATGGCGACCTGGATGCGAAACCGACTGGTGGTGAAATGCTGGCGGACGCCTTCCTGGTGCGTCCCTTCATGCTGGTGGGCACGGTCGCCACCACGGCGACCTTCGTCGTCACGCTGCCGTTCACCCTGCTCGGCGGTAACGTCGGCGAGGCGGCCGAGGCGCTGGTGGTGGAACCTGCCGCCTATACCTTCGTGCGTCCGCTGGGCGAAATGTAGCGAGGCGGCGGAAGAACGGCGGCGGCCGGCCGGCCGCCGCCGTTTTTTTGTCGGGCTTCCCTTGCATTGACCACGAAGGCGAACAAGGGCGCACCAACGGGGTAACACCTTTTTATCAACCGCGAAGGACGCGAAGGAAACAGCCCCCTTCCGGAAAAGACCGACCGTTGCCAGTGCCGCGCCACGCCCGCAGGGCGGATGAAGCGAGTCAGCCGCCAGCTTCGCTCACTCCCCGGATCCCGGCCAGCGCCGGGATGACGGAGGCCGGGTAAACGAGACGGCAGCACGGCAGAAAACATCCTTTACCTTCGCGTCCTTCGCGGTTGATCCCCGGCGCCGCTACGGTTACCCACCCGATCAGAGGAAGAGCTTCCCTGGAGGCGTCCGGTGACGCGGGCGGGCCTAGGCGGTGGTGAACAGCCAGAAATAGCCGGCGTTGTACCATATGTGCAGGGCGATGGGAGCCGCCAGGCCGCCGGTCCTGTCCTTGAAATAACCGAACACCAGCGACGGCACGAAAACGGCGGCGGCCCACACAGGCGGGTGGTTGATGAAGTGGGCGGCGGCGAACAGTACGCTGGTATAGACGTTGGCATGGCTCAGCGGCCCCAGCCGCCAGGCGCGCAGGTGGCGCGAGGCCAGATCCTGCAGCAGTCCACGGAACACCAGTTCCTCGACAACCGGGTAGAGCAGTACCGCGTACAGGGCCATGCGGGGCGCCCGCAGCGGCCAGCCCCAGTCGGGCGGCCGTCCCTGAACCAGCAGCAGCACGGCCCAGTACAGGCAGGCGGCCAGTACCGCGGCCGCGAAGCGCCAGTCCTTCCACCATGTCGTTGCATCACTCGCCATGCCGGCTATGCTACGCCAGCCGCCGCCGCCAGGCACTTCCCGGGCCCGCTCGTGCTGCGCCGCCTGCCGGCGCGGGTGTACAATCCCCGATCTTCGTTCTGGACAACACGCCGGGGAATCCAACATGTATGCATTCAGTGTCAGCGTATCCTGCAGCTATGAGGATGCCATCCGCCGCGTCACCGAGGAACTCAAGCAGGAAGGCTTCGGTGTGCTCACCGAGATCGATGTCGCCGCCACCCTGAAAAAAAAGATCGGCGTCGAGCGCCGCCCCTATATCATCCTGGGCGCCTGCAACCCGCAGCTCGCCAACCGGGCGCTGGAGGCGGATCCTGACATCGGGCTGCTGCTGCCTTGCAACGTGGTGGTGCGCGAGGAAGAAGGCGGTTCCGTCACCGTGGCGTTCATGGACCCGGTCGCGGTCATGGCGCTGGTCGAGAAGCCCGAGGTGCACGAGCTGGCGGCGGAAGTGCGCGGCCGGCTGGAAAAGGTGCGGGACGGGCTGTTGCAGTAACAGGCTCCGGAACGGCCCTCAGGCGGCGCGCCCGCGCGGCAGGATGGCGGCGCGGGCGTCCTCGAACTGGGCGTCCGCCTCGGCGATCACGGTGTCCATGATGTCCACGGACAGGCCGCTCAGATCCCAGGCGCCGCTCTCCAGCGGCGACGCCTGGTGAGTGCCACTGGCGGTGCTGTGTGCCACGCCGGTGATGACGTCGGCCAGGTGCACGGCGGCCGTTTCCAGCCTGAACTGCTTCGCCCCGGAGGGGTGATGGTGGTAGCGGGTGGTCTCGATGAAACTCTCGGGCAGGCGCCAGGCCTCCATCAGTGCCGCGCCCACCTCGGCGTGGTCGAATCCCAGTACCTGCTGCTCGGCCTCGTGCAGCGGCAGGCCTTCCGAGCGGGCCATTTCCAGCGCCCGACGTGACTGCTCCGGGCGGTAGCGGTAGAGGATCAGCGAACCCACGTCGTGCAGCAGGCCCATGACGAAACAGCGTTCGGTGTAGGGCGCGCGCAGGTGGCGCGCCAGCACCCGGCAGACGACGCCCGTATACAGGCTGTGCTCCCAGAACTGTTCCATGTCGATGAGCCGGTTGGGTATTTTGGCGAACACCCGGATGGCGCTCGAGCCCAGGATCAGGTCGGTCAGTTCCAGCGTGCCCACTACCGTGATGGCGCGCGAGATGGTCTCGATGCGGGAGGGGAAGCCGTAGAAGGCGCTGTTGACGATCTTCAGCAGCCGCGCGCTCAGGGCCGGGTCTTCGGAGATGACCTGGCCGATATCGGAGGCGGAGGCGTTGGGGTTGTTGAGCAGGTCCACGGCGCGCATGACCACCGCTGGCAGGGAAGCCAGCTGCACGCTGTCGCCGACCAGCTCCTGTACCTCAGCTTTCATCGGCGTCGCCTTGCCCGTTGCGCCGCTGCCGGTGCAGGCGGCGCAGCTTCTGCGTGAGGGGGTGGCCGGGATCGAGGTTGCGGAACAACTGCTCCGAATCGACGTCGGCGGGTGCATTGGACGCACTGGACGCACTGGACGCACTGGACGCACTGGACGCATCGGGCGCGTCGGGTGTGTCGCCGGCCTGGATGGCGGCGACGCCGTGCGCGTGCAGCAGCGCCAAGTGGCGGCCGGACAGCGAGATCCCTGCCTTGAGAAGCACGTGACCCGCATCGTCCACCACGTCCGTGTCGAGAATCATGCCGGGCCGGGCATCCTGTATGCGAACTTCCGACATCGCCTTTCCTGGCTTCCCCCTGGCCAATGGTCTTGCCGATCCGTGCAACCGCGTCGGACAATCCCTGTTGATTGTGATGACCTGTCGCCGGCACGCACTCCCTGGCCGG
Source organism: Thiohalobacter sp. (assembly GCA_026984835.1). Classification (GTDB taxonomy): domain Bacteria; phylum Pseudomonadota; class Gammaproteobacteria; order DSM-19610; family DSM-19610; genus JALSRI01. The sequence continues at coordinate 3,853 of JALSRI010000137.1, read as the reverse complement.
CCTTTAATCTACTGATAATACATATTTTTATTGCGTCGTCAAAGCACCCGCACGGCGTCCGAGGCGATGGGTGACATACAGGGCGACGCTCAGCAGCAGAACCGCGCTCGCCTGGTGGGCGGCGCCGAGCGGCACCGGCACGCGCAGCAGCAGCGTCGAAAGGCCCAGCGTCACCTGCAGCACGGCCGCTGCCAGCAGGGCGTACAGGCCGGCGCGGGCGGGGCCCGGCAGCCGGCCCCCGCGGCCCCTGAACCACAGCACCAGCACGGATACCAGCGTCAGCAGCGCCAGCAGGCGGTGATCGAACTGCACGGTGGCCAGGTTCTCGAACAGGTTGCGCCAGCCCGGCTGCAGCGACCAGCCGGCCGGCGGCAGCCAGCCGCCGTCCATCAGCGGGAAGGTGTTGTAGGCGTAGCCGGCCTTGGTGCCGGCGACGAAACCGCCCGAAGCGATGGTGACGGCGATCAGCGCCAGCACGGCGCGCGCGCCGCGGCGCAGGGCGGGTGGCGTGCCGCTGGTGACGTTCCGTCCGGCAACGACCAGGTCGAGAAACAGCCACAGCAGCCAGGCATAGATCAGCAGCGCCAGGCCCAGATGCGCCGTCAGCCGGTAGGGGCTGACGTGGGGATCGTGCACCAGCCCGCTCTTCACCATGTACCAGCCCAGCAGTCCCTGCAGGCCGCCGAGCACGAAGGCGGCGGCCAGACGCGGCACCAGCGGGCGGGGAATGCGGCGCCGCACCAGGAAGTAGAGAAACGGCAGCAGGAACACCGTGCCGATGGTGCGGCCCAGTACACGGTGGGCGTACTCGAACCAGTAGATCGACTTGAAACCCTGCAGGTCCATGCCGGCATTGACCTTGCGGTATTCCGGCGACTGCCGGTACTTGTCGAACACCGCCTGCCAGTCCTGTTCGCCGAGCGGCGGCACGATGCCGAACAGCGGATCCCATTCCACCATCGACAGGCCGGAACCGGTCAGGCGCGTGACGCCGCCCAGCACCACCATGGCGTAGATCATCGCGCAGCACAGCAGCAGCCAGCCGGCCAGCTGGCGGCGGTGTGCGGCGGGCAGACTGTCGATGTCCGGGGGCATGGCGTCGGGCGATGGTGGTTGCGGGCTGAGAGCGGATTCTACCGGATATCCGTCGCATGTGTAGCGGCTGCATACTATGATTGATGCAGGAAACACGGCACAGGAAGATGACATGAATCGAATCGGTGTCCCGGGGTTGCTGGGCGCCATGGCGCTGTTGTCGGCTGTTCTGGCGGCCTGCGACCAGGGGCCTCGACCGGGAGCCTCCGCGCCGGCGGTGGTGGGCCAGGCTGGTGAATCCGCGGTTCCGCGGGCGCCGGCCGGCTATGTCGCCGACATTGCGGTGCATACCCCGGACGAGCTGCGGCTCCTGTTCGACAGGGTGGAGGAAACCCTCGAGCGGCCGCGCAGCAGCAGTGAGCCGCCGCTGATCTCGCTGGTGCTGCACGGGCCGGAAGTGGAGTTCTTCGCCTTTCGCAACTACGACAAGTACCGCGACATCGTCGATCGGGCCGCCAAGCTGGCGGCGCTGGGCGCGGTCGACATCAGCATCTGCCGCACCCAGATGAAGTCGCGCGGCATCGCACCCGACCAGGTGCCCGCCTTCCTGCGTCAGGTGCCGTACGGTCCGGGCGAGGTGGAGCGCCTGGTCGGCAAGGGCTACGTCTACATGTAACCCCTGCCCTGGCCGCGCAGCCAGGCCAGCAGCGGTCCCAGGGTCGGCGCCTGCACCAGCAGCGAGAACAGCACCACGCCGTAGGCGATGGACTGGACCGTCCACCAGGCCTCCAGGCTGGTCGGCAACGACAACGCCAGTGCCAGGGTCACGGCGCCGCGCTGGCCGCCCCACGCCATCAGCGTCGCATAGCCGGCCGGCAGCGGCGCGATGCCCGGCAGGCGGCCCGGCAGCAGGGAGAACAGGGCGATGCCCGCCACCCGCGCCAGCAGGACCGCGGCGATGCCGATCAGCATGGCCAGCCAGCGCTGCTCGAACATGGCCAGGGTGAAGGTGGCGCCGGCCAGCAGGAACAGGGTGCTGGCCGAGATCCAGCCCAGCTGCTCCCACCACCACTCCAGCAGCCCGGCCTGTGCCGGCGCCAGGCGCCGCAGGCTGGTGCCGCACAGCAGGCCGACGGCCAGGACCGCCATCACGCCCGACACCTGCAGCCAGATCTCGGCCAGCAGGTAGGCGCCCCAGGCCGCCAGCAGGGTGACGACGGCGGGCCGCTGGCCGTTCCTGAGCAGCCAGGCGGCCGCCGTGCCGGCTGCCAGCCCGGTGAGGATGCCGCCCGCGAACAGACCCAGGAAGCGGCTGCCGAGCACGGCGGCGTCGGCCTGCGGCAGGGCGCCGCCGGCGATCGCGACCAGCAGCGTGAACAGGACGATGCCGGTGGTGTCGCTGAGCAGGCTCTCACCCTCCATCAGCACCAGCAGACGCTGCGGCACGCGCAGTCGGCGCGCCAGCCCGGTCAGGGTAAAAGGTTCGGTGGTCGCCAGCAGGGCGCCGCACACCAGCGCCGTGGTCCAGGGGAAGCCGCGTGGATGATCGATACCGGCGTACACCAGTGCGGCGCTGAGGAACAGCGTCAGCAACAGCAGGGGGATGGCGAGGATCAGCAGCGCAGGCAGCTCGCGCAGCAGGCGCCGGGCGTCGATGCGCAGCGCCGATTCGAAGATCAGCAGGGGCAGGACGACGTAGAAGGCCAGGTCGTGGAAATACTGCCAGCGCAGACCGGTATCGATGCCGGCGGCGACGATCAGTGAGGCGCCGGCGAAGCCGGCGGCGGCCAGCAGCAGGCTGGATGGCAGCCGCAGCCGCTGCGCCAGGGGTTCCAGCATCACGGCAATCAGCAGCATGCCGATGAAAGCCAGCAGAACGGCCGCCATGCTCATGAGATGCACTCCGCCGCGTGATCGGTTGACAGGCTGTCGAAGAATACTCCGGCCGCACCATCCGGCGTCGAAGACCGGCTCGAAACGCTCATTTGCCGGCGCTTCTCCCGACCGGGCGGGCAACCGTGGCGGCGCCGGGGGATCAACCGCGAAGGACGCGAAGGAAACGGCCCTCTTTCGGAAAAGACCGACCTGTGGCAGTGCCGCGCCACGCCCCCGAATCCCGCACAGGCCGGACGAAGCGAGTCATCCGCTTGTTCCCCTTGTCCCCTTGTATCCCGGCCTGCACCGGGATGACGTATGCCAGGTCAACGGGACGGCGGTACAACAAAAAATTTCCTTCGCGCCCTTCGCGGTCAATACAAGGCCACCCCTTCGTGCGCCCATGTGCGCCTTCGGGGTTGAACAGCGCCCTCCCCCGGACCAGTCACGCCAGGGAAGTTCACCCGCTCGACAAGGAAAACCCCGTAAACCGCGCTTTTCGCCGGTTCCGGCCTTGTCTCGCGCCCACGGGGACAACAGTCCTGTTGATGGGACCTCCGCCGCCGGGCGGAGTTTCAGAGAAGTTCGGCGCGGTATACCTGGCCGTAACGGTCCAGCAACAGGCGCAGCCGGCCCTGGCAGGCCACGCGCCCGGCGCCGCAGCCCGACTCCTGGGTGAGGACTTCCTCGAACTGCACCAGGGCGATGACCTCCTGGTCGCTGCGTTCGATGATTTCGTAGTAGAGCGTCGTCTCGTCGATCCAGCCGTTGCAGGTGCAGAACGCCGTGAGCTCCCGGCACGACAGCAGGTAGCGTTCGATATTCTGCATCAGGTGGTACATGGCGGGGTGTCGCTGTCCTTCAGCGCGTGCTTGTCACCGAAGTATAGGTGGCATGGGGTGCCATGCAAGCTTCACCAGCCCTTGCTACCACAACGTCGTTT
>JALSRI010000136.1 GCA_026984835.1 Thiohalobacter sp. | reverse complement strand
ACCGGCAGCGGCAGCGACGCGCGCAGGTGGTGCTGGATGGAGAACCAGGCGCCCTGGTTCTTGGGTTCCTCCTGGCACCAGACGAATTCACCGGCCTGCGGCCAGGCCTCCACCGCCCGGCGCAGCGCCGCCTCCGGGAAGGGATAGAGCCGTTCGACGCGCAGGATGGCGACGTTCTGCAGACCTTCCTCGCGGCGCCTCTCCAGCAGATCGTAGTACACCTTGCCGGCGCACAGCACCACCCGCTCCACCTGCGCCGGGTCCAGCGGGTCGGGTTCCTGCAGCACCGGCCGGAACTCGCCGCCGGTGAGGTCTTCCAGCGCGTTCACCGCCAGCCGGTGGCGCAGCAGGCTCTTGGGCGTCATGACCACCAGCGGCTTGCGGCATTCCAGCAGCATCTGGCGCCGCAGCAGGTGAAAGATCTGCGCCGGCGTGGTCGGCACGCAGACCTGCATGTTCTGTTCTGCGCACAGCTGCAGGTAGCGCTCCAGCCGCGCCGAGGAATGTTCCGGCCCCTGTCCCTCCAGGCCGTGCGGCAGAAACAGGACCAGCCCGCACAGGCGGTTCCATTTCTGCTCGCCGGCGCTGATGAACTGGTCGATCACCACCTGGGCGTTGTTGGCGAAATCGCCGAACTGCGCCTCCCAGATCACCAGCGTCTTCGGGTCGGTGGTGGCATAGCCGTATTCGAAGGCCAGCACCGCCTCTTCGGACAGCAGCGAGTTGATGACCAGGAAATCGGCCTGGTCGTCGCTGACGTTGCGCAGCGGCACATAGGGCTCACCGCTCTTCTGGTGGTACAGCACGGCATGGCGGTGGAAGAAGGTGCCGCGGCCGCTGTCCTGGCCGGACAGGCGCACCGCGTACCCCTCCGCCACCAGGGTGGCGTAGGCCATGGTCTCGGCGAAGCCCCAGTCCACCGCCAGCGCCCCGGCCGCCATCTTGCGCCGGTTGTCCATGATGCGCGCCACGTTGGGGTGCAGTTCGAAGCCGTCGGGCAGGCGCTCCAGACGCTTCCACAGCGCCTGCAGGCGCGCGGCCGGCACCGAGGTGTCCAGGACGGCGGTGCAGGCCTGCTGCAGGTAGGGCGCCCAGTCCACCGCCCAGGGGTAGCTTCCCTCCTCGCGCGGGATCAGGCCGTCCACCACCGGTTCGCCCGACTCCAGGCGGCTGCGGTAGCCGGTCATCATGGCCTCGACCTCCTGCGGCGACAGGGCGCCTTCGGCGATCAGGTGGTCGGCATAGCGGGCCCGCGGCGTGGGCCGGTTGCGGATGGCCTGGTACATCAGCGGCTGGGTGGCGGTCGGTTCGTCGGCCTCGCTGTGGCCGTGGCGGCGGTAGCAGACCAGGTCGATCACCACGTCCTTGTGGAAATTCATGCGGTAGTCCAGCGCCAGCCGGGTGACGAAGATCACCGCGTCCGGATCGTCGCCGTTGACGTGGAAGATGGGCGCGTCGACCATCTTGGCGATGTCCGTGCAATACTGCGAGGAGCGCGCGTCGCGCTGGTGGCTGGTGGTGAAACCGATCTGGTTGTTGACGACCACGTGCAGCGTGCCCTTGGTGGAATAGCCGCGCGACTGCGACATGTTGAAGGTTTCCATCACCACGCCCTGGCCGGCGAAGGCGGCGTCGCCGTGGATCAGCACCGGCACCACCCGCTCGCCGTCGGCATCGCCGCTGCGCTGCTGGCGCGCCCGCGCCGAACCCTCCACCACCGGGTCGACGATCTCCAGGTGCGAGGGATTGAAGGCCAGCGCCACGTGCAGTGGGCCGCCGGGCAGGCGCAGGTCGGCGGAAAAACCCTGGTGGTACTTGACGTCGCCGGAGCCGTTGCCGCGCGGCCCGCTCTTGCCCTCGAATTCCTGGAACAACTGCGCCGGCGTCTTGCCCATGATGTTGACCAGCACGTTGAGGCGGCCGCGGTGAGCCATGCCCATGACCACTTCGCGGACATGGAAGGCCGCGCTGCGCAGGATGATCTCGTCCAGCAGCGGGATGAGGCTGTCGCCGCCCTCCAGCGAAAAGCGCTTCTGGCCCACGTAGCGGGTGTGCAGGTAGCGCTCCAGTCCCTCCGCCGCCGTCAGCCGCGACAGTACCCGGCGGCGCTCGTCGGCCGACAGGCCGGGACGGCCGCCGGCCCGCTCCAGACGCTGCTGGATCCAGCGCTTCTCGGCGGTCTCGGTGATGTGCATGTACTCGGCGCCGACCGTGCCGCAGTAGGTCGAGTGCAGCAGCTCGAGGATCTCGCGCAGCGTCGCCTGGCCGGAGCCGGCCAGCGAGCCGGTGTCGAACAGGACGTCGAGGTCGTTGTCGTCCAGGCCATGGTGCTGGGGGCGCAGCTCCGGGATGTCCGGGACCTCGCGCAGTCCCAGTGGATCTATATCCGCGACCTGGTGACCGCGGAAGCGGTAGGCATTGATGAGCTGCAGGACGCGGATCTGCTTTTCCTGCGGGACGCCGGCCGCAGCAGCGGGCTTGCGCAGCGCGGCGGGCTGCCGGGTGATGGCGCGAAAGGCCTGGCGGATGGCCGAATGCACGGGCTCGACGCCGTGGCCGTCGACGCGCGGCAGGGTCTCGAAGAAAGCGCGCCAGTCGTTCGGCACCTGCTCCGGGTCGGTCAGGAACTGCTCGTACAGGTCCTCCAGCCAGGCGGCGTTGTGGCCGGCCAGCTG
>JALSRI010000135.1 GCA_026984835.1 Thiohalobacter sp. | reverse complement strand
GGGCCCGGGGCCGGGCGACGGCGCCGGCCCGGACTCCGGCGCGTCCGCTTCCCCGGCGACCGGCGCGCGGTCCTCAGGCGCTGGCGTGCTGTGCGCTGGTGCCGCAACCGGTTCCGTCGGTTCGCGCCGTTGCCGCGGTTCGGATGCCGCCAGCGGTTCCCCGGTCTCTGGCCGCTCCTGCGGCTCGAGCGACAGTGCCTCGCACGCGGCCGGCGCCGGTGGCGTGGCGGCATCGGCGGGCTGGTCCTTGCCGCGCTCCGCCTGGCGGAGCGCGTCCATCAGCAGGCTCATCGGGGCGTCCCGTCCCGGTCGGCGCGGGGGTCGGGCCAGGCCAGCCGGTCCGGCAGGTAGTCGCGGTACTCGGCCAGATCGCCATTGATGCTGGCGTCATGTATGACGCGCGGGCGCAGGAAGATGACCAGCTCGGTCTTCTCGATCTTGTTGTTGCGGTAGCTGAAGGCCTCGCCGACCCGGGGGATGTCGGACAGCCCCGGCAGCCCGGCCTTGTTGAGATCGATGCGGTCCTGGATCAGGCCGCCGAGCACCGCCGTCTGGCCGGTGTGGATGCGCAGCACCGAGTCCATCTCGCGTACCTGGATCTCGGGCACCCGGCTTTCCACGTTGACCGACGCCAGCGAGGGGTTGGGGTCGGTGACGAAGCCGGTGACCCGCGAGATGGTGGGACGGATGTTCAGCGTCACCACGTCGTTGTCGTCGATGGCGGGGGTGACGCTCATCACGAAGCCGACCGGCACGGTGTGCACGGTGGAGGTGAAGGTCGTGGTGACCACGGTCTGGCCGGTGGTGGTGTCCGCTTCCAGCGTGAAGTAGACCAGGTTGTCGACTACTTTCAGCACGGCGGTCTGGTTGTTGATGGCCATGATCTTGGGGCTGGACAGCACCTTCACGTCACCGAACTGCTTGAGCATCCTGACCGTCGCCGACAGGTCGCCGAAGCGGGTGTCGGGGTCGGTGAAGCTCAACACCGAAAACGGCGGCTTGCTGAGGTTGAGCCCCAGCAGTGACTGGTCGAAGCTGAGGCCGGTGCCGTTGGACGCCAGGTGCGACCAGTCGACGCCGAGCTGGTAGTCGTCGTTCAGTCGCACCTCCACCACGGTGGCTTCGATCAGCACCTGGCGCTGCGCATTGGCGAGCACGTGGTCGATGAACTTGCGGATCTGGCGGTGCTGGCGCGCGGTGGCGCGGACGCTGAGCAGGCCCGCCTCGGGGTTGGCGATGACGGCGGTGGAGCCGCTCTTGTCGCCTGCCTTGACGGCATCGCCGAGCATGGCGCGTACGTTGTGCTGCAGGCGCTCCCAGAAGCGGTGGTTGGAGGTGCTGACGACGTCGGTGGTGGAGTTGTTGCTGCCGCCCGCGCCGGTGCCGCCGCCGCCGGCGCCGACGCCCTCGCCGGTGGTGGCGATCTGGGTGGCGACGCTGACCGAGCTGCTGTTGTCGCGCGACATGTTGACATAGTCGATCTTGTAGTTCTGCAGGTAGGGCCTGTCCGGTTCCACGAACAGCGTGTCACCTTCACGGCTGACGCGGATGTCTACCTGCCGCGAGATGCGGTCGAGGATCTGCGGCAGGGTCTGGTCGATGGCGTTGATGGTGACCGTGCCGCTGACGTCGGGTCGTATGTCGACATTGATTCCGGCGTCCCGCGCCAGCGCGAACAGCATGTCGCGCACCGGTACCCCGGTGCCGACCACGCTGTAGGTTTCCGTCGGGGGGGCGGGGCGCGGCGCTTCGAGTATGGGCGTGGCCTGCACCGGTGCCGGAATCGGCGCGCCACCGCCGACAGCCGGCGCCGCCTGTATGTGGCCCCTGTCGGGCTGCGGCGGCAGCGGCGCACAGGCCAGCAGCGACAGCGCCAGCAGGCTGCCGCTCCACGGCTTCAGGATGCTCGCGCAAAACGGTTTGTTCATCGGCCGTCGTGTCCTCATGAGGTCGTCGTGGCGGCCGCTTCGCGCCGGACCGCCCGCACCGAGCGCAGGTAGGGCCGGTAGGTGCGCAGGGCCTTGGGTACCTGCTGCAGTGCCGTGGCGGCCTCGCCGTACGTGCCGAAGCGGCCGTAGACGACCGACCAGCGGCGCACGCCGCCGACCTGGGTCGGGTAGACGTACAGCTGTTCGCGCAACCCGGCCAGTTCCGGCCGCGACAGGAAGCGCGCCAGCGGCGCGGTCGCCGCATCGTCGCTGAGCAGCACCTGGATGGTGAAGCCGCCGTCGCCGGCATCCAGCCACTGCAGGGCGGCCCGTTGTCTTTCCGCGAGCAGGTCCTCGGTCGCCGGCTGCCGTTGCGGGGCGGCGGGCGCGACCGCCCGCGGGGCCGTGACGGCCGCTTCCAGCGCCGCGCTGCTGACCCGGGCCGGCGCCGGGCCGAGGGTGTAGCCGGCCACGGCGACCAGCGCGGCGGCCAGGCCGGCCGCGCCCGCCCACAGCGTCGGCAACGTGAACCGCCAGCCGCGGCCCGGTTCGCTGTCGGCCACGGCGCGGCCGACATGCCGGTACCTGACACGGCTGTCGCCCTGTGCATAGGCGGCCATCAGCGCCTTGTCGGCGAGGATGTGGATACGCCGCATCAGGCCGCCGCTGGCGCGGGCCAGCCGCCACAGCGCGGCGGGCGAGAACAGCTCACCGTCGGCATGCCCCGCCACCCGCAGGCGAAAGCGCACATAGTCCCGCACTTCGGCGGTACTCAGCGGTGTCA
>JALSRI010000134.1 GCA_026984835.1 Thiohalobacter sp. | reverse complement strand
TACGGACGAGGTCAGCCAGGCTGCCTCCAGGGTGGGACGGCTTCCCCGGTAACCGATAGAATTATCCCCTCTACCCCAGCGTTGGAACATACAAGGGTGGGGTGAGCGCAGCGAACCCCACCGGGCGACGTTTGTGAGGGCAGCAGCCCTGAAACCCGACGCCAGGGCGCGAAAGACGCAAAGGCCTTCGCCCTACCGTTCCTTGCGGTTGCTCTCGTCCGGGATGCGGTTGCGTTCCTCGAACCAGTCGCCGAGGTCGATGAGCTTGCAGCGCTCGCTGCAAAAGGGCCGCCAGCGGTTGGCGGAGGTCCAGGCCGCCGGCTTGCCGCAGGTCGGGCATTTCACCGTTTTCGGTTTCTTCGTTTCCCTTGCCATGGTCAGATGATGCAGCAGGCCAGCTCGAAGGGGATGTCCTGGGTGGCCTGGTGGGCATGGCCGTCGGTCTCGGAATAGGTCATGAAGCGCACCGTGAAACGGTGCCGGCCGCCACTGATCTCGGCGAAATAGGGCAGCTTGGGGCTGGTCAGCACCCGCACCATCTGGCAGGGCAGGTTGGGGTCCAGCGTCTTCTGGAAGAAGCCGGTTTCGGCGGTCACCCGTTGCGGCACGGCGCTGTCGCGGATGAGCTGCAGAATGAGCTGGATGGCGTTGGCGACGGTCTCGAAGCGCCCCAGCCAGGCGGCCAGGTCGCGGGTGCGCTGCTTGGCCGGCTGTTGCAGCCAGTGGTGATAGGCCGGCAGGTCGAAGTCGCAGGTGCCGCCGGGGATCGCCGAGCGCTGCTGGATGCCTGTCAGGAACTCGTTGGTCTTGAGATCGGCGGCGACCGGTCCGTCCAGTTCGTGCAGCCGGGCGTTGAGCTGGCGCAACTGCGCCAGCACGTCCTTCAGGCGGCTCATGTCGATGTCGGGGTTGGTCTCCAGCCGGCCCAGGCTGGCCAGGTGACGCTCCAGCTCCTTGAGTACCTCCGTCTTGAGGTCGCTGCGGCCGAAAATGCTGAGGATTTCCAGCAGGCTGGCCAGGGTGGCGCGGCTGCTCCAGGTGCTGGTCTCGCGCAGGTGGTGGGCCGCCTGGCTGAACAGGAACTCGAGGCGCAGAAAGGTCCGGATGCGTTCGTTGAGAGGCTGTTCGTAGACGATTTTCTTGGTCACGGGGATGCGCTGGGGCCGTCGGCTGGGGCAGCGCTATTGTCCACCAGGCAGGCGGGGGGCGCAAATGGGACGGCGGCAGCCTATCCCTCCGCCAGCGCCAGATACTTGCGGTGCAACCCCTCGAGCTGCCCGTGCAGTCTTTTCAGGTCGCCGTCGTTGACCACCACATCGTCGGCCGCAGCCAGGCGCGCCTCCCGCCCCGCCTGGCTGGCCAGGATGGCCTCGACTTCTTCCCGGCTCATGCCGTTGCGCGCCATCACCCGCTGGATCTGCAGTTCTTCCGGCGCATCGATCACCAGCACCCGGTCGAGGTCGTAGGGGCTGGCGGTCTCCACCAGCAAGGGGATGACGACGACACAGTAGGGCGTACCGGCGGCGTCGGCCAGTTGACCGGCCCGGGCCCGGATGCGCGGATGCAGGATCTGCTCGAGCCGCCGGCGCCTGCCGGCGTCCCGGAACACGATCCGGCGCAGCGCGCTCCGGTCGAGGCGGCCGTGGGCGTCGAGTATTCCGGCGCCGAATTCCCGCACGATCTCGTCCAGCGCCGGCTGTCCGGGTTCGACCAGCTGGCGGGCGATGTCGTCGGTGTCGATGACGGCGATGCCCTGACGGCGGAACCACGCCGAGGCGGCCGTCTTGCCGCTGCCGATGCCGCCCGTCAGGCCGATGCGCAGGCGACAGGCCACGTCAGTGGGCGAGTCCGGACCAATCGAGGTAGGCGCCGGTGATCCGTTCGCCCCACAGCAGGTAGATCCAGCCCGCCGCCGCCAGGTAGGGGCCGAAGGGGATGGGCGTCTGCCGGCCCTTGCCCTGCGCGGCCAGCAGGATACTGCCTGTGACAGCGCCGACCAGCGAGGACAGGATGATGATGCCCGGCAGCGCCTGCCAGCCCAGCCAGGCGCCGAGCAGGGCCAGCAGCTTGAAATCGCCGAAGCCCATGCCTTCGCGCCCGGTCAGCAGTCGAAAGGCCTGGTAGACGATCCACAGCGACAGGTAGCCGGCGATGGCGCCGATCAGCGCGCTGCGCATGTCGGCGAACACCGGAAACAGGCTGAGCGCCAGGCCCAGCCACAGGAAAGGCAGGGTGATGCTGTCGGGCAGGAGCTGGTGGTCGATATCGATGAAACTCAGCGCAATCAGCGCCCAGGTCAGCAGCAGGGCGGCCCCGGCTTGCCAGCCGAAACCGAAATGCCAGGCCACCAGCGCCGACATCAGGCCGGTGGCCAGTTCGATGGCCGGGTAGCGCAGCGAGATGGGGGCGCCGCAACCGGCGCACCGGCCACGCAACAGCAGGTAGCTCAGCAGCGGGATGTTCTCCAGGACGCGGATCCGGTGCCCGCAGTGGGGGCAGCGCGAGGCGGGCCGGGCGAGCGAAAGCGCTTCGTCCCCCGATGCGTCCTCTTCGCCGGCGTACTCGCGCGCCTGCGCCTGCCATTCCCGCTCCATCATGATGGGCAGGCGGTGGATGACGACATTGAGAAAACTCCCGACCAGCAGGCCGAGAACGAAAACAGTCCCGGTGAAGAAGCCGGGACTGTCGTGGAGCAGGGTGAGCAGTTCCATCGCGTAG
>JALSRI010000133.1 GCA_026984835.1 Thiohalobacter sp. | reverse complement strand
GCAACACCGGTGGCGGCAACACCGGTGGCGGCAACACCGGTGGCGGCAACACCGGTGGCGGCAACACCGGTGGCGGCAACACCGGCGGCGGCAACACCGGCGGCGGCAACACCGGCAGCGGCAACACCGGCGGCGGTATGGTCTCCATCACCACCACCAACCTCAATGCACCGCCGCCGGCCACCGCCGTCAGCGAGAAGCCGTTCGTGAATCTGGCCGATTACCGGGTGCTGGCCAGCAACGACCTGGGCATGCACTGTGCCGACCTGGATCAGCGGGTGGTGGCCATTCTGCCGCCGTTCAACGTCGTCCACGCCCAGGTCATCCACCGCGGCAAGGAGCCGGACATCCTGTCGGACAGCGACGTCGAGACGGTCTATTCCGGCGCCTCCAATCCCAACGACCCGGTGCTCAGGGCACCGGTGCCGCGCAGCATTTCCGGCAACGGCAACCTCTTCAAGTCCAATTTCTGGGACATCAACCCGCGTACCGGCAACACGCTGGGCTTCGACCTGATGGATCCCTTCTACCCGGCCGGCGTGCTGGCCAGCCTGGGCTACGACCAGCCGGGGGCGATCGACACCGGCCTGCCGGTGCCCGACCCGGCGCAGCTGCCGGCGCTGGCGGCCGACCAGCAGGAGATGCCGGGCAAGACCGACCCCTACAATGTCAATGCGCCGCAGGCCTTCAAGCGCTATGACCGCAGTCTGCCCTTCTTCAGCAACTTTGCCTTCGGCTACACGCAGAAGGACATGAACTGGTTCGCGGCCGACGGCATCCCGCTGCCGTTCGCCGACGACGCCGGGCGGGAGAACGCCTACCCGCTGATGCGGGTGCAGGCCAGGGCAGTGGCCGGCAATGGTCTGGGCCAGAGCGCCGGGACGGTGCTGGCCTCGGTCGATACCGTGCTGCCCATTTCCGTCGAAGCCGACTGCAAGGCCTGTCATACCTCGACAGTGGACGGCGGCAACGGCGAGGCGGCCTGCGACGCGACCTTCGACACCGGCTGTCCGACCGGTGGCGGATCGCGGCGCAGCAACACGCCGTTTGACGTGGTGCTGGCCGACGACGACCCGGACCCGGACGCCACCCGGCTGCAGAGCGAGGAATGGGCGGCGGATTCCAACATCGTGCGCCTGCACGACGCCCGGCACGGTACCCGGCTGGTCGACCAGACGCCGGTGATGTGCCAGACCTGCCACTACACGCCGGCCCTGGATCTGGCGCAGACCGGACCGAGCAACGACAATGGCAAGCAGCAGCTCGGCAACAAGAGCATGTCCGCCGTCATGCACGGTTTCCATGGCCAGTTCAAGGACCTGTTCCCGGACATGCCGCCCCCCGGCGGCGACCAGCAGGCACGGCTGGATGTGCTGGACAAGACCTGCTACAGCTGCCACCCGGGCCAGCGCACCCGCTGCCTGCGCGGCGCCATGTTCAATGCCGGCGTCCTGTGCCAGGACTGCCACGGTGGCATGGAACAGGTCGGCGACGACTTCTCCCGCAACGTGTCGCCCTCCAATCCCGGCGCCTTCATCGTCAGGGGTGACTTCTACACCAACCCGGCGACGCCGCGCGTGCCCTGGGCCAACACGCCCTTGTGCCAGTCCTGCCACACCGGCGACGCCACCAGCAACCTGGCCGGCAGCCCCGGCACCCTGGTCAGCCAGGTCGATACGCACAACCTGCCGGACGGCATCCGCCTGCGGCAGGCCTGGCGTACGGGCGATGCGGCGGCCAGGCCCATCGTCGCCGTCAACCGCCGCTTCGCCGAGCAGCAGGTCAGCGATGCCAATGGCACCCGCCAGGTGCTGTACCGCCTGAGCAAGGGACACGAGGGCGTGTTCTGCGAGGCCTGCCATGGCAGCACACACGCCATCTGGCCGAACGCCAATCCCAACGCCAACGACAATGTCGCCGCCAACCAGTTGCAGGGACACAGCGGCAAGATCGTCGAATGCAGCACCTGTCACACCGGTGATCTCGGCGTCAACCTGGACGGCCCGCACGGCATGCACCCGGTCGGGGACGCCGGCGTCCAGTTTGCCGAGGGTGGTCACGAGGACCTGGCCGAGCACAACCTGCAGGCCTGCGCTGCCTGCCACGGCCCGCAGGGCCAGGGCACGGTGCTGGCCAGGATGGCCGCCACCCGCACCTTCAACGTCGAAGACAAGGGCAGCGTGACCCTGCAGAAGGACACGCTGGTCGACTGCGGGATCTGCCACGACAACCCCTACACCGGGGGCGGCGGCGACTGATCCCCCGGGCGGCCCCTGACCGTGCCCCGGTCCGGCACCGGCCGGATCGCGGGCGAGCCCGTTCCTGTGGGCCGGGCCCTGTTGCTGCCTGCAGCGGGCGTGATGCGCTAGACTGTTGCCCATCGCACCCCCGCAGGCCGCCCCATGCCGGACAAGCCCGAACTCAAGGTCACCGTCTTTTCGGATTACATCTGTCCGTTCTGCTACATCGGTGATGCCCGGCTCAATCGCCTGCGTCACGACTACGACCTGAAGGTCAACTGGTGTTTCCTGGAAATCCATCCCGAGACATCCCCGGCCGGCGAGCCGGTCACGGCGCTGGACTACGGCAACGAGCAGTGGCAGCGCATGATGGATACCCTGGCGGTCATGGCGAAGGAGGAAGGCCTGGTGTTGCGCGACCATGATTTCACGACCAACTCGCGTTCCGCGCTGCTGCTGGCCGAGGCGGCCAAGCTGCACGGTGCGGACTGCTTCTATCGCCTGCACGCGGCCATTTTCGAGGCCTTCTTCGTGCGCGGCGACAATATCGGTGATCGTGCCGTGCTGATGCGGCTGGCGCGGCAGGCCGGCATGCCGGACGATGCCGTCGCCGCGGCCTGGGACGCGGACGACATGGAACAACGGCTGCGCGCCTATGCGCTGGCCGCGCACCAGCTCGAGGTTCGCGCCACGCCGACCTTCTTCATCGGCGAGCAACGGCTCGACGGCGCCGTGCCGGCCGACCACTTGCGCGACGCCGCCCGTGTGGCGCTGGCCTGAGGAATGGGCGAGCAGGTGCGTCTCGACAAATGGCTGTGGGCGGCGCGCTTCTACAAGACCCGCAGCCTGGCCGCGCGGGCCATCGCCGGCGGCCACGTGCAGCTCAACGGCGGCCGGCCCAAGCCCTCGCGGCCGCTGAAGGCGGGCGACCGGCTGCGCATCACGCGCGACGGCTACCGTTATGACATCACCGTGCTGGGCCTGGCGGAACGCCGCGGGCCGGCCCGCGAGGCGCAGGCGCTGTACGAGGAGAGCCCGGCCAGCATCGCGGCGCGCGAGGCGCTGCGCGAGCAGCATCGCCTGGCCGCCGCCAGCACGCCGCACCCGGAGCGGCGCCCGGACAAGAAGGCGCGTCGCCAGCTGCGCGGCCTGAAAGGCTGATGGCGCGACCGGTCACACCCTTGCTGACGGTGGACATCGTCATCGAAATGGTCGACCGGCCGGGGCGCCCCGTGGTGTTGATCGAGCGCCGTCACCCGCCGCCCGGCTGGGCGCTGCCGGGCGGCTTCGTGGACGTCGGCGAACGCCTGGAGCAGGCGGCCGTGCGCGAGGCGCGCGAGGAGACCTCGCTGGACGTGGAACTGATCGAGCTGCTGGGCTGCTATTCGGACCCGGCGCGGGATCCCCGCGGCCACACCGTCAGCGCGGTGTATGTCGCCACCGCCCGCGGCGCGCCCCGGGCCGACGACGACGCCGCCGATCTCGGCCTGTTCGACCCGGCCGACCACCCCCCGCTGGCGTTCGACCACGCGCTCGTGCTGGAAGACTACCGACGCTATCGCAAGACGGGGCAGCGGGCACCGTTGCGGTGGGGTTGAGCGCTCGGTTCCCCACTACCCGTGCCGATTCGACCACCAAGGCGCACAAAGGACCGGGTGGCGGTGAGCGCAGCGAACCCCACCAGAACACCCCATCGGCGGCTTCCGCCGCCTAGCAGTACGCCGGCTCGTGAACATGCGGCGACCGCCGCAGATTTCCCAGAATGGTCAGCACCGGATCGGTAGCCGGGTCGGTGGGTACCAGCAGTGGCCCGTCCAGCCCGGCTGTCGCCTCCAGCTCCGGGTCGCCGCGCTGCGAGCTCACCAGCGCCAGATCGTAGTCGCGCAGCGACATGGCGATCCGGGCTTCCTGGGTGGAGCGGGCGCGGAACAGCTGCGCCTGGCCACCGAGGGTGTGGCGCACCAGTTGCGCCAGGTCGTCGTCGTGTTCGACGTGCAGGATGCGCGGCGGCCGGCCGGCGCTGCGCTGGCTGGCCTGCTTGAGGGCGAACAGCAGCCGCGCGTGGCTGGCGGATCGGACCAGCCAGCCGGGGCAGGCGCCGTCGTGGCGGTGGCCGTCGTCGGTCTTTTCGGTGGTCAGCACCACGATGGGCAGCCAGGGCTGCTCGGCGCGCAGCTCCAGGGCGAAGGAAATGCCGTCACGGTCGGCCAGCAGCAGGTCCACGGCCACGCCCGCGTAGTGTTCCGTCCACAGCCGTTGGCGCGCCTCGTCGGCCTGGGTGGCGCAGTCCACCCGGATGCCGGCCTGCAGCAGGCGGTCTTTCAGGGGTTCCAGCTTGGTGAGATCGGAAGAACACAACAGGATTCGGGCATTGGACTGCATGTCTGGACGGTTCCGGCGAGTCGTCGATTTCGTTCACCTGATAACGGCGGTGGGCGGGAAAGATTGAGCCCCGCCGGCGGCTGAAAAAATCCGCCCGGCTTTCCGGGTTTTAGCGCGGCCACCATGCAATTTGGCGCCGCTTTACGTACCATGTCGGGCTTCACCCAACGGCTTGCAGCGATCATTTTTTCCCGGAGGAGGTATGCGCCCATCGCAGTTGTCTACGGTGCTCGACACCGAGTTCCAGAGCGCCCGTCAGGGACACCACACCCCCGTCATGCTGTGGGGCCCCCCCGGCGTCGGCAAGTCGCAGATCATCGCCCAGGTGGCCGAGCGCCACGCGGCGCCGGTGATCGATATCCGCCTGTCGCAGATGGAACCCAGCGACCTGCGCGGCATCCCCTTCCGCAGCGGTGACTCGGTCGAGTGGGCGGTGCCTTCCATGCTGCCGGACGTCGACCGCCACGGCCCCGAGGGCATCCTGTTCCTGGACGAGATCACCTCGGTGCCGCCCAGCGTGTCGGCGGCCGCCTACCAGCTCATCCTGGACCGCCGCCTGGGCGCCTACGAGGTGCCGGACGGCTGGGTCATCTTCGCCGCCGGCAACCGCCAGGGCGACCGGGGCGTCACCTACAGCATGCCGGCGCCGCTGGCCAACCGCTTCTCGCACTACGAGCTGGACGTCAACCTCGACGACTGGGTGGCCTGGGCCTACGCCAACGGCATCGACGAACGCCTGATCGCCTTCCTGCGCTTCCGCCCCGAGCTGCTGTTCGAGTTCGACCCGGCCCACAACCCGGTGGCCTTCCCCTCGCCGCGTTCCTGGGAGTTCGCCCACCGGGCGCTGCAGAAGTTCGGCGACCGCTCCGACATCCTGGTGGAGGCCCTGCAGGCCTGCGTCGGCCCCGCCGCCGGCATCGAGCTGGGCGCCTTCGTCGACAACCTCGACAAGTTGCCCGACATCGACGCCATCGTGCGCGGCGAACGGGTGCCGGTGCCCAGGGAGACCGACCTGCAGTATGCCGTCGCCTCGGCGCTGGTGGCGCGCGCCATTCGCGCCCGCGGCGAGAATGATGCCCAGGCCACCTATGGTCACATCGTCGACTACGCCGGCGCCTTCCCGCAGCGCGAAATGGGCGTCATGCTGATCTCCGACATGCACCGCGCCATCGGCCAGGACCTGTTCCAGGTGCCGCAGTTCTCGCAGTGGGCGAAGGCGGTGGCGGACGTGATGTTGTTCGATATGAATTGAGTGG
>JALSRI010000132.1 GCA_026984835.1 Thiohalobacter sp. | reverse complement strand
CAAAGACGTCGAAACCAAGCTCAGCGCCGCCCGCACCCGGCTCATCCTGGAGCGCCCCTTCCTGGGCGCGCTGGTGCTGCGCCTGCCCATGAAGGCGGCGAAACCGGAGCGCTGCAAGACCATCGGCACCGACGTGCGGGCGCTCTACTACAACCCCGAGTACATCGAGCGCCTGAGCCTGGACCAGGTCCAGTTCGTGCTGGCCCACGAGGCGCTGCACTGCGCCCTGTCGCATTTCGCCCGCCGCCAGCACCGGGTGCGGGCGCGCTGGGACATCGCCTGCGACCTCGCCATCAACCCGCTGCTCATCAAGGACGGCCTCAAGCCGCCGCCCGGCATCCTCCTGAACAGCGGCTTCGAGGACATGATGGCCGAGGAGATCTACCCCTACATCACGGACGACATGGAGGACGAGACCCACGACGAGCACTTCTACAGCGACGACGAGCAGGACGGCGGCGGCTCCGGCGCCACGCCGCAGGAACAGGACGGCGGTGGTGGCCAGCCACAGGAGCAGGAAGGCGAGGGCAGTGGCGCCAGCGGGCCGCAGCCCCTCAACGAGAGCGAGCGCGAGCAGCTCGCCGTGCAGTGGCGCCAGCGCCTGGCGGGCGCCGCCCAGCAGGCCCTGCAGGCCGGCAAGCTGGGCGCCAACATGGCGCGCCTGGTCGAGCACCTGCTGCAGCCGCAACTGCCCTGGCGCATGCTGCTGGCGCGCTACATGACGGCCGTGGCGCGCGACGACTACAGCTACCAGCGGCCGTCGCGGCGCGAGGGCGAGGCCATCTTCCCCAGCCTCAAGAGCGCCCAGGTGGACGTGGTGGTGGCGCTCGACACCAGCGGCTCGGTGACCGATGAGGAGATGCGCGAGTTCGTGTCCGAGATCGACGCCATCAAGGGCCAGATGCGGGCCCGCCTGACCCTGCACGCCTGCGACGCCGCGCTGAGCCCGGCCGGTCCCTGGGAATACGAACCCTGGGAGGAATTCAGCCTGCCGGCCGGTCTGTCCGGCGGCGGCGGCACCCGTTTCACGCCGGTGTTCGAGTGGCTGGAGCGCGAAGGCCGGCGGCCCGACCTGCTGGTCTACTTCACCGACGCCGAGGGCGAGTTCCCCAGGGCGGAGCCGGCCTACCCGGTGCTGTGGCTGGTCAAGGGCCGCGGCAAGGTGCCCTGGGGGCAGCGCATCCAGCTCAACTGAGCCGTCTGTTCGGGGTGGAGGAACGGGAAGAACGTAGATTTAACCGCCAAGACGCCAAGAACGCCAAGAAAACCGTTTTTCTGTCGACTCCGCGCGAAGCGCGGGAGCCGACAGGAATGATTTGGGTTTTCTTGGCGTTCTTGGCGTCTTGGCGGTTTCTTGTTCCGCCCCCCGGCAGGCGCCAGATTTATCGCCCCATATATTCTGCTGGCTGGGCTGGCCCCGCGGGCTGGAGGATAATGGCCCGCGTTCGATCACGCAGCGAGGAGGAGACCATGCGCATCATTCTGCTGGGCGGCCCCGGGGCCGGCAAGGGCACGCAGGCGAAATTCATCAGCGAACGCTACGGCATTCCACAGATCTCCACCGGCGACATGCTGCGCGCGGCGGTCAAGGCCGGCACGCCGCTGGGCCAGGAGGCCAAGAAGATCATGGACGCCGGCGGCCTGGTGTCCGACGACATCATCCTGGGGCTGGTCAAGGAGCGCATCAAGGAACCCGACTGCGCCAACGGCTTCCTGTTCGACGGTTTCCCCCGCACCCTGCGCCAGGCCGAGGCGCTGCGCGAGGAGGGCATCGACATCGACGCCGTGGTGGAGATCGACGTCGACGACGAGGAGATCATCCGCCGCATGAGCGGTCGCCGCGTCCACCCCGGTTCCGGCCGCACCTACCACGTGGTGTTCAACCCGCCGAAGGAGGAAGGCAGGGACGACGTCACCGGCGAGCCGCTGGTGCAGCGCGACGACGACCGCGAGGAGACGGTGCGCGAGCGCCTGCGGGTCTATCACGAGCAGACCGAACCACTGATCGAGTACTACTCGAAATGGGCCGAGCAGGGCGGCAAGGGTGCGCCGCGCTACATCCGGGTGCCCGGTGTAGGCAAGGTCGAGGAAATCCGCGACGCCATTTTCCGGGCGCTCGACGCGCTGGCCTGAACGCTTGTCGCTTCTCCATACCCCCGCAGGGGGCGCCGATAGGCTAAGGAAATCAGCGACGTCGTCTTGGGAAAACGGCGGTCCTCGTTGTAGGAAAACGACCATGGACGAAAGTCCATGTTTGAGGCTGGCCGGGCGTAATTTCCTTTTGGCACCCTACGTTGCTGAATTGACTGTCAAAAAAATGCCACTCTCGAGCGGTGGGCTCGAGGGGCCGGCGATCTCCCGCCGGGGACGCCCGGTCACGGCCGCCCGGCAAGCCGAAAACGGGCTTCCAGGCCGTTTGTCCTTTTGGCTGAACCGGAGTAACTTTCTCGTCCAACAGGGAAAAAAGGACAAAAACAGGCCAGGACATCCCAGGGAGCGGGCCAGAGGCCGCAAGTCACGCGCCGGAACAGGTTGCGAAAACAAGAAAAAGCCCCCGGGACATGCCGGCGGCAAAAAGGTCAGTGTCGTTTGGAGAGCTGTTGATCATGGGCGCACACAACCACGACGGGGTGGAAGCAGGCAACATCCGGAAGGTATTGCGCCTGCTCGACGCCTTGCGCCATTCCCAGACCGGCAACGTCATCTACCGCCAGATCGAGCGGCTGCTGGACGACGTCGCCAACAACCACCAGCTGGTGGAGCGTGCCTACGCCACCCTCATCAACCAGTTGCTGGCCGCCTACCTGCACCACCTGCGCGCCGGTTCGCCGCTGCAGGTGCAGGTGCGCCTGCTGCAGGCCCGCCTGCAGCCGCCGCTGAGCCCCGCCGACCTCGACACCCTGCGCGACTACGTCGACCTCTACGCCAACCAGATCCGGGCCTTGCAGAACATGGATTCCGGTGTCTTCCAGGATGCCGTGAACCCGCTGCTGCAGGCGTTCGGCATCATCGAAGCCGGTGCCGCCGCAGTGCCGCCGGTCGGGGCGCCCGTCGTCGAGCCGGAAGACCAGCATGCCGCGCCGCAGGCGGTGGCGGAGCAGGAGGAAATGGAAGCACCGGCGGCGCAGCCGGAGGCCGCGGCCGGCGAGCAGGAAGGTGGGGAGGCCGCAGCCCCGCAACGGCCGGCGCCGGCCGCCGGGGGCGAGGCGCAAGCCGGTGCCGCCGCGCGCGGCTGGCCCTTCAGCCAGGCTCGCGAGGAGCCTGACGAGAGCGACCTGCAGCCGGGTAGCGCCGGCGGGCGGGCGGAGGAAGCAGCGGAACAGGAAGCGGCGGAACAGGAAGCCGGGGCCGAAGAAGCCGAAAGCGGCCGTCGCAAGGCCGACGCGAGCTACCGCAGCCACCTGGATTCCCGCCACCGCGACATCCAGAAACTGCAGTCCACCCTGGCCAAGCAGGTGCTGGAGACCATCGCCCAGAACGAGGAGTTCGGGGTGCTGCTGGAAGTGGTGCTGGGCGAACTGCGCCAGGCCGTCGACGGCCGCGAACTCGAAGACCTGCGCTGGACCCTGATCCGCGAAATCGAGAAGCTCACCAAGGGCCACCACGAACTGGCCGAGAAGCTGGACGCCACCCACCACTACCTGCAGCTGATCGAGTCCGACAGCCGCCAGCTCAGCGACGAACTCACGCGCGTGCGCCTGCTCAGCCTGACCGACGAACTCACCGGCCTGCCCAACCGGCGGGCCTTCCTGCGCCGCCTGGAGGACGAGGTGGCGCGGGTGCAGCGCTACGGGTTCCCGCTGTGCCTGGCGCTCATCGACCTGGACCATTTCAAGCAGATCAACGACAAGTACGGCCACGCCGGCGGCGACGAAGTATTGCAGATGTATTCCAAGAACATCCTGTCCATCTTCCGCCACCACGACCTGGTGGCGCGCTACGGTGGCGAGGAGTTCGCCGTGCTGCTGCCCAATACCGACGCCGAGGGTTCCCTGCGCGCCCTGACCAAGGTCAAGAACCGCGCCGCCGAGACGCGCTGGCAGGCCAACGGCGACATGGTGCCGGTGCCGACCTTCTCGGCCGGCGTCTCCATGTACAAGCCGGGCGAGACCGCCAGTGCCTTCATCGAGCGCGCCGACAAGGCGCTCTACCGCGCCAAGCGCATGGGCCGCAACCGCATCGAGATCGACGCCACCTACCAGCAGCCGGCTGCGACCAGCGCCGACACCCGCGCCAACCAGGATGCCGAGCGCCGCCGGCGCGAATCCTGATTCCCGCAGCCGCTTTGATCTGCGCGGCGTGGATTTGCTACCATGACCGCCGGGTCGAATCGCCCGTCCCCACGGTCTCTCCCGTTTCCGTCCGGATGCCCGCCTTCGGCACGCCCGCTTCTTCGAATCCGCAACACAGCACAGGTACTCCCATGGCCACTATCGAAATGACCGCCGACAATTTCCGCGACATCATCGACAACAACGACATCGTCCTGATCGACTTCTGGGCGAGCTGGTGCGGACCCTGCCAGAGTTTCGCCCCGGTATTCGAGGAAGCTTCCGGGAAGTACGACGACATCGTCTTCGCCAAGGTCGACACCGAGGCCCAGAACGAGCTGGCCGCGCAGTTCCAGGTGCGCTCGATTCCCACCCTGGCCATGTTGCGCGAGCAGATCCTCATCTTCTCCCAGGCTGGAGCCCTGCCGGCCTCGGCGCTGGACCAGCTCATCGAACAGGCCCGCGCGCTGGACATGGACAAGGTGCGCGCCGACATCCAGGCGCAGCAGCAACAGGGTTGAAGCAGCCGCCGGACTCACCACGATTCCACGATGCCGTGCCCGAACGCCACGGTACAAGGTCGCAAAGACCCAGGGCGGGATGAAACAAAAACCTTTGCGTCAGGTTCTGCGACCGCCGTCGCCGGAGAGGCCGCTCTGGTGGGGTTCGCTACGCTCCCCCCCTACGTGTTGGTCAGGGTGCTGAAGGGTTGCACTTCCACCTGCTCGCCGGCTTCCACGCCGCTGGATTCCGCCGGCAGCAGGATGAAGCAGTCGGCGCGGCTCATGGAACTGAGCACGTGCGAGCCCTGCAGGCCGGTGCTGTGCACCACCCACTCGCCGTTGTCGTCGCGCGCCAGCCGGCCGCGCTGGAACTCCATGCGGCCCGGTGCCTTGCGCAGGGTGTCGGCGCAGCGCACCCGCACCACCAGCGGCTCGGCCGCGTCGGCGCCGGCCATCTTCATCAGCGCCGGCCTGGCGAACTGGTAGAAGGTCGCCATCACCGACACCGGGTTGCCCGGCAGGCCGAAGAACACCGCGCCGTCCACGGTGCCGAAGGCCAGCGGCTTGCCCGGCTTGATGGCGATCTTCCAGAAATCCACCCGGCCCATCTCGTCCAGCGTCTCCTTGACGAAATCGGCCTCGCCCACCGACACGCCGCCGGAGGTGACGATGGCGTCGGCCATGGCCGCGGCCTGGGCGAAGGCGTCGCGCACCGCCTGGCGATCGTCCGCGATCACCCCCATGTCGAGCGGTTCGACGCCGGCCTGGGTCAGCAGGCCGTGCAGGATGTAGCGGTTGCTGTCGTAGATCTGGCCGCGTTGCAGCGGCTGGCCGACGCTGCGCAGCTCGTCGCCGGTGGAGAAGAAGGCCACCCGCAGGCGCCGCTGCACGCGCACCTCGCCCAGGCCCAGCGAAGCCAGCAGGCCCAGGTCGGCGGCGCTCAGGCGGCGGCCGCGCCGCAACACCGTTTCGCCGGCCTTCAGATCCTCGCCCGGGTAGCGCACGTTGAGCCCGGCTTCGACGCCGGCGGCGTCGAAGCCGATGCGCTCGCCGTCGCGCCGCACCCGCTCCTGCATCACCACGGCGTCGGCGCCGTCCGGCAGCAGGGCGCCGGTCATGATGCGCACCGCCTGGCCGCTGCGGACCTCG
This sequence comes from Thiohalobacter sp., assembly GCA_026984835.1. Classification (GTDB taxonomy): domain Bacteria; phylum Pseudomonadota; class Gammaproteobacteria; order DSM-19610; family DSM-19610; genus JALSRI01. The sequence continues at coordinate 677 of JALSRI010000132.1, read as the reverse complement.
GCGTCACAGGGGCTGCCGGCGAAGGAGCTGCCGGCCACCCGCAGTTCCACCTGCTGCCGGCCCGCGCAGTCGGCGCTGCGCACGGCGTAGCCGTCCATGGCCGAATTGGGGAACGGCGGCACGTCGAAGGGGGCGGCCAGGTCGTCGGCCAGCACCCGCCCCAGCGCGTCGCGCAGGCCCAGTTGTTCGACGCCGCCGACCGGTTCCACGGCCGCCAGCATGCGCGTGCGCGCCTCTTCCACGCCGAGCAGGCCGCTGCCTGCTTCGCCGCAACAGTCGCCCGCTGTGGTCTTGCTCATGGCTGCCTTCCTTCTGGTTGCAATGCGAGTGAATCGATGAGGTAGTCGGCCAGCGCCGCCGGGTCGTCGAGATCGATCTGCGGCAGCATCGTGTCCAGCGGCCGGTCGGTGGCGAGCGCGACGATGCAGTCGTCGTGCGGATACAGCGGCGGTCCGGAGGCGGCGTGTCGCACCACCTCGATGCGCGGGAAGGGCAGGTGGCGGAAGCCTTCCACCAGTACCAGGTCCAGCGCCGACCGGTCCAGCCGGGCCAGCAGTTCGTCCAGCCGCGGCTCGCTGTCACCGCCGCGCTCGCGGATCCACACTTCGCGCCAGGGCGAGGCGATCAACGTCTGCACGGCGCCGGCCCGGCGCAGCCGGTCGCTGTCCTTGCCGGGC
>JALSRI010000131.1 GCA_026984835.1 Thiohalobacter sp. | reverse complement strand
TGTCCACCCGGCGGATCAGCACCCGGCGGTCGTAGTCCCGGTTGCGCAGGATGGGCTTGAGGATCTCCTCTTCCAGCAGCTCGCAGTATTCGCAGCTCGCGGCGGCGAACTCCAGCAGCAGTGGCCGGCAGGCGGCCTCGGCCAGCCGGGCCGCCGCACCCAGGTCGCGCACCGGCGGCACCGCGACGGGCGGCAGGCCGGTGGCTGCCGCCAGCGGCCCGGACAGGGCCAAAACCGTCGCCAACGACTTGATAAGCGCGCCTCTCACTCGCTATGCTCCCCGCAATCCTTCAATCCGACATCCACGCTGGTGCAGAGTTTCCGGACCGTCGGCCGTGCCGGCCGGCGGACAGGGTTCCCGCCGCGTCCCGAGGACCCCTCGATCCCATGCCAAAGACCGGTTCCAGACCCGTGCTTCGCATCGCCACCCGCAAGAGCCCGCTGGCCCTGTGGCAGGCCGAGCACGTGCGCAGTGCGCTGCTGGCGCGTCACCCCGAACTGGAAGTGGAACTGGTCACCATGACCACCCAGGGAGACCGCATCCTCGACACGCCGCTGGCCAGGGTGGGCGGCAAGGGCCTGTTCGTCAAGGAGCTGGAGACCGGTATGCTGGAGGGACGCGCCGATCTGGCGGTGCATTCCATGAAGGACGTGCCGGTGGAGTTTCCCGACGGCCTCGGCCTGGCCGCCATCCTGCCGCGCGAGGACCCGCGCGACGCCCTGGTCTCGAACCGCTACGACAGTCTCGACGCCCTGCCCGAGGGTGCCCGCGTCGGCACCTCCAGCCTGCGCCGGCTGGTGCAGCTGCGGGCGCGGCGGCCCGACCTGCGGGTGCTGGACCTGCGCGGCAACGTCAACACCCGGCTGGCCAGGCTGGACGCCGGCGACTACGACGCCATCCTGCTGGCCTGCGCCGGCATGAAGCGCATGGGCTGGGAGGCGCGCATCACCGAGGCGCTGGCGCCGGACCGCTTCCTGCCCGCCATCGGCCAGGGCGCCATCGGCATCGAGTGCCGCAGCGACGACGACCGGGTGCGGGCGCTGGTGGCGGAGCTGGACGACCCCGAGACGGCGACCCGCGTGCGCGCCGAGCGCGCCCTCAATGCGCGCCTGATGGGAGGCTGCCAGGTGCCCATCGCCGGCTACGCCGAGATCGACCATGACGTGATCGTGCTGCGGGCGCTGGTCGGCCGTCCCGAGGGCGGCGCGCTGGTGGAAGGGGTGATCAGCGGCCGGCCTGCCGATGCCGAGGAGCTGGGCGAAGTGCTGGCGGACGACCTGCTGTCGCGTGGTGCGCGTGAAATACTGGAAGAAGTCTACCGTAACGCCGATGATCGAGGATGATAGCGACCTGTCCGGGCTGACGGTACTGGTCACCCGCCCTGCCCACCAGGCCGCCCCGCTGGCAGCCGCCATCGCCGCGCGCGGTGCGCGGGTGTTGCAGTTCCCGGTGCTGGAGATCAGCGCGCCGGCCGATCCCGCTGCGCTGGAGCGCGCCATCGAGACGCTGGAGGACTACGACTGGGCCATCTTCATCAGCGTCAACGCCGTCGAGCGCGCCCTGCCGGCGGTGCTGGAGCGGCGCGCCTGGCCGGCCTCGGTGGGCATCGCCGCCATCGGTCGCAGCTCGGCCCGGGCGCTGGAAGCCCTGGGCCAGCCGCCGGACCTGGTGCCCGGGCAGCGTTTCAACAGCGAAGGCCTGCTGGAACTGGCGCCGATGCAGGACGTGGCCGGACAGCGTATCGTCATCTTCCGCGGCAACGGCGGCCGCGAGTTCCTGGCCGAGAGCCTGCGTGAGCGCGGCGCCGAGGTCGAGTACGTCGAATGTTACCGGCGCGGGCCGCCGGCGGCCGACCGCGACGCGCTGAACGACGCCGGCCGCGCCAGCGACCTGGTGGTGGTCAACAGCGGCGAGAGCCTGCGCAACCTGTGCGACATGGCGGGCGAGGCGGGACGCGACTGGCTGCCCGGGGCGCAGCTGGTGGTGGCCAGCGACCGCCTGACCGGACTGGCCCGCGAACTGGGCTTCGAAAAGCGGCCCGTGGTGGCCGCCAATGCAACCAACGAGGCGATCGTGGAGGCGCTGCTGGCGTGGCGCCGTTCCCATGCCTGAGACGAGACCATGACGGAAAACCCGGAAACGCCCGAGCACGGCGGAAAGAAGCAGGCGAAACCGCCGGCGCGCAAGCGCGCCGCGAAAAAGGCGCAAGCCGGCGGCAAGGAGCAGCCCGCCGCCGCGCCGGTGTCCCGTTCGCGCACCGGGTCGCCGTGGCCGCTGGTGCTGGCGGGAGCGGCGCTGGTGGTGGCCGTCGGCCTGGCGGTGGCGCAGTTCTTCGCCTGGAACGAACTGCAGCAGCTGCAGCGGTCGCAGGAGCGCCTGCTGCCGCGGGTGGAAGACAAGGTGGCGGAGGTGGAGCGGGGTTTCGAGCGCATCCGGTCCGGTCTCGAGGACACCCGCAGCACCCTGTCGGCACGGCTCGACGAACTGCAGCGCCAGCAGCAGGCCGGGGCCGAGCGCCTGGCGGCGCTGGCGGCGGTGGTGGGGCGCAGCGACGCCGGCTGGGCGCTGGCCGAAGCGGCCTGGTTGCTGCACCTGGCCAGCCAGCGCCTGCAACTGGCCGCCGACCCGGCCACCGCGCTGCGGGCGCTGGACAGCGCCGACGCCGTGCTGCGCGAACTGGGTGACCCGCACTACCAGGTGGTGCGGGAAGAGATCGCGCGTGAGCGCGAGGCCCTGCAGGCCCTGCCGGACGTGGACGTCGACGGCCTGTCGGCGCGCCTGACCGCGCTCGCGGATGCGGCCGGGACGCTGCCGCTGGCCGCCAGCCGCTACCAGGCCGCCGCGCCGGCGCCAGCGGAATCCTCCACCGAAGCACAGCAGGCCCGCGACTGGCGAGACCTGCCGCGCGTGATCTGGCACGCCCTGCGCGAACTGGTCAGCATCCGCCAGCACGACAAGCCGGTGCAGCCCATGCTGCCGCCGGAGCGCGAATACTTCCTGCGCCTCAATCTGCGCCTGCAGCTGGAAGGGGCGCGGCTGGCGCTGCTGCGCCAGGATCCGGCCCTGTACCGGGATTCGCTGGCCGCGGCGCGCCGCTGGCTGGCGTCGTACTTCGACGACAGCGAGGCGGCGGTGCAGCAGGCGCTGCAGGAACTCGACCATCTGGCGGCCGCCGACATCCGCCCGCCGCTGCCCGACATCAGCGCCTCGCTGCGCCTGCTGCGCCAGCAGATGAAGCTGGCCTCGCCGCCGCCGGTGGCCGGGGATACACCGACCCCCGCCGGCGATGCCGCCGGCGCGGAAGACGCGCGGCCATGAAGTGGCTGGTCTATACCCTGCTGGTGTTGCTGGCGTCGGTGGCCGTGGCCCTGTTCGCCCTGCCCGACCCCGGTTATGTGCTGATCGGTTACGGCAACTACAGCGTCGAGACCTCGCTGGTCCTGTTCGTCGCCTTCCTGCTGGGCCTGTACGCGGTGGTGCGGCTGCTGGCCGGGTTGTGGCACGTGCCGGCGCGGCTGCGCGGCTGGGAGCAGCGGCGCCGCGTGCTGAAGGCGCGCAGCCGCCTGGACCGCGCCTTCGTGCGCCTGCTGGAAGGCGACTGGCAGGAGGCCGAGCGGCGCCTGGCGCGGCTGATCGCCGACGGCGAGGCGCCGCTGGTGGCCTGGCTGGGCGCCGCGCGCGCGGCCCAGCAGCAGGGCGCGGAGGCGCGCCGCGACCAGTACCTGCAGCAGGCGCGCCGGCACCTGCCCGGCGCCGACGTCGCCATCGGCCTGGAGCAGGCCGGCCTGCAGCGGGACGCCGGCCAGCTGCCGCCGGCGGCGGCTACCCTGGACGGACTGCGGCAACTGGCGCCGCGTCGGACGCGGGTGCTGGAACTGCGCACGGAAGTCGCCCGGCAGATGCGCGACTGGTCGAAGCTGCGCGAACTGCTGCCGGAGCTGCGCCGGCGCAAGGTACTGGAAGGCGAGGCGCTGCAGGAACTGACCGTGCAGGTATACGGCAACCTGCTGCGGCGCGCCATCGAGGCGCGTGACCTGTCGGCCCTGAAGGAGTTGTGGGCGGACGTGCCGGCTGCCGCCGGTCGTGATGCCGCCCTGCAGGCGGTGTACGCCGGCGGCCTGCTGGCGCTGGAGGCGGACGAGGACGCCGAGGCCGTGATCCGCAAGGCGCTGGCGCGGGACTGGGACCGGCGCCTGGCCTACCTGTATGGCAACCTGCGTCGCGGCGACGCCGCCGCCCAGCTTTCGACGGCGGAACACTGGCTGAAGGCGCACGAGCGCGATCCGGTGCTGTTGCTGACGCTCGGCAAGCTGTGCCTGCGCAACGAATTGTGGGGCAAGGCCCGCCACTACCTGGAAGCCAGTATCGGCCAGCAGCCGACCGCCGAGAGCTACCAGTTGCTGGGGACCTTGCTGAACCGGCTCGGAGAACGGGACGAGGCGGCCGAGGCCTGGCGCAAGGGCGTGAGCCTGGCGGCCGGCAAGTCGGCGGCGGCGCTGCTGCCGGAATTCTGAATCAGGCCTTGGCCTTGATCTTGTCCAGCACGTCCTGGGCGAACTCGAAAGCGTCCGAGTACATGTGCTGCATGTCGGCGCCGTGCGCCACGAACAGCGGCGTGGCCTCCTCGATCATGACCGGCGGCCCGCTCATGTAGATGTCGTGGCCGCCGAGGTCCGGGTAGTGCCGCACCACGGCGTCGGTCACCAGCCCGGTCTCGCCCTGCCAGTCGTCCTCCGGCGCCGGTTCCGACAGTACCGGCGTGTAGGTGAAACCGGGGTGTTCGCGCGCCCAGGCCAGCGGCAGCGCGTGCAGGTACAGGTCGGCGCGCGTCCGCGCGCCCCAGAACAGGTGGATGGGCCGCTGCAGGCCGATGTGGAAGGCGTGCTCCAGCATGCCCTTGAGCGGCGCGAAGCCGGTGCCCCCGCCCATCATCAGGATGGGACGGTCCGAATCCTCGCGCAGGAAGAAGGCGCCCAGCGGCCCTTCGATGCGCAGCAGGGTCCGGGCCTTCATGTCGTCGAACACATGGCCGGTGAAGCTGCCGCCGCTGACGTGGCGGATGTGCAGTTCGATGAAATCGTCGCGGTGCGGGGCGTTGGCGATGGAAAAGGCACGGCGGCGGCCGTCCTTGAGCAGGAACTCGATGTACTGGCCGGCCAGGAAGCGCAGCCGCTCGTTGTCCGGCAGCTTCAGTTCCACCCGCATGACATCGGGCGACAGGCGCTCCAGGCGCTGGGCGCGGCACGGCAGGGTCTTGACGGGGACGTCCTCGATCTGTTCCACCTCGCGCACCTGGATGACCAGGTCGCTGGCCGGCACCGCCTGGCAGAACACCGCCTGGTCGCCGGCTTCCCGGCGCTTCTCCAGCGCCGGCGGCAGGCCACCCGGGTACTCGACCCGGCCGCTGAGCAGGGTGCCGATGCAGGCGCCGCAGGCGCCGCTGCGGCAGCCGTAGGGCAGGCCGATGCCCTGGCGCAGGGCGGCCTCGACCAGTGTCTCGCCCGCCTCGACTTCGAAGCTGCGGCCTGAATTCTCGAGGCGCACCCGGAAACCCATCGCTCTGCATCCTGATAAAAAGAATCATTCTCGTTCATTTCCCGGTGGGGATAAACGCATGATTCCTGTGTTAATGCGCGATCCCGCAGGCCCCGGCGCGCCGCGGGATCACCCACCTGCCGGGAGGCTATCGCCCACCGGCGGCCATTCCTTAGACCGGCCGGTCCTCAGGCGCGGCTGCGCTTGCTCTTCAGCCAGCGCAACAGGGGTTCCCACTGCGCCAGGTCGGTCTGCACCGCCGACGGCGCCATTTCACCGATGCCGAGCCCCCGCTCGGCCGCCCGGATGTAGTTCTGGGTGTCGCGCAGGGTCGCCGGGAAGGGGATCTTCAGGCTGCCGAGGAAGGCCTCCAGCGACTGGTAGACGCGCGTGTTCTGGCGCACCCGGTTGGCCACCACGGCCAGCCGCGACTGCTTGCGCGACACCTTGCCGACGGTGAGCAGCTCGCCGATGAAACGCGCCGCGGCGCGGATGTCCAGCGGCGACGGCAGCACCGGCACCAGCAGGGTCTCGGCGCGGCGCACCAGGGCCGTCAACTCGCTGCCATGGATGGCGGCCGGCGCATCCAGGATCAGCACGTCGGTGCCGCGCGGCGGCCGCAGCGCCTGGCGGGTGGCGTCGATGCCGTGGATGGCGGGCCGCTCCTCCGGCCGGTTCGACAGCCAGGCCAGGCTGGACTGCTGGGTGTCCAGGTCCGCCAGGGTGACGCTGGCGCCCTGGCTGGCGAAGAAGCTGGCGAGGTTGGTCGCCAGGGTGGATTTGCCGCAACCGCCCTTGGCGTTGAGTGTCATGATGGTGCGCATGGTCGTCCGTCCTCTCCCGGTGTCCGTGGATTGAGCAGCGGACTTTAGCACAAACCATGATTTTTCCGTGGGTTGACGCGAAGGCGCCCCATGTGCCGATTTGGTGCGAACGGGTAAAGGCCGACCCGACACGGCCGTTAACCCCCGGCATAAGGAGAATCAAGAATGACCTGGAACCTGGAGTATCGAGGATGTTTGCCTGGATAGGAAGCAACAGCAGAAAGATGCAGACCCTGAAACAGGAGGCCGAACGGCTGACGGCGGAAATCGAGGCTCGTGACAGCCGCATCGCCGAGCTGGAGCAGCGGCTCGGAGCGCTGGAGGCGGAGCGCGCGGAACAGACCGGGCAGGCCAGGCTGGCGCAGGGCCTGTACGGCAATTTTCATTTCTTCGGCACCAGCCTGAAGGAACTGCAGGGCACACTGGCGACCCTGGCCCAGACACTGGCACGGGAAAAGAAGGTCGCCATCGAGGCGGCCCAGGTGTCGGGCGAGGCGCAGGTCGGCACCGCTTCGATGGTCGATCACCTGCGGCAGATGGTGAGGACGGTCGACGAGACGGTGGCCAACGTCGAAGGCCTCAACGAGCGTGCCGACGCCATCGGCAACATCGTCAACCTGATTCGCGACATATCCGAACAGACCAACCTGCTGGCGCTCAATGCAGCCATCGAGGCGGCGCGGGCCGGCGAACACGGCCGCGGTTTCGCCGTCGTGGCCGACGAGGTCCGCAGCCTGTCGCGCCGCACCAACGAGGCGACCCAGGAGATCGCCTCCCAGGTCGCGCGCATCCAGGAAGAGACCGCACGCACCCAGCACAACATGCAGGCCATGGCGGCCCAGTCCAAGGAAATGGGCAGCATCGCCGACGGCGCCAGCGGCAGCATGGGCTCGATCATCGGCCTGGCCAGGGGCATGGAGGGCGCGATCTCCGCCGGCGCCCTGCGCAGCTTCGTGGAGCTGGCCAAGACCGATCACCTGGTCTACAAGTTCGAGGTCTACAAGGTGCTGATGGGGGTCTCGCAGAAGACCGTCGACGACTTCGCCGATCACACCCGCTGCCGGCTCGGCAAGTGGTACTACGAGGGCGAGGGCAAGTCCTGCTTCAGCCTCCTCGAAGGCTACCGGGAACTGGAAGAGCCGCACCGCGCCGTGCATCGCCACGCGCTGGAATGCCTGGCGCAGCACGACGCCGGTGATCTGCAAGGCATGTTGAAGGAACTGGAAGGCATGGAACACGCGAGCATGGAAGTGCTCGCCTCCCTGGAAAGGATGGCCGCCACCGCAGAAGGGGACACCAGCCTTCTGTGCACCGTCGGCTGAACCGCAGCACCCGCCACGCGGTGCCTGCAAGGAACGCGAGGATGTTGATATGGAAACCTACCTGCAAGGCCAGTTGTTCGCCGGCTTCAGCCGCCTGACCCTGAGATTCGACAGCCCCTACGGCGACAGTGCGCCGCCCGCGCCGGACCAGCCGCCACCCGCCGTGTCGGGCGACGGACTGGGGGCGGCCGCCGGACGCCCCGGCTATGTCATGAACAACGAGGTGCTGGACGCACTGCGCCAGGTCCTGCAGGTCGAGGGCGTCGAACCCGACGCCCAAGCCGGCGCCGAAGACTTCACGCCGGAGAAGGTGGCCGACCGGATTCTCGGCTACGTCGAATCGGCGCTGAACCAGCGCGACCTGTCCGGGCAGGAACGGAGCGACCTGCTCGACCAGGCGCGCGCCGCCATCGAGGAAGGTTTCCAGCAGGCCGACCAGGTGCTCGAAGGACTGGGCGTGCTCGAAGGCGAGGTGGCCGGGGATGTGCGACGCACCTACGACCTCGTCATGCACGGCCTCGACCGCCTGCGCGAGGCCGGCGGATCGGCCGCCGCGGAAGGCGGGACGCAGCCGGAAGCCGACCAGGGCGGGGAAACCGGCGGCGCCGCCGCGCCGGCGGCCACCGCGCTCTTCGACGCCAGCTTCACCCGCACCCGGAGCGCCAGCCTGCGTGTCGACACCCTCGACGGCGACGTGGTCCGCATCGAGTTCTCGCGCCAGTCCAGCCTCGATGCCACCGGCGTCTCGGCCACGGCCGGCAATGGCGGTGTCCGCAGTTTCCAGGTGGGTGCCAGCAGCGGCAGCAGCCTGACCGTGTCGGTGCAGGGCGAACTCGACGAAGCCGAGCAGCAGGCCATAGAGCAGTTCATCAAGCGCGCCGGCAAGCTCGCCGACCGCTTCTTCGAGGGCCGCACCCAAGCCGCCTTCGCCGGCCTGGGCAAGCTCGAGTTCGACGCCGGCGAGCTGGCGGGCTACTCGCTCAATCTCAGCCAGACCCGCACCGCCACGGTGGTCGGCGCCTACCGGCAGGTGGCCGCCCTGCCGCCCGCCGGGGCCGCGCCGGAGCCGCCTGCCGCGGATCAGCAGAACGCCCCGGCGGGGACCGCCCTGCCGGAGGCCGCCGCCTACGGCGCCGAGGTGGGCGGCCTGCTCAACGAGGCCGGCAGCCAGACCCGCCTCGCCGAGCCGGCGCGCGCCGCCGCCGACCTCTTCGGACGGCTCCTCGACGGCCAGGCCGGCGAGTCCATCGACAGCCTGCGCAGGGACGCCATGGACATGCTCAAGGCGCTGGTGAAGCAGATGGCGGAACAGTTGTCAGAAGCCCCGGAACAGGAGACCGCCGAACCCGAACACCCCGGCCCGGACCAGGACGACTAACCGCCCCCTCCCCCACGCCACCCCACCCACCCCTGTAGGAGCGGGCTTGCCAGCGATCCGTAGAGGCACCGGGCCAAATCGCCCGGCTGCGCCGGGATCGCGGGCAAGCCCGCTCCTACAGGAGAGGACGCGGTCAGCCCCGAGGACGCGGTCAGCCCCGAGGGCGCGGTCAGCCCCGAGGGCGCGGTCAGTCCGGAGGGCGCGGTCAGTCCGTTGCATCCGGCTCGGCATCGATGCCGAGTGACGGCCACAGCGCATCCACACGCTGCTTCACCGCCTCGTCCATGACGATGGGCCGGCCCCATTCGCGCGCCGTCTCGCCCTTCCACTTGTTGGTGGCGTCGAAGCCGATCTTGCCGCCCAGGCCCGACACCGGCGAGGCGAAATCCAGGTAGTCGATGGGCGTGTTCTCCACCAGGGTGGTGTCGCGCACCGGGTCCATGCGCGTGGTCATGGCCCAGATCACGTCCTCCCACTTGCGCACGTCGATGTCGTCGTCCACGACGACGACGAACTTGGTGTACATGAACTGGCGCAGAAAGCTCCAGACGCCGAACATCACCCGCTTGGCGTGGCCCGGGTACTGCTTCTTCATGCTGACGCAGGCCATGCGGTAGGAACAGCCCTCGGGCGGCAGGTAGAAATCGGTGATTTCCGGGAACTGCTTTTGCAGGATGGGCACGAACACCTCGTTCAGCGCCACCCCCAGGATGGCCGGCTCGTCGGGCGGGCGGCCGGTGTAGGTGCTGTGGTAGATGGGGTCGCGGCGGTGGGTGATGCGCTCCACCGTGAACACCGGGAAGGTCTCCTGTTCGTTGTAGTAGCCGGTGTGGTCGCCGAACGGCCCCTCCAGCGCCTCCTCGCCCGGATGGATGTGGCCCTCCAGCACGATTTCGGCGCTGGCCGGCACCTGCAGATCGACGCCCTGGCACTTCACCAGCTCGGTGCGGGCGCCGCGCAGCAGGCCGGCGAAAGCGTATTCCGACAGGCTGTCGGGCACCGGCGTGACCGCGCCGAGGATGGTGGCGGGATCGGCGCCCAGCGCCACCGCCACCGGGAAGGGTTCCCCGGGGTGCGCCTGCCGCCAGTCACGGAAGTCCAGCGCCCCGCCGCGGTGCGCCAGCCAGCGCATGATGAGCTTGTTGCGCCCGATCACCTGCTGGCGGTAGATGCCCAGGTTCTGGCGCGGCTTGTTGGGGCCCCGGGTCACCACCAGCGCCCAGGTGATGAGCGGCCCGGCGTCGCCGGGCCAGCAGGTCTGGATCGGCAGCTTCGACAGGTCCACGGCCTCGGCCTCGATCTGCACCTCCTGGCAGGGCGCCTTCCTCACCGTCTTCGGCGCCATGTCCAGCACCTTGCGGAAGACCGGCAGCTTGTCCCAGGCGTCCTTCATGCCGGTGGGCGCCTCGGGCTCCTTGAGGCTGGCCAGCAGCACGCCGATGTCGCGCAGCGCGTCGATGGACTCCGCACCCATGCCCAGCGCCACCCGCCGGGTGGTGCCGAACAGGTTGCCGAGCACCGGCATGTCGTGGCCCTTCGGGTGTTCGAACAACAGCGCCGGCCCGCCTCGTTTCAGGGTGCGGTCGCAGATCTCGGTCATCTCCAGGCGCGGGTCCACCGTCGCGGCGATGCGCCTGAGCTCGCCCGCCCCTTCCAGTTGCCGGATGAAGTCCCGCAGGTCCCTGTATTTCATGGCTGTAGGCCCCCGATGTGCGTGATGCCGATTGTACCGGAAGCCCGGCCGGCGCGGGCCTGCTACAATCGCCGCCCAGCGAAAACCGGCCAGCCCCCAGGAGAACGGCATGAGCGAACACTACGACCTGATTGCCATCGGCGCCGGCAGCGGCGGCCTGTCGGTGGCCGAGCGCGCCGCGCGCTACGGCGCCCGCTGCGCCGTGATCGAGGCCGGCCCGCTGGGCGGCACCTGCGTCAACGTCGGCTGCGTGCCCAAGAAGGTCATGTGGTTCGCCGCCTCGCTGGCGCACATGCTGCACGACCTGACCGGCTACGGCTTCGGGCGCTGCCAGCCCGGCTTCGACTGGGCGAAGTTGAAGGCCGCACGCGACGCCTACGTGCACGGCATCAACGACTGGTACCACACCTACCTGGCGGACTCGAACATCGACGAAATCCCGGGCACGGCGGTGTTCGTCGATCCCCACACCCTCGAAGTGGCCGGCCAGCGCTACACCGCCGACCACATCGTGGTGGCGGTCGGCGGCGCCCCCACCGTGCCCGACATCCCCGGCGCCGAACACGGCATCACCTCGGACGGCTTCTTCGAACTGGAGGAACAGCCGCGGCGGGTGGCCGTGGTGGGCTCCGGCTACATCGCGGTGGAACTGGCCGGCGTGCTGAACGCCCTGGGCAGCGACGTCACCATGCTGCTGCGCCGCGAGCACCTGTTGCGCAGCTTCGACGCCATGCTGCGCGAGACCCTGATGGAGGAAATGCTCTCCGACGGCATCGACATCCTGGCGCGCACCCAGGTCAAGGAAGTGATGCGCGAGGCGGACGGCTCCCTGTGCATCCTGTGCGAGAACGGCCAGCGCCTGGAAGGCTTCGACCGCCTCATCTGGGCCATCGGCCGCCACCCGCTGACCGCCGGCCTCAACCTGGCCGCGACCGGCGTCGAAGTGGACGACCAGGGCTACATCCCCACTGACGAATTCCAGAACACCTGCGTGGACGGGTTGTACGCCGTCGGCGACGTCACCGGCCGCGCCCAGCTCACCCCGGTGGCCATCGCCGCCGCGCGCCGCCTGGCCGACCGCCTGTTCGGCGGCAGGAAAGACCGCCACCTGGACTACGAGAACATCCCCACCGTGGTGTTCAGCCACCCGCCCATCGGCACCGTGGGCCTGACCGAGGACGAGGCGCGCGCCACACACGGCGACGCCGTCAAGGTCTACCAGACCCGCTTCACCGCCATGTACCACGCCATCAGCGGCCGCGAACAGAAGACCGCCATGAAACTGGTGACCGTGGGCGCGCAGGAAAAGGTGGTCGGCATCCACATCATCGGCATCGGCGCCGACGAAATGCTGCAGGGCTTCGCCGTCGCCCTGCGCATGGGCGCCACCAAGAAGGACCTGGACGACACCGTCGCCCTGCACCCGACCAGCGCGGAGGAACTGGTCACGTTGCGCTAGGGCGATGCCAGGAACCGGCGGTGCGGCGGGGGGAGTGTCTGGAAAATTCGGGGCGATTCAAAAGCCTTCTTTCTTGCACCACGCAACAAACTCGCCAAAGCGGCGGTTCGATCACCCGGCAAATGACTGAGCTCGATGGCTGTTGCCTTGAATTCCTCGCTGTACTTGTATGTGGTTCCAGGCCCTGGCTTTGGCATCTTTGATCACTCCTGAACCCTTGGTTCAGGGTGTCAACCAAACCGTAGGAACTCTCGCGCGAACTCAATGCGATTGTTATGCCGCAATACCTTCTACTGTCAAATGACTCACGTCGGTTCGTTGGCTGGCATATTCAAACCCAGTTCGTTTCCATAAGCGCCTAACTACTGAATTATGCCGCAGACTCTTGGCTAACATCCCAACCCGGAAAGACGAGAACTGCAGGATGGCATCTAAGCGCCCTGGCAAGAATCTTCGCCCTCTCCACTCCCAAGTTGACCCGATCATTTT
>JALSRI010000130.1 GCA_026984835.1 Thiohalobacter sp. | reverse complement strand
CACTCGCGGGTGGCGCGCTCGCAGATCCACGCCCTCAACCTGCTCAACACCGGCGAGGTACGGGTGGTGGCGCCGCGCACCCTGCTGCCGGCACACACCGAATCGCTGGGCGTGCAGGTGTTCCACAACCTGCGCGACGGCATCCGCGACGCCGATGTCATCATCATGCTGCGCCTGCAGCGCGAACGCATGCAGGGCGCCCTGCTGCCCAGCGAACACGAGTACTACCGGCTCTACGGCCTGACCCAGGACAAGCTGTCCATGGCAAAGCCGGACGTCACCGTCATGCACCCCGGCCCCATCAACCGCGGCGTGGAAATGGACTCGCTGGTGGCCGACGGACCGCACTCGGTGATCCTGAGCCAGGTGACCTACGGCATCGCGGTGCGTATGGCCGTCATGTCCATGGCCATGCAGCAGGCGGGGGCAGGCGCATGACCGGCAACGGCGCACAGAGGATCGTCATCCGCAACGGCCGGCTGCTGGACCCGCGCAATGGCGTGGACGACAGGCTGGACCTGTTCCTGGCCGACGGCAGGGTGGCGGCCGTCGGCCAGGCGCCCGACGGCTTCCACGCCGATGTCACGCTGGACGCCGCCGGCGCGCTGGTGGTGCCCGGCCTCATCGACCTGTGCGCGCGGCTGCGCGAACCCGGCCAGGAACACAAGGCCACCATCGACAGCGAATGCCGGGCGGCAGCGGCGGCCGGCATCACCACCCTGGTGTGCCCCCCCGACACCACGCCGGTCATCGACACCCCGGCGGTGGTCGAGCTGATCCGCCACCGTGCCCGCCAGGTGGGCGCCAGCCGCGTTCTCACGCTGGGGGCGCTGACCCGCGGCCTGGAGGGCCGCCAGCTCAGCGAACTGGCGGCCCTGCAGGCCGCCGGCTGCGTCGGCGTCGGCAACGCCCGGCGGCCGCTGGAATCCACCCTGGTCGAGCGCCGCGCCTTCGAATACGCCGCCACCTTCGACCTGACCGTGTTCCTGCACGCCGACGACGCCGCCCTGTCGGCCGGCGGCTGCCTGCACGAGGGCCGGGTATCGACCCGCCTGGGCCTGCCCGGCATCCCGGAGGCGGCCGAGACGGTGGCCGTGGCGCGGGCCCTGGCGCTGATCGAACAGACCGGCGTGCGCGCCCACTTCTGCCGTCTCACCACCCGGCGGGCGGTGCGCATGATCGCACGGGCGCGCTTCGACGGTGTACCGGTGAGTGCCGACACCGCCATCCCCTACCTGTTCCTGACCGACGCCGACGCCAGGGACTTCGACCCGGACTACCACTTCATTCCGCCGCTGCGCACGCAGACCGACCGCGACGGCCTGTGCGAGGGGCTGGCCGGCGGCACCCTGGACGCCCTGTGTTCCGACCACCAGCCGCACGAGGCCGACGCCAAGCTGGCGCCTTTCCCGGCCACCGAACCCGGCGCTTCCGGCATCGACAGCCTGCTGCCCATGACCCTGAAACTGGTCGACGACGGCGTGCTGAGCCTGGAGCAGGCCATCGCCCGCCTGACCTGCGGTCCGGCCGGGATACTCGGCCTCCCGTACGGCCACCTGGCGGCCGGCGCGCCGGCCGACGTCTGCGTGTTCGACCCCGACGAGGTCTGGCAGCTGGATGCCGACCAGCTGCGCAGCCAGGGCCGCAACACCCCCTTCCTGGGCTGGGAGATGCGCGGCCGGGTACACTACACCCTGCGCGACGGCCAGCTCATCCACCAGAAGGCGTGACATCCACCCGGCGGCGGCCACCGGACCGGCGTCCTGGTGGGGGCTCGCTGTGCCCACCCCACCCGCAACTACCGCAACGAAGCCCACCGTTTTTCCGCAGCCTCGTAGTGGAACGAAGGCGTTCGAGCCACGCGACGGTACCCACCGAACCGGCGCCATGAAATAATGCCCCCATGAACGAGACGCATCGCGGCACCCTCTTCCTGGAACAGGCCGAGGTGCTGGACCAGCAGGCTTTCGAAGGCGACCAGTACCGGCTGCGCGTGCGCGCGCCCGAGTGCGCCGCCCGCGCGCTGCCCGGCCAGTTCTCCCACATCCAGTGCCACCCGCAACTGGCCATGCGGCGGCCGCTGTCCATCATGCGCGCCGATGCCGGCGCGGGGTGGGTGGAGTTCCTCTACAAGGTGGTCGGCAAGGGCACCGGCCTGCTGGCGCAGCGCCGCCGCGGGGAGACGATCAGCCTGCTGGGTCCCATCGGCCGGCCGTTCCGGCCCGACGCCGCCCGGCCGCGCAGCCTGCTGCTGGGTGGCGGCGTGGGCATGCCGCCGATGATCTTCCTGGCCGAGACCCTGGCGGCGGCCGGCGTCCAGCGGCCCCTGGTGCTGCTCGCCTCCGAAGTGCCCTTCCCTTTCACGCCACGCCCCTCGCAGATGCTGGTGCCGGGCATGCCGGACGGCGTCATCGGCGCCATGCCCTTGCTGGAAGACTGGAAAGTGCCCAGCCGGCTGGCCAGCCTCAAGGGCTACGCCGGCTGCTTCGAGGGCTACATCACCGATCTGGCCCGGCACTGGCTGGATACGCTCGAAGACGACCGGCGCAACGAAGTGGAACTGTTCGCCTGCGGCCCCCATCCCATGCTGGAGGCCACTGCCAGCCTGGCACGCGACTACGGCCTGCCCTGCCAGGTGTCGCTGGAGGAATACATGGCCTGCGCCGTGGGCGGCTGCGCCGGCTGCGTGGTGGAAGTGCAGACCGAATCGGGCCCCGCCATGAAGCGCGTGTGCGTGGACGGGCCGGTGTTCGATGCCGCCGG
>JALSRI010000129.1 GCA_026984835.1 Thiohalobacter sp. | reverse complement strand
TTCGCACCGCTGAGACGGTGGGCGTCGTCGATGCGGTGCTTCGGCACCCGCAGCGTCATGCGCGCACGCCGCGACAGGTGCAGCAGTTCGTGTTCAGGATCTTCCGGCCGCATCCAGCCATTGCCCGACTCGGCGCCGTGGATCTGGTGAATGCCGGCGCCCGGCTCCTCGTCCATCCAGGGCAGCCGCGCCCTCACCGCCCGGCTCAGGCTCCAGGCGTGGTCCAGCGGCAGCGTGCGGGCGACGATACGGTAGACCAGGTCCACCACGTCGTCCGGCACCCGGTAGGGGGTGGACTCGTCTTTTTCCTCTTCCCAGAACATGGCTGCGGCTGCTCCCCGTCTAACCACGAAAGCGCACGAGGGCGCACAAAGGAAAATCCGGAAAGCTTGACCGCGAAGGACGCGAAGGAACGCGAAGGAAAGGCTTTTCGGGATATTTTCCCTTCGCGTCCTTCGCGTCCTTCGCGGTTATTGTTTTCTCCTTTGTGCGCCCTCGTGCGCTTTCCTGGTTATTCATCTTCCCCACCCGCCTCAACGTCTGTTGGCCACCGCAAACGCCGCTTCGAGACGATCCTCCCAGCCTTCCGGGGTATCCGGAAACGGGGGACGCACGTCCATCTGGAAAAACAGTTCGCCGGCGCGCGCCTTGTCCTCGATGACCTCGACCAGTTCCTCGAAACTCTCCAGCTCGTGGTTCTGCAGCAGCACTTCACTCAGGTACAGCATGTTCGGTCACCTCCCGGGGATCAGGGCCCGGTCGAAATAGCGGGCCCGGTACAGCAGCCGGCCACGGCCGGCGGCCGGGTCGTCGCTGAAGGCCGTGCGGCAATGCAGCACGTTGTTGCTGATGATGCCCTCGCCCGCCTCGAGCCGGTGGCGAAATATATAGGGGGATGCGTCTTCAAACAAGCCGAGCAGGCGTTCGGCCGCCCGCCGCACCAGCCTGTCCTTCTTCCATTCGATGTTGCGGGCGCGCGCCGAGTAGCGCATGTGCAGGTGGCCATGGGCATCGATGGAGAACACCGGCCCGCCCTGCGCCGGACGCAGCACACGGCCGTCCTGCACATTGGGCGGGATGGTCATGGCGTCGGGCTGCATCAGCGCCTCGACCAGGGCGGGATCCTCGTCGCGCAGCAGGATATAGGCGATCTCGTGATCCAGCAGCGCGTTCTCCCCACCCTCGGCCGCCGGCCGCACGCAGTGCATGACGATGGCGCGGATCTGCCGGTCCGGCGGATTGTAGTAGCCGTCGGTATGCCAGTTCAGGCGCCGGTCGGTGTAGGGGATGTACTCACCCTCGCGGCGCCGGCCGACCACCTGCAGGGAGGTGATGGCGTCCCCGTCGGCACACAGGTTGTCGTCCAGGCGCTCGAGCCCGAACTGGCGGCCGAGCCGTCGCACCAGCGCCTTGTCGCCGCTGGACGGCTCGGCCAGCCGGTAGACGGCGAGGTTGGCGCGCCGCAGCGCCTCCCCGATGGCGGCCCTCTCGGCCGGCTGCAGGCGCAGGCCGTCGGCCACCCGCACGCGCAGCTCCCCGATCGAGGCCGGGAAGCCGGCGAGCTTGCGCTCGCGCCAGGCGGTATAGGCGGCCTCGTCGCGGGGCTCGAAGGGGGAGCGGCAGGGCGCGCGGGCGCCGGGGGTCTGTGCTGTCGTCATGGTGGTGCACCTGCCCTAAGGCAACGGCGAAAAGCCCCATTTTACCAGAATCCGGTTTGGCCGGACCGGCAGAAAATAACGGGGATTTATGGGGTTAGCAGGCCATTATCACGGCTTTTCCTGGCATCGATTCTATCTTTGGACGATAAGCGACGGATAATAAAGCAATATACGGATTCTGTTGGCTTTTCCCGACAAGCGCACTTATAATTGCCCGCCGCGAAACAGGCACTTGTAGGCTATCCCTTTTGGGGTAGTGTCGCCTGAGCCGAACACCCCAAGGGTAGGGTTCTCTGACCGCCCTCGGGCTCCTAGACTTCGTATTGCTGAATTCGGGCAGGGTTCCGCCTATCGGTTGGGTGGTTCCGATACGGGAGCCCGGAACGCCTCGCGGCACACAGACTTGATTTCGTTTTTCTGGTAACGGCGGACACCGGAAGACGCTTACGCACCGACCGCCACAGACAATCTGGAAGGAGAAGGCCATGGCTGACAAGCACCATGAAACTCCGATGCTGGACGAACTGGAAAAGGGCCCCTGGCCCAGCTTCGTCTCCGGTATCAAGCGACTGCGCGACAACCACGAAGACGAGCGCATCCGCAAGGTAGCCAATTCCCTGCTCGGTCAGCTCGAGCATTCCTACGAAACCCGCAAGGGCTACTGGAAGGGCGGCACCGTCTCGGTGTTCGGCTACGGCGGCGGCATCATCCCCCGCTTCTCCGAGGTCGCCGATGCCTTCCCCGAGTCCAAGGAATTTCA
Organism: Thiohalobacter sp.; assembly: GCA_026984835.1. Taxonomy (GTDB): domain Bacteria; phylum Pseudomonadota; class Gammaproteobacteria; order DSM-19610; family DSM-19610; genus JALSRI01. Next base: position 10,305 of record JALSRI010000129.1, on the reverse strand, counting down.
CACCCTGCGCGTCCAGCCGCCACCAGCCAACTACTACACCACCGACATGCTGCGCAAGCTCGGTGACTCCTGGGAGAAGTGGGGTTCCGGCCTGCAGACCTTCCACGGCCAGACCGGCAACATCATGTTCATCGGCACCACCACCGAGAACACCCAGCACTTCTTCGACGAGATCAACGACTACGGCTGGGACCTGGGTGGCGCCGGCCCTTGCGTGCGCACCGCCATGTCCTGCGTCGGTTCGGCCCGCTGCGAGATGTCCTGCGCCAACGAGCACGCCATTCACCGTCACCTGGTGAACAACTTCACCGACGACGTGCACCGTCCGGCCCTGCCCTACAAGTTCAAGTTCAAGGTCTCGGGCTGCCCCAACGACTGCCAGAACTCCATCGAGCGTTCCGACTTCGCCGTCATCGGCACCTGGCGTGACGACATGAAGGTCGACCAGGACGAGGTCAAGGCCTACGTCGCCAAGAAGGGCCGCGAGTACATCATCGAGAACGTGGTCAACCGCTGCCCGACCGCGGCCCTGTGCCTGAATGACGACGACACCCTGACCGTCAACAACAAGGACTGCGTGCGCTGCATGCACTGCCTGAACGTCATGCCCAAGGCCCTGAGCCCCGGCGACGACCGCGGCGTCACCATCCTGATCGGCGGCAAGCGCACCCTGAAGATCGGTGACCTGATGGGTACGGTGGTCGTTCCCTTCAAGAAGCTGGAAACCGAGGAAGACTACGAGTCGCTGGTCGAGCTGGCCGAGGAGATCATCGACTTCTGGGCCGAGAACGGCCTGGAGCACGAGCGCTGCGGCGAGATGATCGAGCGCATCGGCCTGGTGAACTTCCTCGAAGGCATCGGTGTCGAGGTCGACCCGCACATGGTCAACAACCCGCGCCAGTCCTCGTACGTCCGCATGGACGGCTGGGACGAGGAAGCCGAGAAGTGGTTCCAGCGCAAGGCCGAGGAGAAGGCCGCCGCCGGCGCCTGATCCCGGTCGGCAACAACAGTTTGCACGCTGCCGGGGCGGCCCCGCCGCCCCGGCACCCTGCACAACGTCAAATTCAGGAGAGTCAACATGGCAATGGCTGATATGAGGGAGCCGATCGAATCCGGTTGCCCCGACGGTTTCCAGTACATGCATCCGGTGATGCGCAAGAACTTCGGTCAGTGGAAGTACCACGACGACCCGCAGCCTGGCGTGCTGCGCCACGTCGCCCACAGTGGTGACGAGATCTACACCGTCAAGGCTGGCACCCAGCGTATTCTGGATATCTTCACCCTGCGCAAGCTGTGCGAGATCGGTGACGAATACGCTGACGGCTACATCCGCTTCACCATCCGTTCCAACATCGAGTTCATCGTCGCCGACGAGGCCAAGGTGCAGCCCCTGATCGACGCGTTGACCGAGGCCGGTTTCGTGGTCGGCGGCACCAAGAACTCCGTCACCAGCCTGTCCCACACCCAGGGCTGGCTGCACTGCGACATCCCGGGCACCGACGCCTCCGGCGTGGTCAAGTCCATGATGGACGAGCTCATCGACGAGTTCAAAGCCTGGAACATGCCCAACCGCGTACACATCACCACCTCCTGCTGCCAGATCAACTGCGGTGGCCAGGGCGACATCGCCATCAACGTGCAGCACACCAAGCCGCCGAAGATCAACCACGACCTGGTGTCCAACGTCTGCGAGCGTCCCTCGGTCGTGGCCCGCTGCCCGGTCGCTGCGATCCGCCCGGCGCTGGTCGATGGCAAGCCCTCGCTGGAAGTGGACGAGAAGAAGTGTATCTGCTGCGGCGCCTGCTTCCCGCCCTGCCCGCCCATGCAGATCAACGACGCCGAGCACACCAAGCTGTCGATCTGGGTCGGCGGCAACCACTCCAACGCCCGCGGCAAGCCGACCTTCCAGAAGCTGGTGGCGTCCGGCATCCCGAACAACCCGCCGCGCTGGCCGGAGGCGACTGCCATCGTCAAGAACATCCTCAAGACCTACAAGGAGGATGCCAAGGACTGGGAGCGCATCAACGACTGGATCGAGCGGATCGGCTGGCCGCGTTTCTTCGAGAAGACCGGGCTGCCGTTCACCAAGTTCCACATCGACAACTGGCGTGGCGCCCGTGCCAGCCTGAATGCATCCACTCACATCCGCTTCTGATTGCGGCCTGACACGGGAGTAGATGCATGAAGTTGTCAATACTGGTCAACGAGGGGCCGTACCAGCACCAGGCTGCCGATACGGCGATTCAGTTCACCAAGGCGGCGCTGGAGAAAGGCCACGAGATCATGCGTGTGTTCTTCTACCACGACGGCGTGAACAACGGCACCCGCTTCGGCGTTCCGCCGCAGGATGACCGTAACATCACCGAGCAGTGGACGGCGCTCGCCAAGGAGCACGATCTGGATCTGGTCGTCTGCATCGCCGCGGCCCAGCGCCGCGGCATCCTCGACGAGAACGAGGCCAAGCGCCAGGGGAAGGACGGCGACAACATCGCCGAGGGCTTCCGCATCTCCGGCCTCGGCCAGCTCATCGAGGCAGGCATCCAGTCCGACCGCCTGGTCGTGTTCGGCGATTAACTGAGGATTCAAAGCAATGTCAGAACCCTGGGAAGATGATGAACTCGAGGGCCCGGTCCGCAAGTTCATGTACGTGAACCGCAAGGCCCCCTACGGAACCATCTATGCGCTGGAATCGCTGGAAGTCGTGCTGATTGCGGCCGCCTTCGAGCAGGACGTGACGCTGGCGTTCCTGGACGATGGCGTCTACCAGATCGTCAAGGGCCAGGATACCGAGGAGATCGGCGTCAAGAACTTCTCCCCCATCTACCGGGCCCTGGAGGGCTACGATGTGGAGAAGCTGTTCGTGGAGAAGGAATCACTGGAGTCGCGCGGCCTCACCGCCGACGACCTGGTGGTGCCGGTGGAAGTCATTTCCAGAGAACAGATGGCCGATCTGATGGAAGAGCAGGAAGTCATCCTGAGCTTCTGATGGAGAACTAGATCATGGCAATGTTACACACAGTCAACAAATCCCCCTTCGAGCGCCGCTCGCTGGATTCCTGCCTGCGCCATGCAGTCAAGGGGTCCGCCATCCTGCTCATCGAGGACGGCATCTACGCCGCCATCGACGGCACCGTGGTCGCAGAGAAGATCAAGTCCGCTGTGGGCGACCACAAGGTCTATGTCCTGGGCCCCGATCTCAAGGCCCGCGGCATGGGTGACCACAAGCTGGTCGACGGCATCGAGACCGTCGACTACGCCGGCTTCGTGGACCTGGTCACGGAGTATGACAAGGTCCAGTCCTGGCTCTAAACCAAACGGCAACGCTGTTTTGCCCAGTTGCAAACGAGGAGATACACCATGCCTATCGAAGTGAACGGAAAGACCCTGGAAACCGACGAGGAAGGCTACCTGGCCAACCTGAACGAGTGGGAGCCCGAAGTGGCCACCATCATGGCCAAGGAAGACGGCACCGAGCTGACCGACGCCCACTGGGAAGTGATCAACTTCCTGCGCGAGTACTACGACGAGTACCAGATCGCGCCGGCCGTGCGCGTCCTGACCAAGGCCATCGGCAAGAAGCTGGGCAAGGACAAGGGCAACAGCAAGTATCTCTACGAGCTGTTCCCCTACGGCCCGGCCAAGCAGGCCTGCAAGTACGCCGGCCTGCCCAAGCCGACCGGCTGCGTCTGATACCGACATCGGACCCGATCAGGTGGGGGGAGATGGCTCCCCCCGCTTTTTAACCCCGATCAGCGGAGGAGCCCAGCGTGTCAATTGTTACGACTCTCTATGTCGTACTGTTCTACGCCGCGACAGTCATTCTCGTCGGCGGTCTCGTGATGCGTATCAAGAAATACGCGCAGACCCCCGCTCCCCTCAAGATTCCGACCATGCCGGCGCCTCTCACCGAGACCGGCGTGGCCATGCGCATGTTCCGTGAAGTGGCCTTCTTCGAGAGCCTGTTCAAGTCCAACAAGTGGATCTGGATCTTCGGCTACCTGTTCCACTTCGGCATGCTGCTGGTGCTGCTGCGCCACCTGCGTTATTTCACCGAGCCGGTCTGGTTCTGGGTCGAATGGATCCAGCCGTTCGGCAAGTACGCGGCCTTCGCCATGCTGGCCGGCCTGCTGGGCCTGTGGGCGCGCCGCTTCCTGGTCGCCCGCGTCCGCTACATCACCACACCGTCCGATCACCTGATGCTGGCCCTGCTGGTGGGCATCGTGCTGAGCGGCCTGGGCATGAAGTATATCGCCCACACCGACATCATCAGCCTCAAGGCCTTCGCCCTCGGCCTGCTGCACTTTTCCCCGCAGCCGCTGCCCGAGGATGCGTTCCTGCTCGTCCACCTGGCGCTGGTCGCCACGCTGATGATCGTGTTCCCCATCAGCAAGCTGCTGCACGCCCCGGGCGTATTCTTCAGCCCGACCCGCAATCAGGTCGACAACGCGCGCGAGAAGCGCCACATCGCGCCCTGGGCGCAGCAACTTGAAGCCGGCGAACGCTGAGCCGATCCGGGAGGACTGACGACGTGGCTGATTTCGACGTACCGGAGATCAAGGAATACATCGAGGTTCCCGAACCCAGGGTCGGGGTGACGGCGCACATCGCGCCCTTCAAGTCGCAGGAGAAGTTCCAGGAACCGCTGGGCTTCCCCGGTGAACTGGTCGACAACTGGCAGGAGAAAGCCATCGAGAAGATGGGCGACCTGCTCGGCAAGTACCGCTCCCTGCAGGTGTTCCTGGACATCTGCGTGCACTGCGGCGCCTGCACCGACAAGTGTCACTACTTCCTCGGCACCGAGGACGCCAACAACATGCCGGTGGCACGCCAGGAACTGCTGCGCAAGGTCTACCGCCGCTACTTCACCTTTGCCGGCAAGTACTTCCCGAAGCTGGTCGGCGCCATCGACCTGACCGAGGACGTGCTGGACCAGTGGTACAGCTACTTCCACCAGTGCTCGCAGTGCCGCCGCTGCTCGGTGTTCTGCCCCTACGGCATCGACACCGCCGAGATCTCCATGGCCGCCCGCGAGATCATGGACTCGGTGGGCGTGGGCCAGAAGTACTGCAACGAGATCATCGGCAAGGTATTCGTCATCGGCAACAACCTGGGCCTGCCAGAGCCGGCGCTGGCCGACACCCTGGAAGGCCTGGAAGAGGAAGTCGAGGAGGACACCGGCGTCAAGGTGCGCTACCCGCTGGACGAGAAAGGCGCAGACATCCTGCTGGTCACCCCGTCGGCCGATTTCTTCGCCGAACCCCACGTTGACGGCCTGATCGGCTACGGCAAGGTGTTCCACGAGGCCGGTGTCTCCTGGACGCTCAGCTCCAAGGCCAGTGAGGCGGCCAACTTCGGCATGTTCATCGGCAGCTACGAGAACATGCGCCGCATCGCCCTGCGCATCCGCGAGGCGGCCCTGGAACTGGGCGTCAAGCGCATCGTGTTCGGCGAGTGCGGCCACGCCTGGCGCGTCGCCTACAGCTTCCTCAACACCCTGGCCGGCCCGTTCGACTTCCTGGACCCGAACTACCCGGTGCCGCAGCACATCTGCGAGTTCACCTACAACCTGATCCAGGAAGGCAAGCTGAAGTTCGACAAGTCCGAAAACGACCACATGCGACTGACCTTCCACGACTCGTGCAACGTGGCCCGCGCCTCGCGCATGGGCAACTTCGAGGGCGGCCAGTTCGTCATCCCTCGGGAGGTCATCAAGGCCTGCTGCAACCACTACTTCGACATGGAAGAAGACACCACGGAAGAAGCCACCTTCTGCTGCGGTGGCGGCGGCGGCCTGCTGACCGATGACATCATGGAGATCCGCGTCAAGGGCGCACTGCCGCGCATGCAGGCACTCAAGCACGTGGTCGAGGAGAACGGCGTCACGCACATGGCCGCGATCTGCGCCATCTGCAAGAGCCAGTTCTCCAAGGTGATGCCCTACTACGGCTTCACCATGGACCAGATCGTGAGTGTTCACCAGCTGGTCAGCAACGCAATCATATTGAGCGACGCCCCCGCCGAGCAGGAAGCGGCCGAGGGCTGACACAGTTTACGAAACAGACACAGAAGCAACATGGATCCCCGCGGGGATTCACCCGACAGGAGAACAGGCATGGCTACTTCTCGCGACGACACGAAACTGACGTTCCGCAAGTTCGAAGACGGCGACAACAAATGGGACAGCTGGACGGACGCCATTTTCGAGGGCGATCACTCGCACAAATGCCCCACCTATGTTCACCGCACCCCGCCCTGCCAGGGCAGTTGCCCCTCGGGTGAGGACATCCGTGGCTGGCTGGATATCGTGCGCGGCATCGAGCAGCCGCCGGAAGGTGTCAGCATGCAGGAATACGCTTTCCGCCGCTCCACCGACGCCAATCCCTTCCCGGCCATGATGGGTCGCGTCTGCCCGGCGCCCTGCCAGGACGGCTGCAACCGTAACGAGGTCGAGGACTTCGTCGGCATCAACGCCGTCGAGCAGTACATCGGCGACACTGCTTTCCAGAACGGCTTCAAGTTCGAGCAGGGTGCCCCGCTGACCGGCAAGAAGGTCGCCATCGTCGGCGGCGGCCCGGCCGGCCTGGCCGCGGCCTACCAGCTGCGCCGCCGTGGCATCGCCTCCACCATTTTCGACGATCACGCGGAGCTGGGTGGCATGATGCGCTACGGCATCCCCGGCTACCGCATCCCGCGCGAGGAGCTGGACCACGAGATCAAGCGCATCTTTGACATGGGTGACATCGACTTCCGCGCCAACACCCGCGTCGGCAAGGACGTGTCGGTCGAGGACGTGGAGAAGGAATTCGACGCCATCATCTGGGCGCTGGGCTGCAAGCTGGGCCGCGGCCTGCCGGTGGAAGGCTGGGACGAGACGCCCAACTGCGTGTCCGCGGTCCGCTTCCTGGAAGAGTTCAACAAGGGCGACCTCAAGTACACCGCCAGCAAGGTCGTGTGCGTGGGTGGCGGCGACACCTCCATCGACGTGGTCTCGGTGGCGCGCCGTATCGGCACCATGAAGAACATGACCGAAAAACCGGAAGACGTGGTCAACGGGCTGGTCAAGCACGGCGACATCGACGAGTCGCAGCGCGTGCCCTGCGAGAGCGTGGTGCTGACCGCCCTGTTCCCCCGCGACCAGATGACGGCCGCCGAGCACGAGGTCAACGACGCCATTCGCGAGGGCGTGACTCTGATGAACGAGGTCATGCCGGTCGAGATCATCCGCAACGAGGAAGGCCGCGCCACGGCGTTGAAGCTGGTCGACTGCACCTGGGAGAACAACCGCCCGGTGGCCAAGGAAGGTGGCAAGGAATACGTGGTCGAGGCCGATCTCATCGTCGCCGCCATCGGCCAGGGCGGTGACCTGGAAGGCCTGGAGGATCTGGACAACGGCCGCGGCCTGATCGACGCCGACAAGTTCTACCAGGTACCCAACAGGCCCGGCCACTTCGTCGCCGGTGACATCGTGCGCCCGCACCTGCTGACCACGGCCATCGGCCAGGCGTCCATCGCCGCCGAGACCGTCGACGAATACCTGCGCAACGAGCAGCACAAGAAGCGCCCGAAGGTCGACAAGCACCACTTCAACCTGCTGGACAAGCTCAAGGAAGCCGGTCTGGAGCCCGAGCATTACAACCACCAGGAGACGCGCGGCACCAGCTTCGCCAAGTTCGCCGTGCACAACTTCGAGGACCGCGCCAAGCAGGAAGTCATCTCCGCCGACAAGCTGTTCCTGGGCCACTTCGAATACACCCCGCGCATCGAGCGCGAGGAAGACGTGCCGAGCGCCGACGAGGTGCTGGGGCACTTCGAGGAGCGCATGAAGGGCCTGCCCGAGGAGAAGGCGATCGAGGAGGCCAACCGCTGCATGAGCTGCGGCATGTGCTTCGAGTGCGACAACTGCGTCATCTACTGCCCGCAAGACGCCGTCTACCGCGTCAAGAAGGACGAGCACACCGTGGGCCGTTACGTGGCCACCGACTACGCCAGGTGCGTCGGCTGCCATATCTGCTCCGATGTCTGCCCGACCGGCTACATCGACATGGCAATGGGCGAATAAGCGACGGAGTCCGGTCCACATGAGTCATCCACGACTGTTACGCCGCATCGCCGGCCTGGTCCTGCCTGCCCTGCTGTTGTTGCCCCTGGCGGCGACAGCAGAGGAGGAGGAGGAAGCACTGCCCTTCTCCGACCTGGAGGTGGTCATTCCGGAGCGCCATTTCAGCGAAGAGCTGGAATGCGTCCAGCCGGAGGACGAGATGCGCCGCAACCACATGAAATACATCCTTCATCAACGCGACGAAACCATGCACAAGGGTATCCGTACCCGCCGCTATTCGCTGGAGGAGTGCATCAACTGCCATGCGGTGAAGGACGACAACGGCGAGTACGTGCGTATCGAGGACAGCCGTCATTTCTGCGCCACCTGTCACACCTATGCGGCCGTGGACATCGACTGCTTCCAGTGCCACTCCGATGTCCCGGTCCGGGAGTCCATGCTGAACACCCTGAAATCCAGCCAGGTGCACCACGGCGGTGCAGTACCGGCGAACGGGCTTTCCAGTGACACGCTTCGGCTTCTTGCCGCGGAGGACGCGCCGCAATGAGCGACAACCAGCACATCGACGAATACCGACGCAAGTTCCTGGGCCAGGCCAGCGCGGCGGTCGCCGCCACGGCCGTCGCGCCCGGCGTCTTCCTCACCGCGCCGGCAGCGGCCAAGCCCGCCGACCAGCCGGTCGACGACAGCAAGCGCTGGGGCATCCTGGTCGACACCCACAAGTGCGCCGATGGCTGCACCGCCTGCGTCACCGCCTGCGAGCAGGAGAACGGCTGGGGTGAATACAGCTACGAGCATGAATCCAGCCCCGAGCAAAAGGCGCACTGGATCCGCAAGGTGAATCTGAGAGACAAGGCCACCGGCCATGCCATCACCCTGCCCCTGTTCTGCCAGCACTGCGAAGTGCCACCCTGCGCCGACGTCTGCCCCACCGGCGCTTCGTTCAAGCGCGCCGACGGCATCGTGCTGGTCGACAAGCACATCTGCATCGGCTGCCGCTACTGCATGATGGCCTGCCCCTACAAGGCACGCAGCTTCATCCACGAGGACCTCAAGGACCAGAAGCCCTGGGCCCCGCGCGGCAAGGGCACGGTCGAATCCTGCACCATGTGCGTGCACCGGGTCGACAACGACGGCATACCCGCCTGCGTCGAAGCCTGCAACGCCGAGAACCACAAGGCCATGTTCTTCGGCGACCTGAGGGACGAGAACAGCGAGATCTCGCGCCAGCTGGAGGAATACGGCGCCAAGGAGATCCGTCCCGACCTGAAACTCAACACCGGCGTCCGCTACCGCGGCATCTGAAACCAACGACGGAAACTGGCGATCACCCATGAAACTAGCGCTGCACTACCGTGAGATCGAAGGCAAGACTACGGGCTTCTGGGTTCTGCTCGGCGGGCTGGGACTGCTGGTCCTGCTGGCACTGGGGGCCGCGTATTACATGGAGCACAACGGCCACCACGTCACGGGCATGAACAACCAGATCGTCTGGGGCATGCCGCACGTATTCGCCATCTTCCTCATCGTGGCCGCCTCTGGAGCCCTCAATGCGGCCTCCATCGGCACGGTGTTCGGCAAGACCCTGTACAAGCCGCTCGGGCGTTTGTCCGCCTTGCTGGCCATGTCGCTGCTGGTCGGCGGCCTGGCCGTGCTGGTACTCGATCTGGGACACCCGGACCGACTGATCGTGGCCATGACCTACTACAACTTCAAGTCGATCTTCGCCTGGAACATCTTCCTCTATATCGGCTTCCTGGCGGTCACCGCGATTTACCTGTGGTTCATGATGGAGCGCAAGATGAACCGCTACTACCGCCCGGCGGGCACGGTGGCCTTCGTGTGGCGCCTGGTGCTGACCACCGGTACCGGCTCCATCTTCGGTTTCATCGTCGCCCGCTCCGCCTACCACAGCGCCGTGCTGGCGCCGATGTTCGTGATCATGTCGTTCTCCTTCGGTCTGGCCATCTTCATCCTGGTGCTGATGGCGGCCTACCGCTGGAGCGACCGGCCGCTGGGTGACGCGGTGCTGTTCCGGCTCAAGAACCTGCTCGGCGTGTTCATCGCCGCGGTACTCTACTTCGTGGCGGTCTACCACCTGACCAACCTGTATTTCACCCACCTGCACGACCTGGAGCGCTTCCTGCTGCTGGACGGCGGCATCTATACCGAGCTGTTCTGGATCGTGCAGATCGGCATCGGCAGCCTGCTGCCGCTGGCCATGGTCTACCACCCGACCATCGGCA
>JALSRI010000128.1 GCA_026984835.1 Thiohalobacter sp. | reverse complement strand
CTACTGAATTATGCCGCAGACTCTTGGCTAACATCCCAACCCGGAAAGACGAGAACTGCAGGATGGCATCTAAGCGCCCTGGCAAGAATCTTCGCCCTCTCCACTCCCAAGTTGACCCGATCATTTTCGATAGCAGAGATGGTGGATTGAGGAATGCCCGTTAACTCAGAAAGCTCGTTCTGGCTCATTTCCTGTAACTCTCGAAGAATTCGAACCGACTCTCCGACAGAGACATCCACCAATTTCTTCGCCTTTCGATAATTCTTCATATTACTTCCTCCGACAATCGTGCGTAGTCACGTTAACCACCTGAACTAAAACAAGGCCCTTCTCGATTTTGTAGATGACGCGATACTGAACATTCAGGCGGGATGAGCGATGCCCTTTCCATTCGCCACGAAGCGCTTCATCCCTAAAGCCCCTGATTTGTTTCAACCCATCAGGGCCACTTATCGATATAATATCTTTCCATTTTACATATCGTTTGAGCACGTCAATCGGCAGCGAAGCAAGCTGCTTTATGGCCTTCCTGTGCTCATATATCTCCCACATACCGTAATTAGTATATATACGCTATATGGTATGTCAACCCTGCGGCATAACGTCGAGCGCCAGCGGCGCCGCGCTGTTTGCGGCGTCCGAGCCCCGAAGGGGCGAACTGGGCGCGCTGGTTATGCCTCATCGCCTCTACCCTTAAATATTTCCAAACAAAGCTCAGCACACTGTTCGCAAATAAACGGGGTTTCCCCAGCCTGAATTATTTTTCCAGCCTCATCCTCACCCCTCTTACAAAAATCACAGAAAACGCTTTCTTTCGACGCTTTCTGCCCCCTGCGCAAATTTCGGGTCTTAATCGGCACGCTAGGTTCTTTCTCATCAGATGGAACTACGCGTACCACATCGGTATTTCCCAAATCTTCCTCTAACCATGTGTAATATCTTTGGCCGTCTTCCTTTTCGGACAAGCCATTTGCCAATAGGGAGACATCACCCCTGTGACCTGATATCGAGATTCCCAAATGTTCAAGATTCGATGGGCCTACTGTCGCCACCTTTCGATCATTTAGGTAAATATCAAAGTACATATCTGACCTTTGAGGCATAACGATTTACATCAGCGGCAGGCAATCGCAAAGCGAAGCGGTGCGGTTGACTGTCCGCTGGATGTGTTTGTTAGAGCTTTATGGGTTAGCAGCTTCCCAGTCATTGTTATATGCAGATTCGTCATATTCAGGCATATCCTGATTCCTGCTACTTACATACGTACCCAATAGTTTGATTGTCTGATAAACATCTTTATCTCTATCCCAATTTGCGCCATATTCTCTAACTGACTTCAACCACTGCCTCAGCATGCTCTTGCCACAATGTTCGGCAATACGACCTGCTATAGAACAAAGATATACAAAAGCATCATTTATGTAATTTTCATCAATGTGTGCCACTCTTTCAGACAATTCTGGCTGATTAATACGCGCGGAGTCATGCGCTGTAACTAAGCCTGCGTTGTGTGCCACTGAATGCCTCAATACCCATAAGATCGATACTTTCTTGATATCTTCCCCAGAAAATGGTGTGACATTAAAAATAGCCTTGTAACGTTCATTCACGGTTTCGGGTGAATGCCACCCCAATGTAGGATGAACAAGCAGTGATCCCACTGTGGATTGGGCAATACGCTGAGATAGCACCCGCTCAGTCGTTATTGACAGCCATTCTTGATGTTTCAATTTCTCATCAAAGATATTGGTTGCGTCAATCGATTTCGCAATGAAATCTTTAAGCATATATTCGAATGCTGCCATCAACTGCCCAAAAATTGCCAATTGGATTTTGTGCCTATGCTTAACAGCCACCCCACCCCTAGATTCCCCTGATAACCTATCATCATGAAAGTATTCGGCCGCTAAGACTAAGGATCTTCCCTGAGAAAAGAAAAACGAGCAGGGACTAACTATTCTCTTCGTGTTTTCCCTTGAAATGTCTGCGCTATCTCTATTCCAAGCACTAGTATTTGGAAATGACACAATACTTCACCATTCTTGCTCTAACGATTAGCATAAGCGGCCGAGCGTATGCGAGGTCCGAGCCCCGAAGGGGCGGACTTGATGCTGTTGTTATGCGTCATTTTTGGCTCGCATGCCCTTCGAATACTGGATGCAACCTACAATGGAGGTATGACTCCAACAGAGTCAGCACATGGATCCCTAACTCTTCATCCAAAAGGAAATTAACCCGCTCAGTATTTTCTTTTATCCACTGACTCACGGTGTCTTTTGAAACATCTCTGAGCCCAATGCTTTCACCTCCGGCCAATAGTGACGCAGCTAGGGTACTTGGTGCGCTTCCCGGATTGTAGTGCTGACTCGTATATCTGGCATTACTTCTGGGGCCAACCTTACCTACTTTTAGCACCTTATCGCCGTGTGCGAATACGTAAACAGCCATTTTTCCTGGGGGGAGCTTAGTTGGCGGTTTGTGAGGTGCATTAAGCACCTCGATCGAGATGTTTGAATCAGTCAATTTAACTCCAGCCAATGCTGCCACCTTTTTGAAATTCTCCAGCAATGCCACAGGATCTAAGTTTTCCGATGGAGGTTGAATTAAAATGCTGGGCGGACTGTCCGGTTTGCAAAATGAACATGACTTTACCGGCAAGTCTGTGCTCTCAGCATAATTTAGAGCCTCCTCAAACGTCTCGTGGTGCTTATAACTACCATATCCATATTTATCATCACCGCCATGTTTCTTGATCTGGGAACAACCATTTGTGTGTATAGTGACATGCCTATTTGCGACATTCTCATAGGTTGTAAATCCCATTCTATTCCCTCACTACGATTTGGACGCATAACATTGTTTAGCTGGACATAGGCCGTGATCCAACACGCCTGTTGTCCATATAATCCGCACCCTGTACCGCCATTTCCGGCAGCCTTTGTGGAAAAACTACGCCCGAAGTGGGGAACATTCAAGGTTGCGGGGGTATGCCGCTGGTGGCGCAGCGACACGGATGGCGGGCCTGCGCCCGTGGTGGTCTAGCAGCGGTTTTTTCCCGGCAGGTCGCCGGCCAGTCGCTCCTGCAGCATCTCCTTCAGCCTGTCCTTGCAGTCCAGCACCTTGCACTGGCCGGCGTGGGGGCAGGCGAGTTCCAGGCCGCGGATCTGGTCGTCTTCGAGGTCCAGCAGGGAGACGAGGGCGATTTCCTCTTTCTCGGTCTGCGAGCGGGCCTGGGCCAGCAGGGTGACCGTCGGGCAGCCCTCGACGAAGCGCTTCTGCGCGAAATGCGCGATCTTGTCGAAGTCGTAGTGACCGAGGCAGTTGGGGTTGCGGCAGGTCATGGCGTGCTCTCCCGGACAATCAGCAACAGGCGGGGCGCAGAACGCTCCCATCTTCTTTGACAGACAAAGGCCCGGTTTTATTCACTGGTTTCCCCCTTTGCCTGGCCGGGTAACCGTGGCGGCGTCGGGGGAAACCGCGAAGGACGCGAAGGCAAAAAGTGCTGCAAGCCGCCGGATCCGGGCGCGGTATCGGCATCGATCAGGCTTTTCCGCCAGCAAAAGCATTTCCTTCGCGCCCTTCGCGTCCTTCGCGGTTGATCAAGTTCCCCTTCGTGCGCCTTCGCGCGCCTTTGTGGTTCCCCCCGGCCTTCGCCCCTGTCAGCCACCCCGCCTAATCCGTCCACCGCGCCGGGCGAACACCCGGCTCACCCCCGCAAGCTGGCGATGACGGGCGCCGTGTCGGGCCGCACGCCGCGCCAGAGCAGGAACGACTCGGCCGCCTGTTCCACCAGCATGCCCAGGCCGTCGAGGGCGCGGCGCGCGCCCCGGGCCTGCGCCCAGCGAACGAAGGCGGTGGGTTCGCTGCCGTACATCATGTCGTAGCAGAGGCTGTCGGCGGTGACCACGCCGGGCGGCAGGTCGGGCACGCGGCCCTCCAGGCCGGCGGCGGTGGCGTTGATGACCAGGTCGAACGACTGGCCGGCCAGGTCGGGGAAGCCGCAGCCCGTCACCGGCCCGAGGTCCTCGAAGGCCCGCGCCAGGTCGACGGCGCGCGACGCGGTGCGGTTGGCGATCACCAGTTGCGCCGGCGCCCCGGCCAGCAGCGGCTCCAGCACGCCGCGCGCGGCGCCGCCGGCGCCGACCAGCAGGATGCGCCGGCCCCGGAGTTCCACGCCCTGGTTGTGGGTCAGGTCGCGCACCAGGCCGACGCCATCGGTGTTGTCGCCGTACAGGCCGCCGCCTTCCTCCAGCACCAGGGTGTTGACGGCGCCGGCGCGTTCGGCCCGTCCGCTGCGGCGCGTGGCGAGCCGCCAGGCCTCCTGCTTGAAGGGTACGGTGACGTTCAGCCCCTTGCCGCCGGCGGCGCGGAACGCTTCCACCGCCTGTGCGAAACCGTCGCGCGGCACTTCGATGGCTTCGTAGCGCATGTCCTGGCCGGTCTGTTCGGCGAACAGGCGGTGGATGAGGGGGGACTTGCTGTGGGCGACGGGGTTGCCCATCACCGCGTAGCGGTCGCTGGCCATGACCGGTTTCAGCCGAACAGGCCCATGAGGGTGAAATAGAACACGATGGCCAGGAAGGCGCCGGCCGGCAGGGTGATGATCCAGGAGATGACGATGGTGCCGATCACGTTCAGGTTCAGCGCCGAGATGCCGCGCGCCAGGCCGACGCCGAGCACGCCGCCGACCAGGGTGTGGGTGGTGGAAATGGGCAGGCCGGTGCCGGAGGCCAGCACCACGGTGGTGGCGGCGGCGATGGTGGCGGCGAAGCCGCGGCTGGGCGTCAGCTCGGTGATGCCGCTGCCGACCGTGGCCATGACGCGGGTGCCGTAGGTCATCAGGCCGATGACGATGCCGGCACCGCCCAGCAGCAGGATCCAGGTTGGCATGGCGGATTTCTGCGCCACCTGGCCGCCGCTTTCCACGATGCCGACCACGGCCGCCAGCGGGCCGACGGCGTTGGCCACGTCGTTGGAGCCGTGGGCGAAGGCCATGGCGCAGGCGGTGGCCATCATCAGCACGCCGAACACCTTCTCGACATTGGTGTAGTGGAAGTCGCGGTCGGCGCCCGGGTCGAACTTCAGGCGCCGGATGGCGGCCACCCCGATCAGCATCAGCACCACGCCGACGGCCGTCGCGATGAGGTAGTTCTGGCCGGTGCTGGTGTGCAGCCCGATGTGCTTGAGCCCCTTGAGCAGGGTCACCAGCGCCACCACGAAGCCGACCAGGAACATGTAGCCGGGCACGTAGCGCTTGGCGTTGGTCAGGGGTTCGTCGGTGTCCAGGATGAGGTTCTGGATGCTGCGGAAGATGAAGAAGGCGATCATCCCCGACAGCGCCGGCGACACCACCCAGCTCGCGACGATGGAGCCCACCTTGCCCCAGTTGACGGCGTTGCCGCCCAGGCCGACGGCGGCGAAGCCGACGATGGCGCCGACGATGGAGTGGGTGGTCGACACCGGCCAGCCCAGCCGCGAGGCGACCAGCAGCCACACGCCGGCGGCCAGCAGTGCCGCCAGCATGCCGTACACCAGCAGTTCCGGCGTCTGCGCCACCATGCTGGCGTCGATCATGCCCTTGCGGATGGTCTCGGTGACCTGGCCGCCGGCCAGGTAGGCGCCGGCGAACTCGAAGATGGCGGCGATGACGATGGCCTGGCGCACGGTCAGGGCGCGCGAGCCGACCGAGGTACCCATGGCGTTGGCGACGTCGTTGGCACCCACGCCCCAGGCCATGAAGAAACCGAACAGGCAGGCGAGAACGATGAACGCGGTGGCGTATTCCATGGTGACGCCCCTTCAGCGCGCCAGCATCAGTTCCAGGCGGCTTCCGACGCGCTGGGCGCGGTCGGCCAGGTCGCCGATGCCGTCGATCACCTTGTACAGGAACATGACGTTGACGGGGGGCATTTCGGCTTCGCGCTTGAACACCTCGGCGCGTATCTCGACCTGCAGCCTGTCGGTGTCGCTCTCGATTTCGTCGAGGTGCTTGATCATGGATTCGACCATTTCCACCTCGTTGCCGCGAAAGCCGGTCTCGACCAGCTCGTCGAGCTCGTTGATGGCGGTCTGGGCCTGCCTGGCAGCGTCCACCGAGCGCTTGACGAAGTTCAGCACCAGGCTGCCGATGGGTTCGGGAAACTCCATGCGCCGGCCGGTGACGATGCCGGCGATGTCCTTGGCGCGGTTGGCGATCTTGTCCTGCATGGTCAGCACTTCCAGCAGGTCGCGGCGCGACACGGGCATGAACAGGCTCTTGGGCAGGTGCAGGCGCAGGTCGCGCTTGAGCACGTCGGCCTCGCGCTCCAGTTCCGATATCTGTTTCTGCAGCGCGGTGGCGCGCTCCCAGTCGCCCTTCAGGACCGCCTCGAAAAAGGGGATGAGCAGTTCCACGCAGGATTCGACGCGGCTCATGTGGGTCTGCAGCGGCCGCACCGGCGAGGCGCCGAACAGGCTGGAGATGGTCGTGCGAACCATGGCTGGCTGATCCTCCGGACGCCCCCGGTGGCGCCCCGTTGCGGCCTGGTGGCCGTTGCCGGAATGCCGGCAGTATACCTGCCGACCCTGCAAAGACAAGCGGCTCAGCCGCCCTGCAGCCAGCCGGCCACGCGGCGGGCGAAATAGGTGAGGATGCCGTCGGCGCCGGCGCGCTTGAACGCCAGCAGGGACTCCAGTATCACGGCGCGCTCGTCCAGCCAGCCATTCTGCGCGGCCGCCATCAGCATGGCGTACTCGCCGCTGACCTGGTAGACGAAGGTGGGCGCGCCGTAGTGGTCCTTGACCCGCCGCACGATGTCGAGATAGGGCAGGCCGGGCTTGACCATCACCATGTCGGCGCCCTCGTCCAGGTCCAGGCCGACCTCCCACAGCGCTTCGTCGCTGTTGGCCGGGTCCATCTGGTAGCTGTACTTGTTGCCGGCGCCGAGGCTGGCGGCGGAACCGACGGCGTCCCGGAACGGGCCGTAGAAGCTGGAGGCGTACTTGGCCGAGTAGGCCAGGATGCGGGTGTGGATGTGGCCGGTGTCTTCCAGCGCCGCGCGGATGGCGCCGATGCGCCCGTCCATCATGTCCGAGGGCGCCACCACGTCGGCGCCGGCCGCGGCGTGCGACAGCGCCTGTTTGACCAGCACGTCCACGGTCTCGTCGTTGAGCACGTAGCCCGTGTCGTCGATCAGACCGTCCTGGCCGTGGCTGGTGAAGGGGTCCAGCGCCACGTCGGTGATGACGCCCAGGTCCGGGTGGCGGTCCTTGAGGGCGCGTACGGCGCGCTGCGCCAGGCCGTCCGGGTTGAACGCCTCGCGGGCGTCGTCGCTCTTCTTCTCCGGCGGCGTCACCGGGAACAGCGCCACCGCCGGCACGCCCAGGCCGACCAGGGCGTCGGCCTCTTCCAGCAGCAGATCGATGCTGAGCCGTTCCACGCCCGGCATGGAGGCGACCGCCTCGCGCTGCCCCTCGCCTTCCAGCACGAACAGCGGGCAGATCAGGTCGTCGACGGCGAGCCGGGATTCGCGCACCAGGCGGCGGGAGAAGTCGTCGCGCCGCAGGCGCCGCATGCGCAGCGCGGGAAAGCGGCCGCGGCTGGTATCGATGGATGACAAGGGCGGATCTCCTTACATTGCACCGGGCCACAGTGTAACCTGAGCGCAGAGGAAGCTACAGTGACCGACAGCGACTACCCGCAGCCATTGCAGGCGCTGCTGGCAGGGCGGCAGGCGCCGCTCGACGCCTGGTACGCCGACCCCCTGCCGGCCGCCGCCGCCGGTCGGCTGGAGAGCGCCCGGCGCGCGGCCCGGCGGCGCGCGCGCGCCCCGCGCCCCGAGGCGCGGCTGGCGGACCTGATCGCCCGCTTCCACGCCGGCAAGGCCGTCGAGCCCGACTACCGCACCCTGGCCGCCCTGTGGCGCGACGATCGCCTGGCGGCGCTGCTGGAACTGGTATACGGCCAGTTGCTGGCGAGCCGCGGCCTGCCGGAGGCCCAGGCGCATCTCGACCGCGGCTTCGGCCGCGCCGCCCACCTGCTGGCGCCGGCCGCCTATTTCCGCGTCATGAAACGCCACGACCTGCTGCGGCTGCTGCCGCCGCGGCCGCAGCCCGCCCCCGCCCGTCCGCTGCAGGATCTGCTCACCGAGGCGCGCGTCATCCGCCGTCTGGGTGGCGGCCGCCGGCCGCCTGTCGCCGGCCGGGCGCATGGCGATACAATCGGCTGAACGGGCCATGACGGGAACCAAGATGATGAGGCGATTCGACGGCAGGGGGCTGGTGCTGCTGCTGGTGCTGCTGCTGGCGGGGCCGGCGCGGGCGGACAGCCAGGCGCCGGCGCTGTCGGCCACCGACACCGTCCGCCAGGCCACCCGCGAGCTCTATGCGGCGCTGGAGAAGAATCGCGCGCGGGTGGACAAGGACCCGCACCTGCTGCACGAACTGGTGGAGCGCAGCCTGCTGCCCTACACCGACCTGCGCACCATGTCGCGCTGGGTGCTGGGGCGCTACTGGCGCAGCGCCAGCGAGGACCAGCGCCGGCGCTTCGAGGACGAGTTCCGCCGCCTGCTGGTGCGCACCTACGGCACCGCCATCCAGCAGGCGGAGCTTTCGGACATCCGCTACCTGCCGGAGCGGCCGGGCACCCGCGACGACCGCCGGGTGGTGCGCACCGAGGTCAAGCGCAAGGGCCAGCCGCCGCTGCCCATCGACTATTACCTGCACCGGGTCGACGGCCGCTGGTTGCTGTATGACGTGCGCATCGAGGGCGTCAGCCTGATCACCAACTACCGCAGCAGCTTCGCCTCGGCCATCGCCGACAAGGGCCTCGACGCCGTGATCCGGGAGCTGGCCGAACGCAACCGGGACGGCGCCGGCAGCGGCTGAAAGCCGCCGGTGTTCCGTCGCTTTCCGACGCAGGATTGACGCAACCCCCCGTTCCTGCCCCGACGGGCGCCGGGCGCACCCCGCCGGTTCTTTTCATCTTGTTGTAATTACGGTATTTATTCTTTTCTTCAGGATCTGGCACGTCGATTGCATCAACCAGGTCAAGGCAAGGAAGCCGCCAGGCAGGGAAAGCCTAAAGGCCACAGGGAACCGGCCGCTACAGGGAGCAAGGACGAGGTTTTCGATCCAGGACGGAACTTTCAGGGATGAATTTCTTTCGGATTGCGTCTTACTACTGAAGTGAGGCGCACTCCAAAGGAAACCGCTGACAAGCCTTGTTGTGTGACTGACTCCTCCGACGCTGAAAAGCGTATTCTGCCCCGCCTCACCGGCGGGGCTTTTTTTTTGCCTTGTTGCCGCCGGCGGGTGGTTTCGGTGGGCGGGGCGATGCGTCGGGGAGGGTGTTGTTCAGCCACGAAGGCGCGCAAGGGCGCGCGGTTAACAACCCCCGTCCCCGCCACGCCGGGAGGTCTCAGTCGAGCAGCGGCGGCAGTTCCCGGCTCAGGCGCTGTTTCTGCGCCACCGCCGTGCCCGTCAGCGCAAACCCCGCCAGCCGGCCGTCCGGCTGCTCGAAGCGCGCCAGCACGCCGTCGGCGGTCGCCTCGATGCGCCACTCGCCCTGCGCGCCGGGCGGCGGCGGCGCCACCACCACCGGGCAGGCCGGGGTCTTGACCACCACCGGCATGGCCGGCAGCCGCACGGCGGTCGGCGTGCCGGTCAGGGTGGCGGCCAGGGCGCGGGCGCCCTGCATCAGCGGCATCACGAAGGGCAGCACCAGGCCCTCCACCTGGGCGCAATCGCCGAGGGCGAATACGCGGGCGTCGGAGCTGCGCAGCCAGCGGTCCACCTCGATGCCCCGGCCGGTGGCGAGTCCGGCGTCGGCGGCCAGCGCGGTGCGCGGTTGCAGCCCGATCGCGGACAGGACCAGGCCGGCCTCCACCCGGCTGCCGTCCGACAGGGTGACACGGTAGCCCGATCCGGCGCGGTCGACGCGCCCGGCCGTCAGGCCGAGCCGCCACTGCACGCCCAGTTCCGACAGCGCCGCCTCGAGCTGGCGGGCGCCGGCCGCCGGCAGCAGCCGGCCCAGCGCCTGCGGCGCCGGATCGACCAGTGTCACCGCGTGGCCGCTGGCCGCCAGGTCGTTGGCGAACTCGCAGCCGATCAGGCCGGCGCCGAGGATCAGCACCCGGCCGTCGGCCGCCAGCCGCTGCCGGAAGTGGCGGTAGTCGTCGAGATCGTTGACCGACAGCACCTCGCCGGCGCCGTCGCCCGCCAGGTCCGGGCGCACCGGGTCGGCGCCGACCGCCAGCACCAGTTGCGAGAAGGCGTCCTCGTCACGGTCCGTGCGCAGGCGCCGGGCCGCCGGGTCGATGGCCAGCGCCCGGGTATGGGTGTCGATCCGGGCGTCGAGCTGCGCGGCCATGTCGGCGGCGCTGGCCATCACCAGTTGTGCCGGCGTCTTGCCCCGGGCCAGCGCGTTGGAGAGCATGGGCTTGGAATAGGCGCTGCCATCGTCCGCCGTCACCAGCCGCAGCGGCACCTCGCGGTCGCGCTTGCGGATCTCCCTGGCCAGCGTGTAGCCGGCCAGGCCGGTGCCGAGGACGGTGAGCGGCGCCATGCGGCTCAGGCCTCGAGTTCGACCATCTCGAAATCATCCTTGGACACGCCGCATTCCGGGCATTCCCAGTCTTCGGGGATGTCCTCCCAGCGGGTGCCGGGCGCAATGCCCTCCTCGGGCAGACCCTGTTCTTCGTCGTAGATGAAACCACAGACGACACATTGCCATTTCTTCATCGATGCATTCCTCTCTTGAGACCCGGACGGGTCGTTCAGTATATCAGCCGTCGATCTGCTCCAGCGCTTCACGGTAGGCGTGGGCGTGCCGTTCCTCCACCCGGGTCAGGGCCCGGAAACGCCGCTCGGCCTTGTCGAGCAGGGCCCGGAAACGTTCGGCGTGCTCGCGCGATTCCTCGATCTGTTCGTCGAACTCGCGCACCGCCGCCTGGTTGCGCTCCTGCTCCGCCAGGTGCCGGAAGGCCGGGTACATCTCGGTGTATTCGTGGGTCTCGCCCTCGATGGCCAGCTCCAGGCAGCGCGCCGGGTCGAGCCGGTCGGCCGGCAGCAGCAGGTCGAGGTGCCCGAAGGCGTGCTGCACTTCCTGGGCGGCGGTGTGCTCGAACAGGCGCGCGCTGTCCTCGTCGCCCTGCGCCCGGCACAGGCGGGCGAAATACAGGTACTTGATGTGCGCCATGGACTCGCCGGCGAAGGCGGCTTCCAGGTTCCTGACCGTCTCTGACGTGTTCTGCTTCATGTGTGCTGTCCCTCTGTTCGTGTTGACGGGGACAGAATAGGGCCGGACTGGCGATCTATCCAATCAATTATAAAAATATTATCGATAGTCTTCACCTATCATTTGGAACAGCCGGCCCTTGTCGCCCGTCATGCCGTGTCATACCATGCGGCGGCACCGGGCGCCCGGGCCCGACAGCGGATTCCGCCATGCCTCGCAGCCCAGGACTACTGTTGCTTTCCTGCCTGCTGGCGGCGGCCTCGACCTGCCGAGCCGCCGGCGATACAGCGGCCGCCGCGCCGGAGTCGTCGGCGGTCGATGTTGCCCATGACGTGCTGAGCGATTCCGTGAACGCCGCCGCGCGCTGGTTCGATGCCTTCTTCGACGACCCGCGCGTGGAGCAGGAAGCGGCCTATTCGCGCGTCAAGCTGTCCGGTGGCGCGCTGCTGGAGGCGGGCGAGCGCGCCAGGTTCAAGGGCCGGGTCAACGCCCGCATCACCCTGCCGCGCACCCGGCGGCGACTCAAGCTGATCATCAGCCGCGACGACGCGGACCGGCCGCTGCAGGAGCAGGATATCCGTGACACGACGTTCGCCGCCAGCCAGGAAGCCACGGCCGGCCTGCAATACTCGGTGAAGGCGACTTCGGGCACCGATTTCAGCTGGCGCCTGGGCGCCAGGCTGGGCGGCGACCGCGAGCTGTTCACCGGCCCGCGTTACCGCAAGACGCTGGAGTTCGATCCTTGGCTGGCGCGTTTCACCGAAAGCCTGTTCTGGGGCACGCGGCGCGGCTGGCAATCCAGGACGCGGGTCGATTTCGACCGCGTGTTCGCGGACCCCTTCTTCTTTCGCTGGACCACGGAGGCGGGTTGGCGTGAGGACCAGGCGGGGGTGCGCATCGATTCCGACTTCCAGTTCAGCCAGCGGCTGGACCGGAAACGGGCGTTGATCTACGAAGCCACCAACCGTTTTGTCACTTCGCCGCGCCACCGCCTGGAAGAAACCGGCCTGCGGCTGCGCTACCGCCAGCAGATCTGGCGGCGCTGGCTGTTCTTCGAAGCGGCGCCGCGGCTGGTGTTCCGAAACGACGACGATTTTCGGCCCACGCCCGGCCTGCGCCTGGAACTGCAGATGATCATCGGCGGGCCGGGCCACGGGCTGCGCCGGCCCGAGCCTCAGACCCAGTCCCGGGGCTGGAGGAAGGTGTCGTAGAGGACTGCCTCGGGGCTGCCGGGCTGCGGCTGCCAGTCGTAGCGCCAGCGGACCAGCGGCGGCAGCGACATCAGGATGGACTCGGTGCGGCCGCCGGTCTGCAGGCCGAACAGGGTGCCGCGGTCGTAGACGAGGTTGAACTCCACGTAGCGGCCGCGCCGGTAGAGCTGGAAGTCGCGCTCGCGTTCGCCCCAGGGGTGGTCCCTGCGCCTCTCCACGATGGGCGCGTAGGCCGGGACGTAGTGGTCGCCGACGCTGCGCATGAAGGCGAAGCTGCGCTCGAAGCCGGCTTCGTTGTAGTCGTCGAAGAACAGCCCGCCGATGCCGCG
>JALSRI010000127.1 GCA_026984835.1 Thiohalobacter sp. | reverse complement strand
GAGGTTCGACCAATCCGCGTAGCGGATTGGAACGGCGCAGCGTAGCGGAGCCGGCCCCGGAGGGGTGAGCCGCGCAGCGGCGAATCATCCTGCCGCCCCAGCCAACACGGCAACCAGCACAGGTATTTCGCAGTGATGAAAGGTCTACCGCCATCGTCGGATACAGACGGCCGCATGATGGTGTTCGCGGGCAACGCCAATCCGCCGCTGGCGCGGGCGATCTGCGACTACCTGCATCTCAACCTGGGCAAGGCCATCGTCAGCCAGTTCAGCGACGGCGAGGTCATGGTCGAGATCATGGAACACGTGCGCGGCAAGGACGTGTTCATCGTGCAGCCGACCTCGGCGCCGACCAACGATCACCTGATGGAACTGCTGGTGATGGTGGACGCGCTGCGCCGTGCCTCGGCGGCGCGCATCACCACGGTGATCCCGTACTTCGGCTACGCGCGCCAGGACCGGCGGCCGCGCTCGGCGCGGGTGCCCATCACCGCCAAGGTGGTGGCGCAGATGATAGGCAACGTGGGTGCCGACCGGGTGGTCACGGTCGACCTGCATGCCGACCAGATACAGGGGTTTTTCGACATTCCGGTGGACAATGTCTATGCCTCGCCGATCCTGCTCGGCGACATCTGGCGGCAGAAGTATCCGAATCTGAAAGTCGTGTCGCCGGACGTCGGCGGCGTGGTGCGGGCGCGGGCGCTGGCCAAGCGCCTCGACGACGCCGACCTGGCCATCATCGACAAGCGCCGGCCGCGCGCCAACGTCGCCAAGGTGATGCACATCATCGGCGACGTCGAGGACCGCACCTGCGTGCTGGTCGACGACCTGGTCGACACCGCCGGCACCCTGTGCCAGGCGGCGCGGGCGCTGAAGGACCACGGTGCCCGGCGGGTGCTGGCCTACTGCACCCACCCGGTGCTGTCGGGCAACGCCATCGCCAACATCACCGAGTCGGACCTCGACGAACTGGTGGTGACCGACACCATCCCGCTGCGGCCGGACGCCCAGGCCTGCCCGCGCATCCGCCAGCTCAGCGTGGCGGAGATGCTGGCCGAGGCCATGCGCCGCATCAGCAACGAGGAATCGGTCAGCTCGCTGTTCGTGGAATGATTTCGCGGCTGTCGCCCCTGGCGGGCGGCGGCTGCAATGGTCTCCCCTGGTCGCGGGGGAGTGTGCAACCGGGGCCGGGTGGCCCCGATGACAGAGGCAATTGTCATGGATATCTTCGAACTCGAAGCCGAGTCGCGTACGGACATGGGGAAAGGTGCGAGCCGCCGCCTGCGCCGTAGCGGCAAGGTGCCTGCCATCATCTACGGCGGCACCGAGGAACCGAAAGCGCTCATGCTGTCCCACAACGAGGTGCAGAAACGCCTGGAACACGAGGCGTTCTATTCGCACATCCTCAACGTCAGGATCGACGGCAAGGACACCCGCGCCGTGCTGCGTGACCTGCAGCGTCATCCCAGCAAGCCGGTGATCCTGCACATGGATTTCCAGCGCGTCGACGACAAGCACCGCATCCGCGTGCATGTGCCGCTGCACTTCACCGGCGAGGACGTGGCGCCGGGAGTCAAGGCCGGCGGCCTGGTCACCCACGAGATGGTCGAGGTGGAGCTGGAAGTGTTGCCGCAGTTCCTGCCGGAATACATCGAGGTCGACATCTCCGGCCTCGATATAGGCGGTTCGGTGCACCTGTCCGAACTCAAGCTGCCCGAGAGCGGTGTGCTGGTGGAGCTGAGCCGCGGCGAGAGCCACGACCAGCCGGTCGTGTCCATCCACGCCAAGCGCGGCGCCGGCGGCGAGGAAGAAGAGGCCGGTGAGGCAGCCGAGGGTGGTGAGGCGGCCGCCGAAGAAGGCGGCGAGTCCTGACCGAGGCTTCCATCCGGCTGATCGTCGGACTGGGCAATCCCGGGCCCGGCTACGACCAGACCCGGCACAATGCCGGGTTCTGGTTCGTCGACGAGCTGGCGCGCCGCTGCGCTACGCAGTTCCGGCAGGAAAAGCGGTTTCACGGGCTGTTGGCGCGCTGCCGGCAGCCGGGCGCCGACTACCGCCTGCTCAAGCCGCAGACCTTCATGAACCGCAGCGGCCAGTCGGTCGGCGCCGCCCTGCGTTTCTTCGATCTGCCGCTGGCGTCGCTGCTGGTCGCCCACGACGACCTGGACCTGCCGGCCGGCACGGTGAAGCTCAAGCTGGGCGGCGGTCACGGCGGCCACAACGGCCTGCGCGACCTGTTCAGCCACCTGGGCGGCCGTGACTTCTGGCGCCTGCGCATCGGCATCGACCATCCCGGCGACCGCAACCAGGTGGTCGACTACGTGCTGAAGAAGCCGTCGAAGGACGACCGGATTGCCATCGAGTGCGCCATCGATGCAGCCGCCGACGCCCTGCCGGACATCCTGGCCGGCCGTTTCGAACGCGCTATGCATCGGTTACACAGCCGTGGGTGAGCTGTTCGGGGGATTGTTGTCAACCACAAAGGCGCGCAAGGGCGCACGAAGGAACACCATGAAAATCTTTTTTCTTACCGCGAAGGACGCGAAGGGACGCGAAGGGGAAAATATTCAAGAAAGATATTCAAAAAGCTTTTCCTTTGCGTTCCTTCGCGTCCTTCGCGGTGAAATTCAGAATACTTGATCTTCCTTTGTGCGCCCTTGTGCGCCTTTGTGGTTAAATCCGTTCACCACCTGACCCTGGAAACCAGACCATGGGATTCAAATGCGGTATCGTCGGCCTGCCCAACGTCGGCAAGTCCACGCTGTTCAACGCC
>JALSRI010000126.1 GCA_026984835.1 Thiohalobacter sp. | reverse complement strand
GGTGACGAAGATTTCTCTCTTCGCCGGCGGCTGTTCTTCCAGGGCGAAGCAGGGCTCGCCGTTGAGTTCGCGGATGCAGCGCTCGACCTGCAGGCTGGTGTGGCGGCGGATGAAGGCCGGGTCGGCTTCGGCCAGTTGCCAGGCGCTGTGGATACCAAGGGCGTCGAGGCGGCGTTTGAGGCGCCGACCGATGCCCCAGACGCGGTCCACCGGCACGCGCCGCAGCAGCCAGCGCCACTTGTCGGGGTGGTCGAGCACGGCGATGCCGTTGCGCTTGATCTTCTTGGCCGCGTGATTGGCCAGTTTGGCCAACGTCTTGGTGGGCGCGATGCCGACGCCGACCGGCATCCGCACCTCGCGCCACAGCCGGTCGCGGATGTCGGCGGCGAAGGCCTCCAGGTTCAGCGTCATGCCCGACAGGTCGAGGAACATCTCGTCGATGCTGTACTGCTCCACCCGGGGCGCCAGGCCGCGCAGGGTGGCCATCACCTGACCGGAGATATCGCCGTAGAGGCGGAAATTGGCGGAGAACACGGCGACTCCGTCGCGGCGCAGCCGCCCGGCGATCCTGAAATAGGGCTGCAGGTCGGGCACGCCCAGCGCCTTGGCCTCGGCGCTGCGGGCGATGATGCAGCCGTCGTTGTTGGACAGCACGATCACCGGCTTGCCGCGCAGGTCGGGACGGAAGATCTGCTCGCAGGAGGCATAGCAGGCGTTGCAGTCCACCAGCGCGTACATCAGCGGAGGTGCGAGCGGATGCTGTGAGTGACCACGCCCTCGATCAGCAGGTCCTCGCGGCCGGCGATGTCGATGGGCGGAAAGGCGTCGTTGGCGGAGAGCAGCCGCTGCCGGCGCAGGTCGAGGATCTTGCAGGTCAGCTCGCCGTCCAGTGCGGCCACCACCACCGAACCCTGGCGGCGCTCGGCGGCGCGGTCGACGATCAGCAGATCACCCGGTCCGATACCGATGTCGCGCAGCGAATCGCCCTCGGCCCAGGCGAAGAAGGTGGCCGAGGGTCGGCGCACCAGGAATTCGTTGAGGTCCAGCGAGCGGTCGATGAAGTCGTCCGCCGGTGACGGGAAGCCGGCGCGCACACGGTGCGCGTAGAGCGGCAGCTGGAGGGCGCGGGCCGGTTCGTCCGGGCGGGCAAGGCGCAGTCGGGTCATGGGGGTACAACACTCTGAGTTCTCGTTTTGTTCTCATAGTGTAGGGGGCGCAACAGTGGACTGCAAGTGTCCGGGGCGAGCGGGATCAGTCTCCGAAGACGCGCTCGATGTGCCGCAGCAGCCGTTGTTCGACCTGCTGCGGATTCTCCACCAGCTCGCCGATGAGGCGGAACAGCGGGTAGGGGCGGGTATCGAACAGACGGTGCCGCTCGACCATGCGCAGGGTGTGAACGCCCTCGCCCTCGATGCCTTCGGTTTCGCCCCGCGCGAGGCGGCGGCCGAGTTCGTGGTGGTGCGAATCCTCGCTGGTGGCGGTGGTGATCAGGTCACCGAGTCCGGCCAGATGGAAGGGGCTACGCGGCTGGCCGCCCATGGATTCGGCGATGCGGTCGAGTTCGTGCAGCGCGGCCACCGCCAGGTAGCCGCGCATGTTGTCGCCGAGACGCAGTTCATCCGCCATGCCGAAGGCCATGGCATAGACATTCTTGAGGATCACCGACCAGCTGATGCCGGGGATGTCGGTGCTGTGCTGCAGGTACAGCCGGCTGCCGCGGTAGAGGTCGCGCACCCGGCGGTAGACGGCCTCGTGGGGGCTGCCGACCTGGCCGAAGGCGGGGCGCCCGGCGCGGATTTCCTCCGAGATCATCGGGCCGTAGAGCAGGGCATAGGCGGTATCGGGCAGGGCTTCGGCAAAGATCTGCGCGGCGCTGCGGCCCTGCTCGTCCAGGCCCTTGGCGATGCTGAGGCACAGACTGTCGGGACGCAGCAGCGGGCGGATACGGGCGAGCACCTCGGCATGGGGGTTGACCGGCAGGCAGAACAGAACGATTTCGGCTTCGCGCGCCAGCCGTTCGAGATCGGTATCCAGCTCCAGCGCCCAGAAGTTCAGGTCGTGCCGCTCATGCAGCAGGTATTCCATGGCGTGGCCCATTTCGCCATAGCCCAGAATGAGGAGGTTGCGTCGGTTCATCGGTCTGTTCCAGAGGAGGGGGTGGCCGTCTGGCGCCCCAGCGCCGCGGGCACGAATTCCTGCAGCACCGCTTCACGCAGCAGCCGTGGCGGCAGCAGTCCCTGGGCGAGCAGGAAATCGTGGAAATCGGCGGCGCGGAAGGCGGCGCCGAGGCGCAGCTCGGTTTCGCTGCGCAGCGCCATCAGCGTCAGGAAGCCGTAATAGTAGGAGGTGGCCTGCCCCGGCATGTTGAAGGCGTAGCGGTCGATCTCCTGCTGGGCCATCGGTTCCGACAGGGCCACCTCTTTGATGAGGAAGTGCTTGACCTGTTCGCGCGTCAGTTCGCCAAGGTTGAGCATCGGATCGAGGAAGGCCCGCGCCGCGCGCAGCAGGCGCATCTGCAGGGCGAACAGCTGACCTTCCGGCGGCAGCCAGGGCTCGACGATCTGCTCGGCATAGAGGGCCCAGCCCTCGACATTCGCCGAATTGAAGGCGAACACGCCGCGAGCGATGGATACGCCCTGGTCCAGCATCGCGGCGTACTGCAGTTCATGGCCGGGCCGGGCCTCGTGGGCGGTCAGGGTCCAGGAGGCGGCCTCGGAGGTGAAATCGTCCATCGGCGCGCCTTCCCGCGCATTGGGGTTGACCAGCGGAAGGATGAACTCCGCCGGCTGGCCGGTGTTGCCGATCAGCCGGGGCACCGACAGGTGGGGCGCGGGGATCTGCGCCGATTCCGC
>JALSRI010000125.1 GCA_026984835.1 Thiohalobacter sp. | reverse complement strand
CACACCCACCGCCGGGCGACCAGCCCCTGAAGGACAGCGAAACCGCTAGCCCGGGGGCCAGCCCAGGCGGCGGCCGCCGAGCAGATGCAGGTGGATGTGGAACACCTCCTGGCCGCCGTCGGCGTTGCAGTTGAGGACGGTGCGATAGCCGCTGTCGGCGATGCCCTCCTGGCGGGCCAGCCGTGCGGCGGTGGTCACCAGGTGACCGACCAGCGGCTCGTCGGCGTCGGTCAGGTCGTCGAGGGTGGCGATGTGCCGCTTCGGCACGATGAGGATGTGCACCGGCGCCTGGGGATCGATGTCGCGGAAGGCCAGCAGGTGCTCGTCCTGGAACACCACGTCGGGCTGGATCTCGCCCGCCACCATCCTGCAGAACAGGCAGTCGCTCACCGGCACGGCCTAGACGAAGAAATCCACCGCCCGCCCCTGCGCCAGCGCCGCACGCGTTTCCGGTCGCACCTGGTCGCGGTAGCTGTCGAGCGCCGAGCGAAGCGCGAAGCCGCCCGGCGCCGGATCGGCGTCGGACACCGGCCGGGCCTGGCCGAGCGCGCGCTCGTCGAGAAAGGCGCGGGTGGACTGGTAGTCGACGCGGGGGCGTTGCAGCAGCTCGCCGTGCAGCACCGGACCGGCGGACACGCGCGACGGGCGCCGCGGCGGGATGCCGTGCGCCTCGTTCGCCGCCGCCGGGGCAGCGGCGGCGCCGGGTTGTCGGGCAAACGCCGGTCCGTAGCCCGAGGGCGCGGTGACCGGCAGTCTGGCGATGTCCATGTTGTACGCCTGGTCGGTGTTGTTTCCCGTACAGACCACCTGTACTGCCCCAAGTTTAGCGCATCGCCGGCGGAATCAGGGGACGGCGCGATGGACGAGGGGATAATTGCCGGGATATCGGCGGGTTGGGGGCAATAGTTAAATCCAGGATTCAAGTGGATCGCGGGCAAGCCCGCTCCTACAGGGGCGGCTGCGGTGGTGTAGGAGCGGCCTTTGGCCGCGATGGGGTGCCACGGAGGGTTGCTGCGGCCCCCGCCCATCGCGGGCGAGCCCGCTCCTACAGGGGCGGCTGCGTTGTTGTAGGAGCGGCCTTGGCCGCGATGGGGTGCCATGGAGGGTTGCTGTGGCAACCGCCCATCGCGGGCGAGCCCGCTCCTACAGGGGGGCTAGAGTTCCTGGCGGCCGGCGAAGGCGTGGGACAGGGTGCCGCCGTCGATGTATTCCAGTTCGCCGCCCAGCGGTACGCCGTGGGCGATGCGGGTGGTGCGGATGCCTTCCCGGCGGGCCAGTTCGCTGATGTAGTGGGCGGTGGCCTCGCCCTCGACGGTGGGATTGGTGGCGAGGATGACCTCGGCCAGCTCGCCGCCGGCGAAACGCTCCGCCAGCGTGTCCAGGCCCAGCTCCGCCGGGCCGACGCCGTCCAGCGGCGACAAGTGACCCATGAGCACGAAATAGAGGCCGCGGTAGTCGGTGGCCTGCTCCAGGGCCGCCACGTCGGCCGGGGTCTCGACGATGCACAGCTGGCTGCGGTCGCGGCTGCCGCCCGCGCACAACCGGCAGACGCTGTCCTCGGTCAGGGTGCGGCACTGCGCGCAGTGGCCGATGCGGTCCATGGCGTCGGCCAGCACGGCAGACAGGCGCCGGCCGCCGGCGCGGTCACGCTCCAGCAGGTGGTAGGCCATGCGCTGGGCGGTGCGGGCGCCGACGCCCGGCAGGCAGCGCAGGGCCTCGATCAGTTCCTCGATCAGCGGCGACGACATCTAGAACGGCAGCTTCAGGCCCGGCGGCAGATTGAGACCGGAAGCCATGCCGGCGAAGCGGCCCTGGGTCTCGGCCTCCACCTTGTGCACGGCGTCGTTGATGGCGGCCGCCACCAGGTCTTCCAGCATGTCCTTGTCGTCGCCCAGCAGGCTGTCGTCGATGCTCACCCGGCGCACCTCGTGCTTGCCGGTCATCAGCACCTTCACCAGGCCGCCGCCGGATTCGCCGGTGACTTCGAGCCGGGCGATCTCTTCCTGCGCCTTCTGGATGTTCTCCTGCATCTGCTGGGCCTGCTTCATCAGGTTGCCGAGTCCGCCTTTCATGATGGGATCTGCCTCGTGAACGTCTGTGGAACGATGGGAACGCCGCGCCTCAGTCGAGCGGGCGGATGGAATCCGGGTGCAGGGTGGCATCGAAGGTCTTGCGGATGGCCTCGATGTTGGGGTCGCCCTCGATGGCCGCCACCGCCTGCGCCTGGCGCTGGTCGGCCTGGCGCTGGCGCTCGCGGGCCGGCGTCACGGCATCGACGCCCTGCACCGCGATGTCGAGCCGCACCGGCCGCCCCAGCCGTTCGCCCAGGCACTCGGCCAGGCGCTTGCGGCGCTCGGCGCTGAGCAATTGTTCGTGGGCCGGGTCCACCACCAGTTGCCAGTGGTCGCCGTCGCGCGCCCGGCAGGCGCAGTTCATGGCCAGTTCGCGCAGCACGCCCTTGATCGGCAGCTGTTCGACCAGCCGGATCCAGTCACAGGAGCCGTCGTCGTCGATGGGCGCGGGCGTGGCCGGCTGCACGGCTGCCGCACCGGCATCCGGCGCCGCCTTGCGGGCCGGTTGCGCCTGCGGTGACGGCGGCCGCGCGGGCTGCGACCGGGCGGGTCCGGCGGCGGGCGCCTCGCCCGCCGCCTGCGGCCGGAACGCCAGCATGCGCAGCAGCACCATTTCCAGGCCGCCGCGCAAGTCCGGCGCCAGCGGCAGATCGCGCCGCCCGATGAGGCCGATCTGGTAGTAGAGCTGCACGTCCTCGGGCGGCATGCGTTCGGCCAGTTCCAGCACCGCCTCGCGCGCATCCAGGTTGTCGTCCAGCGCCTCCGGCACCTGCTGGGCGATGGCGACCTGCTGCAGCAGGGCCAGCAGTTCGGCCAGCAGCGCCTCGTAGTCCGGCGCCCGCTCGCCGGCGGCCGCCACCGCGGCCAGCGCGGCGGCCGCGTCGCCGGCCGCCAGCGCCTGGAGCATCTCCACCACCTGGCCCTGATCCAGGGTGCCCAGCATGGCGCGCACCTCGGCCTCGGCCACGCGGCCGCCGCCGTGGGCGATGGCCTGGTCGAGCAGGCTGAGGGCGTCGCGCATGCTGCCGTCGGCGGCGCGCGCCAGCTGCTTCAGGGCGGCCGGTTCGGCCTCGATGGCCTCCTGTTCCAGCAGCTTCGCCAGGTAGTCGCCGATCAGTTCCGGCGCCAGGCGCTTGAGGTTGAACTGCAGGCAGCGCGACAGCACCGTGGCCGGCAGCTTCTGCGGGTCGGTGGTGGCGAGCAGGAACTTGACGTGCGGCGGCGGCTCCTCGAGCGTCTTCAGCAAGGCGTTGAAGCTGTGCGCCGACAGCATGTGCACCTCGTCGATGAGGTAGACCTTGTAGCGGCCGCGGGTGGGCGCGTACTGGACGTTGTCGAGCAGTTCGCGGGTGTCCTCCACCCTGGTGCGCGAGGCGGCGTCCACCTCGATGAGGTCGACGAAGCGGCCCTCGTCGATCTCGGTACAGGCGCTGCACTGACCGCAGGGCGTCGAACTCACGCCCTGCTCGCAGTTGAGCGACTTGGCGAAGATGCGCGCCACCGTGGTCTTGCCGACGCCGCGGGTGCCGGTGAACAGGTAGGCGTGGTGCAGGCGGTCGCGGTCGAGCGCGTTGATCAGCGCCTGCAGCACGTGCTCCTGCCCGACCATCTCGCCGAACCTGCGGGGGCGCCACTTGCGCGCCAGGACCTGGTAGCTCATGGCGCGATTATACCTGAATCCCGGGGTGGCCTGGGGCGGTTTCCGGGCGGTTCGAAAGGGAGGCGACCCGTACCAGCCACACCCCGGCGCCCAAGTCCACTGCTGCGGCTGCTCCCTTCCGGGCCTGACCGGGTTCACAGCTTGTTGTCGCGGGGGGACCGATACAGGTCACCATTGACGCGGTGGGCACGGGGCAAAGACCGTGCCGGGGGCGCGTATGGTAGCAAGTCGCGGTGCGCCTGTCAGGCTTGGCGGCCGGTCACCGCTCAATCCAGCCGCCGCAGTCCCCAGCCGCGGCCGCGGGCGCCGCACAGGCCGTAGCGGAACGGCGGCGGCAGAAAGGGCAGTTCGAAGCGCAGGTCGGTGAACCAGTAGCAGCGGCCATCCGGCCTGTCGTCCACCCGGTACAGCACCGGGAACACGGCGAAGTCGCGAAAACGCGCCATCTGGGGGCGTGACCAGAGTTCGCGCGCCGCACCGGCATCGGTGGCGGAGCCAAAGCGTGACTGCCGCTGCCAGCGCAACGCGGCCGGCGGCTGGTAGTACGACAGCCAGCGCGACAGACCGCTGCCCTGGCCGGGCCGCCCGGGCGCCGCCCAGGGCCACAGGTCGAGGTAGGCCTCTTCGTAGAAGCCGTCGGTCTCCGTCACCAGCTTCCAGAAGAAGGGTGAGAACGGCTGCGGCAGGGCGTGGGCGCCGGCCGTGCCGAGGGCATCGGCGTGCTGGCGGGCGATCTGCCAGGCGTGGTGTTTCAGCGCACCCTGGCCGGCGACGTACAGCAGCAGCACCAGCAGGCTGGCCCCCGGCAGCCGGCGCGGCCGCGCCCGCAGGGCGGCCAGAAAGCCGGTCAGCACGATGGCGCTGAAGACCGGATCGACGATGAAGGTGGTACCCAGCGCCGCACGCCAGCTCGACAGCGGCGCCAGCACCCGGGTGCCGAAGATGGTGATGACGTCGGCGGCGATGTGGGTGGCCAGCGCCAGGCCGGCGAACAGCGCCAGCGGCTTCCAGGCCTCGCGCCGGCGCAGCAGCCAGGCCAGCAGCACGCCCAGGCCCAGCGCCCACAGCGGCAGCAGCAGGATCGAATGGGTGATGCCGCGGTGCCAGACCGCCAGGTAGGACAGCGGGTCGATCCACACCGTCACGTAGTCGATGTCGGGGAAGGCGCCGGCCACGGCGCCGACCAGCAGCCGCTGGCGGCGGCCGGGCGCCTGCGGCAGGCGGGCATCCGGAAAGGCCGCGCCGACCGCCAGCGCCCCCAGCAGGCTGTGGGTCAGGGTGTCCAGGCGCACACCCGCCGACGGCCGGCGCCCGCCTCAGCCGGACTTGTGGCTGCCGTCACAGTAAGGCGGGCTGGCCGTGCGCTTGCACACGCACAGCCAGGCTCTCCCGCTCTCGTCGGGCGAGAAGGCCAGCGGCTCGATGCCGGTACCCTTGTGGCTGCCGTCGCAGAAGGGCTGGCTGGCGCTGCGGCCGCAGCGGCACCAGTAATAGGTCTTGCCGGCCTCCAGTTCGACCTCGACCGGACCCACGGACGTTTGTTCACTCATCGGCGACCTCCCCCGTTCCGTCGTGTTTTGCATTGCGCGCACCGATCGGAAAGAATGCGTGCATGGCCCGCTTCCCCCGACATCGGCACACCGGCCGGCCTGTGCCGCCGGCACTGTCTTATCGCATATCGCCCGCATGAAAGCCACCTTCTGCGACCAGGCCCGGCGCTTCTACCTCGACGAGATGAACGATCACCTCACCTACCGGTCGCTGGCCGCCGGCGCGCGCGACCCGCAGCTGGCGCGGCTGCTGCAGCAGATCGCCGCCATGGAACTGCGCCACGCCGGTTTCTGGGCCGGACGGCTGCGCCAGCACGACCAGCCCCTGCCCGACAGCCGGCCGCGACGCCTGCGCCTGTGGATCCTGCGGCTGCTGCTGCGCCTGGTCGGCCCGGTGTGGCTGGTGTCGGCGCTGGAACTGGGCGAGACCGGCGCCGCCCGCACCTATTACCAGGTCTGGCGCGAAGGCGTGCTGGACGACGCGGAGCGCGCCGAACTGCAATCCATCATCGTCGACGAACTGGAGCACGAGGCGAGCTTCCGCAAGGAGCAGAAGGCGTCCGCGCTGACCAACGTGCGCGACTTCGTGCTGGGCATGAACGACGGCCTGGTGGAGATACTCGGCGCCGTCACCGGCCTGTCGGCGGCCTATGCCGGCAACCCCCTGCTGGTGGCGGTCAGCGGCCTGGTGGTGGGCGTGGCCGGCGCCCTGTCCATGGGCATCGGCGCCTTCATCTCGGTGCGCTCGCAGCGCCAGATCGACGCCGGTACGCGCACCCGCATGGAGATCCTGTTCGCCGTGTCGCCGCAGCGCGCGGTGGCGGAGTACCGCGAGCGGCTGCAGGACTCCGGCCTGCCGGACGACCTCGCCGGCGAAGTGGCCGAGCGCGTCGGCACGCGCCAGGAGGCGCTGGCAAGGCTGTTGTTCCGGGACAGCGGCGAAAACGAATGGCGCTCGGCCCTGTTCACCGGCGGCGCCTACCTGTTCGGCGTCGCCTTCCCGGTGCTGCCCTATTTCCTGGCCGACAGCTCGCGCCAGGCGCTGTTCGGGTCCATCGGCTTCGCCGGACTGGCGCTGGCGCTGGTCGGCGGCATGATCGCCCTGGTGTCGGGCATCTCGCTGCGCGGCAAGATCATGGAAATGCTGGTGTCGGGTTTCTCCGCCGCCGGCCTCGCCTACCTGTTCGGCCATCTCATGCAGGCGCTGTTCGGGGTGAGCCCGTGACGCGCTACCGCCGACCGGCCTGCGCCACGGCATCGACTCGGCGGCGCTGCTCTTCGTCCCCGTGGAACGGCTTGCCGGGGAAGGTTACGGGGAATGGCCGGCCCTGTTCGACGCCTGGCGCCCCGATTCACACCGGATCACGCGGGTTTTGCCCACCACCGCCAGCCGCGAACTAAGCTTGTTGCAGGCCAACCACTGCACGGAGGTGTGCCATGAACAAGCCCCGACACATCGCAAGACCTTTTGCCTGCGCCATCCTGGTGGCCGGCAGCGTGCTGGCGACACTGTCTGCGATGGCGCCGCTGCCGGTCGGCGCCTGGCAGCTGTCGGGCAGCTACCTGCTGCTGGGGCTGCTGCCCTATGTCGTCTACGTGAGCCTGGCCAACAGCCTCGACGGCTGCCCGCTGGTGGCGGCCGGGGCAGTGCTGCTCGGCGCCGACCTGGTGGCCCGCTTCGGCCTGCATGTCGTCTACGTGCCGCACGCCGACCTGATGCCCGCCGTCTGGCTGAGCCTGGCGCTGACCGGGCTGGCGCTGCCCGCCGGCGTGCTGCTGGGCAAGCCGTTTTCGCGCTACCTGGGACTGCCGGCGGAGCGCATCGGACACCCCTGGTAATTCTTGACTTAAATACTCAGGTATTATACATTGTGCTCATGGCCCAACCATCGGGAGGGCACCATGAGCACCGGCCGGGACGATCTCCGCAAGCGGCTCGAGCAGACCTATCCCCACGGCTTCTTCTCCGACGTCGAAGCCGACACGCTCCCGCCCGGCCTCGACGAAGACACCATCCGCGCCATTTCGGCACGCAAGAAGGAACCGGAGTTCCTGCTGCAGTGGCGCCTGCGGGCCCTGCGCCACTGGCAGACCCTCACCGAACCGGGTTGGTCCACGGTCCACCACGACCCCATCGACTATCAGGCGATCTCCTATTACTCGGCCCCCCGCTCGCGGCGCGACGGGCCCGGCAGCCTCGACGAGGTCGAGCCCGAGATCCTCGAAACCTACGAAAAACTCGGCATTCCACTGGCCGAACAGAAGCGCCTGGCCGGGATCGCCGTCGACGCCGTGTTCGACAGCGTGTCGGTGGCGACCACCTTCCAGGAAGACCTGGCCCGGCTGGGCGTGATCTTCTGCTCCTTCTCCGATGCCGTGCAGCACTACCCGGAGCTGGTCGAGCAGTACCTGGGCAGCGTGGTGCCCTACCGCGACAACTTCTTCGCCGCCCTCAACTCGGCGGTGTTCACCGATGGCTCGTTCTGCTACATCCCCAGGGGCGTGCGCTGCCCCATGGAGCTGTCCACCTACTTCCGCATCAACGCCGCGCGCACCGGCCAGTTCGAGCGCACGCTGCTGATCGCCGACGAGGGCAGCCATGTCAGCTACCTGGAAGGCTGCACAGCGCCGATGCGCGACGAGAACCAGTTACACGCGGCAGTGGTGGAGCTGGTGGCGCTGGACGACGCGCACATCCGCTACGCCACGGTGCAGAACTGGTACCCGGGCGATGCCGAGGGCCGCGGCGGCATCTACAACTTCGTCACCAAGCGCGGCGACTGCCGCGGCCGCAACAGCCATATTTCCTGGACCCAGGTCGAGACCGGTTCGGCCATCACCTGGAAGTACCCGGGCTGCATCCTGCGCGGCGACAACAGCGTGGGCGAGTTCTATTCGGTGGCGCTGACCGCCAACCGCCAGCAGGCCGATACCGGCACCAAGATGATCCATATCGGGAAGAACACCCGCAGCACCATCGTGTCGAAGGGGATCTCGGCGGGCCGGGGCCGCAACGCCTACCGCGGCCTGGTGCGCATCGCGCCCACCGCCAGCGGCGCCCGCAACCATACCCAGTGCGACTCGCTGCTGCTGGGTGAGCGCTGCGCCGCCTTCACCTTCCCCTACATGGAGGTGCGCAACCCCAGCGCCCGGGTCGAACACGAAGCCACCACCTCGCGCATCGGCGAAGACCAGCTGTTCTACTGCCGCCAGCGGGGCATCGATGAAGAACAGGCCATCTCCATCATCGTGAATGGATTTTGCAAAGAGGTATTCAACGAACTGCCGATGGAGTTCGCCGTCGAGGCGCAGAAGCTGCTCGACGTCAGCCTGGAAGGCGCCATCGGCTAGCCAGAGAGGCAGTCGTCATGCTGGAGATCGTCGACCTGCACGTCAGCGTGGATGGCAAGCCCATCCTGCATGGCATCGAGCTGGCTGTCGGGCCCGGTGAAGTGCACGCCATCATGGGCCCCAACGGCTCCGGCAAGAGCACCCTGGCCAACGTTCTGGCCGGCCGCGACGGCTACCGGGTCGAGCGCGGCAGCGTGCGCTTCCTGGGCCGCGACCTGCTGGCGCTGCCGCCCGAGGAACGCGCCCGCGAGGGCCTGTTCCTGGCCTTCCAGTACCCGGTCGAGATCGCCGGCGTCAGCAACCTGTACTTCATGAAGGCGGCGCTCAACGCCGTGCGCGTCCACCGGGGCGAATGCGAGCTGGACGCCATCGATTTCCATGCAGCGGCGGACCGCACCGCCCGGCGGTTGAAGATGGACGGGAAACTGCTGGAACGCCCCGTCAACCACGGTTTCTCGGGCGGCGAGAAGAAGCGCAACGAGATCTTCCAGATGGCGCTGCTGGAGCCGCGCCTGGCCATCCTCGACGAAACGGACTCGGGCCTGGACATCGACGCCCTCAAGGCGGTCGCCGAGGGCGTCAACGCGCTGCGCCGGCCGGATCGCGCCTTCCTGCTCATCACTCATTACCAGCGCCTGCTGCGCTACATCGTGCCCGACCGCGTGCACGTCCTGGCGAGCGGCTGCGTGGTGCGCTCCGGCGGCCCGGAGCTGGCGGAGGAGCTGGAACGCAAGGGCTATGCCTGGCTGCAACCCAAGGTGGCGAACTCATGAGCGCCCTGCCGCTGCCGGCCCTGGTGGAACGGCTGGCGCCGGCGGTGGCCGCGCCGCAGCCGGCCTGGCTGCGGTCGCTGCGCGGCCGGGCGCTGCACGGGCTGCGCACGCGCGGCTTCCCCACCCGCAAGCAGGAGGACTGGAAATACACCCGCGTGGATGCGCTGCTGGAAACGGACTACCGGCCGGCCGGGGCGCAATGCCTGGGCCTGGTGCCGGAAGACATCGAGCACCTGTTCACCGACGACCAGCAGGCCCTGCGCATGGTGTTCGTCAACGGCCGTTTCGCGCCGCAGCTGTCCCGGCTGCGCCCGGCGCAGCACGACGTCGACATCGACAACCTGGCCTGTGTGCTGGCGCAACGGCCGCAGGTGCTGAAAGGACGGCTGGGACAGCTGGCGAACGGCGAGGCGCACGCCTTCGACGCCATGAACACCGCGGGCCTGTCCGACGGCCTCTACCTGCACGTCGGCGCAGGCGTCGAGATGTCGCGCGCGCTGCACCTGCTCTATCTCACCACCGGCACCGGTGTGCTGGTGCTGCCCCGCAATCTCGTCGTGCTGGAAGCCGGCGCGCACGCCAGGATCATCGAACACTACGCCGCCCTCGGCGAGGCCGACACGCTCACCGACGCCGTCGGCGAGACGCTGCTCGGCGAAGAGGCCAGCCTGGTGCTGTACAAGCTGCAGATGGAGAACCCTGCCGCCAGCCACCTCGCCTCCCACTACCTGAGCCAGGACCGCGCCTCGCGGCTGGTCACGCACCTGGTGTCGCTGGGGGGGCGCCTGGTGCGCAGCGAGCTGCACACCCGCCTGCAGGGCCGGGATGCGGAAAGCGAGCTGCACGGGCTGTACCTGGCGGGCCGGCATCAGCACATGGACTTCCACACCGGCATCGAACACGCCGCACCGAACTGCCGCAGCCGCCAGGACTACCGCGGCGTCCTCGACGACAAGGCCCATGGCGTGTTCGACGGACGCGTGCGGGTGCTGCCCGATGCCCAGTCGAGCGACGCGCGCCAGGTCAACGACACCCTGCTGCTGTCCGCCGGCGCCGAAATGGACACCAAGCCGCAGCTCGAGATCTTCGCCG
Organism: Thiohalobacter sp.; assembly: GCA_026984835.1. Lineage (GTDB taxonomy): Bacteria > Pseudomonadota > Gammaproteobacteria > DSM-19610 > DSM-19610 > JALSRI01. Next base: position 2,704 of record JALSRI010000125.1, on the reverse strand, counting down.
ACGACGTGCAGTGCAGCCACGGCGCCACGGTGGGCGAACTGGACACGGACAGCCTGTTCTACCTGCGCTCGCGCGGCCTCGACGAGCCGCAGGCGCGCGCCATGCTGGTGCGCGCCTTCCTGGCGGCACCCATCGACGGCATCGGCTTTCCACCCGTGCGCCGCTGGGTAGACGACCAGGTCGATCGCTGCCTGGCCGGGCGGCCGGGCGCGGCGGGGGAACGACCATGAACGGCCCGCGCGAACTCTACGAGCAAATGGTGCTCGACCACAACCGCAACCCGCGCAACTATCCGTACCGGCCGGTCGGCGAAGTACGCCAGGCGCACGGCTTCAACCCCCTGTGCGGCGACGAGTTCACCATCTACCTGAAAGTCGAGGACGGCATCGTCGAGGAGGCGGGTTTCGACGGCGCCGGCTGTGCCATCTCCACCGCCTCGGCCTCGATGATGACCGAGGCGGTACAGGGCATGCGCGTCGAGGACGCGCGGGAACTGTTCCGCAAGATGCACGTCCTGCTCACCCGCGGCGAGGCCGACGACGGCATCCCGGCCAAGCTGACCCTGCTCGGCGGCGTGCGCGAACACCCCACCCGCATCAAATGCGCCACCCTCGCCTGGCATACCCTGAACGCCGCCCTGGAAGGGCTCGACGGGACCGTCTGCACCGAGTAGCCGGCTTCCCGAAGACCGGGCGGGTGCGGCCCGGCGCCCCGTTTCGAGGGCCGCGCGGCCCGGGCCTCCGGAGGCGGACTCGATTGCCGCGCCTGGCGAGGCGATGCCGCTGGTAGTAGAGTCGTTTCTCCAGGGGACCCCGAACCGGCCACCCGGAAGGAGAACAACATGAACCGACAGCCAACCCCGGTACTCGCCACCACCCTCCTGTACGTCCTCGCCCTGCTGTTCAGCCTGCCCGCCCAGGCGGACCGCCGCTATTCAGACCTGGTCTTCTTCGGCGACAGCCTGAGCGATCCCGGCAATGCCTTCGTGCTGACCGGCGAAGTCAGCCGGCGGCCGTTCCAGCTCATACCCGACGCGCCCTACGCCCACGGCGGCCACCACTTCAGCAACGGCCCCACCTGGGCCGAACAGTTCGCGCGCGAACAGCACCGGCGCAGCGGCCCGGCCCTGCGCCGGCCGGGCCGCTTCTCGAACTACGCCGTCGGCGGCGCCCGGGCGCGGGCCGAGGGCAGCGTCCACCTGGCGACCCAGGTGGCGCTCTATCTCGGCAACCGCGGCGGCGCCGACCCCGGGGCGCTGTACACCCTGCTCATCGGCGGCAACGACCTGCGCGACGCCCTGACCGCCCTGGCCAGCGACCCCAGCGGCGCCGGCAGCGCCGCCATCCTCGGCGAGGCCGTCACGGCCATCGCCGACAACATCGCCGCCCTGGCGGCGGCCGGCGCACGTCATTTCCTGGTCTTCAACGGCCCGGACCTGTCGCTGGCGCCGGCCGTGCGCCTGCAGGGTCCGCTGGCGCAGGGCGCCGCCCGGCTGCTGGCGATGCAGTTCAACCAGGGCCTGTCGCTGGCGCTGGACCAGCTGGCGCTGGCCTTCCCCGGTATCGAGCTGAGGCGCTTCGACCTGTTCGGCCTGTTCGACGCCGTGGTGGCGAACCCCGGGGAGTACGGCTTCACGGAAGTCGAACAGACCTGCATCACCCCCGGCGTGATCGTCGGCGCCGTGTGCAAGCGGCCGCGGCGCTACCTGTTCTGGGACGGCATCCACCCGACGCGGGCCGGCCATCACGTGATCGCCGAAGCGGTGGAGCACCGGATGGAAGACGACCGGAAAGCACTGCGGGAAGCGCGCCGGGAAGACTGAGACCGGACGCCCCCGCCGGCCGCCCTTTGCCCGCCGTCAGGCGGCGCCCGCTCAGGCGGCGGGCTTCCCCGCCCGCTCCGCTTCGGCACCGGACGAGCGCGGCGCAGCGGCCAGCCAGGCGCCGAAGCGGCCCAGGTAGCGGGCGGTGTCCGCCACCTCGGCGGCGATGCGCGGCAGGCCAGCGGCGTCATCGCGGGCCGCCTCGCGCAGCCATTGCACGGTGCGGCTGATACGCAGCAGGCCCTGGACATGCAGGTGCAGGTGGCCCGGCTCCAGCTTGTAGGCCAGCATGCCGGGCAGCAGAGCGCGGTACGGCGCCAGCGCCTCCAGCCACTGGCCCAGCACGTGATCGAAGCGCGCCCGCCGCGGCCAGCCGGCAAAGCCTTCCGGCCGCGCGGCCGCCAGCATGGCGCGGTCGGCGCGGTCGAACAGGGCCTCGACCAGATCGTCCTTCTGGCGGTAGTGGGCATGGATGGCGTCCAGGCCCACGCCCAGGGCGTCGGCGACCTGGTACAGGCGCAGCGATTCCCAGGACGCCGCGGCGGCCAGTTCCAGGGCCTTGTCGAGAATGCGGTCGGCGCCGGGCCGGTTCGATGGCATGCTGAGACCTCCCTGCCTTTCCTATAGCACAAACCGGCGCCAACGGTAGGAAGGGAGCCGCCCGACCCGGTTTTTTCCCACGTGATGGCGGGCAGTTCGGGGCGGTGGTCGGCCGCTGTCAGCGGGTCACTCGGGCGCCCCGGCGGCCAGGGCGCGCGCCTTGCGTCGCTGCAGCGCCGCGCGCCGTTCGGCCTCGTCGAGCTCCGGCATCCAGTGGCGGGTGTGGTGCCGCACCAGCCCGGCCAGCAGCTCGATATGGGCCGGCTGCGCATTCAGGCAGGG
>JALSRI010000124.1 GCA_026984835.1 Thiohalobacter sp. | reverse complement strand
ACGGCAACCTATGCTCCGCACAGCGCCCGACTCTGCCTCTGGCAGCTTGCGCGATGTTCAAGGCATGCCATCCACCGGGCCATCGACCCGGTTCGAACAACCAACAACAGTGGAGAATGCCGGGGTGAACGAACTGACAGAGTACGCCCTCCTGCTGGGCCTGGTCGCCGGCGCCTTCGGGCTGGTCGTGAGCCTGCACGGCCTGGCGCGCGCCATCGGCCGCAGCCGCCGCGAGGCGGGCAAGGATATCCCGGCCACGGCCGGCAGCCTGGCGCGGGACCCGGTCTGGGTCCGCTACCACGCGCGCTACTACGGCTACGCCCTGCTGTTCCTCGCTTTCGACATGGAAATGGCCTACATGTACCCCTGGGCCGTGGTCTACAAGCAGGAAGGCCTGGTCGCCCTGCTCGACATGGGGGTGTTCCTGGCCATTCTGTTCCTGGGACTGCTGTATGGCTGGAGCCAGGGTGCGCTGCGGAGGCAATAAGTGATCACGGGCGCCCGCGAAGGCAGGCCCCATGCCATCAGGCGCCTGCTGGGAACCGCCCTGGCGCGCGACCTGCGCACCCTGGTGTTGCCCGGGCCCGAGATCGCCGGCATGCGGGGACTGGACCTGGACGGCGCGGGATTGCTGCCCGCGGCCTCACCGCGCCATGCCAACGTGCTGGTGCTGGTCGGTACGCTGCCCGACACGCTGGCCGATGCCGCGACCATCCTCTATGCACAGATGATGCGGCCACGCGCCATCCTGGCGCTGGATGGCGAACCGCCCGCGCCGCTGCCGGCTGCGGATGTCCGGGTGGCGGCCGATGCCGGGGGACTGCGGCGGGGCGTGGCGCAACTGCGGCATCTGTTCACCAGCCACGCATTCGAAACCGGTATTAGCGACTTCGATGCGCCGGTGCTGCATGCGCGCATCCTCTACACCTGCCCCATGCACCCGCAGATCCTGCAGGCGGAGCCGGGCAAGTGCCCGCTGTGTGGCATGTTCCTGGTGCCGCGCGAAGTGGCGGCGGGTGAAACCCTGCCGCTCACCCCCGGCGCCGCAAACGTGGCCGCGACAGGCGACGACACGCACGGCCAAGGTCATGCCGCTGCAGAAGGTGAGCACCACACGCACCGGACCACCCGCTACACCTGCCCCATGCACCCCGAGGTGGTCCGGGACGAACCCGGCGCCTGCCCCAAGTGCGGCATGGATCTGGTGCCCGTGGAAGAGGAAGACACGCAACACGAACATGCAGGGCACGAGGTGAGACCGGCCCATGACCATGACGATCACGACACCATGGATTTCATGTCCATGGTCGAAGTGACCAGGGATCTGCCACGCAGCGCCGACGGTCTGCCCATGGAGTGGATCGAGGTTCCCTTCGGTCCCTTCCATCCCGGCCTGCCGGGCGGGCTGATGCTGACCCTGACGCTCGACGGCGACGGCGTGGCCGGCGTCACCGCCCGCTCGCTGGTGGGCGTGACCCTGGACATGCCCGAAGACGGCATGGAGGCGGCCGATTTCGTCGATGTCCTGGGCGCTTCGCAACCGCTGTCGCCGCTGGCCTACCGGCTGCTGGCCTGCCAGGCATTGGGTGCGGCGTCCGGCAAGGACACCGCCACCGACATCGCCCCCGGCGTCGTCGCGGCATTGCGGCGCGAGCGCGTCGCCAGCCACCTGGGCTGGCTGGCCGGGCTGGGCCGCCAGACCGGTTTCGCCTGGCTCGAACACCAGGCCGGTCGCCTGCAGCCAGCCTGCCAGCGGGCCGACGCGGCCGCGTGGAGTCGGCTGTCCCCCGCGCTGCGGCGCCTGGCCGGCCGGCTGCGCCGCGCGCCCCTGCTGCGCGCGCGGCTGCGCGGCATCGGCAGGACGGACGACGGCCGTGACGCATTCGACCGCCTGCGGGAAAGACTCGACCAGTTGCTCCAGGCACTCGATGAGCCGGGTTGGGACGCCGCCATCGCGACACCACAAGCGCCGGACGTCGGCCGCAGCACGGGCGAGGGCTCGGCGCGGGTGGAAACGCCCCGGGGCGAGGCCCGCCTGCACCTGCGGCTGCGGGAAGGCAGGGTGGTGCATGCCCACCTGCAGACGCCCGGCGGCCGGTGGCTGACACGCCTGCCCGCCCTGCTCGACCGGCAGGAACTGGGTGACGCCCTGACCGCTGTGGCATCGCTGGACCTGTCCCCCTGGGAGATACCGGCGTGACCACCCTCCTCATCCTCCTGGGACTGGCGGCCGGCGCCTACTTCGTGGCGGTGCTGGAGGACCGGCTGGCCAGCGGCCGCCTGCGCCCCACCGCCCCCCTGTGGGGGGCGCTGGCCCTGCTGGCGCGAGAATCCCTGCTGCCGCGCAAACCCGACCGCCTGTTCTATGAAACGGCGCCCTTCCTGCTGCTGACCGCCGCTTTGCTGGCTACCGCGGTGCTGCCGCTGGCGCCGGGACTCATCGTCACCGACCTGGCCACGGGCGCCCTGTTCGTCAACGCCGCCCTCGCCTATGTATTGGTCGCCCTGCTCATGGCCGGGTGGGGCCCGGACGGCGCCTACACCCTGGTGGGCGGCTGGCGCTTCCTGGGCCAGGTGATCGGCTATTCCATGCTCATCGTCATGCCCATCACCGCCGTCGCCATGCGCGCCGAATCCCTGTTCACCACCCGCATCGTCGACTCGCAGGCGGAACTCTGGAACCTCTTCTATCAGCCGCTCGGCTTCGTGCTGTTCTTCGCCGCCGCCATGGCGGCGGCCTTCCTGCCGCCCTTCGACCTCCCCACGGCGCGCGGCGAACTGGCCGGCGGCATCGAGGCAGAATACGCTGGCGTGCGGCTGGCGGTGTTCCGGCTCGGCCGCCTGGTGCTGGTGGTGTCGCTGGCGGCGGCCACCACGGT
>JALSRI010000123.1 GCA_026984835.1 Thiohalobacter sp. | reverse complement strand
GAACACCTGGAGCGGTTGTTCCGGGTGGTGCCGGAGGTGGTGTTCTGCTTCGACGGCGACGCCGCCGGCCGCAAGGCCGCCTGGCGGGCGCTGGAGAACGCCCTGCCGGTCATGCAGCAGGGACGCCAGGCGCGCTTTCTGTTCCTGCCCGAGGGCGAGGATCCGGACAGCCTGGTGCGCAAGGAAGGCAAAGAACTTTTTCTGCAAAGAACTGTCGATTCAGTCCCACTTTCGAGGTTTTTCTTTGAATCACTGGCCCGCCAGGTCGATACCGGGAGTATGGACGGCCGCGCGCGGCTGGCGGAGCTGGCCAGGCCGCTGCTGCAGTCGATGCCCGACAGCCTGTTCCGCGACATGATGGTGGAACGGCTGGCGGAACTGACCCGCCTGGATGCACAGACGCTCAAAACACGGTTGTTCGGCCAGGCCAGGGAGAAGCCGGCTGCTTCCCGCCGGCCGGACCGGCGGGAAGCAGCCGGCCGCTCGCCGGTGCGACAGGCCATCACGCTGCTGTTGCACCACCCGCAGCTGGCGCAGCTGCCCGACCTGCCGAACGGCTGGGAAAAACTCGATGCGCCGGGGGTGCCGCTGCTGGTCGAACTGCTTGAATTTCTTCGGCCCCGCCCGCATCTAAAGACAGGCGCCATACTGGAACACTGGCGCGACCGGGCGGAGGAACGGCACCTGGCCAGGCTGGCGGCGGTGCCGCCAACCGTCCCGGAAACCGGCCTCGAGCAGGAATTCCCGGGCCTCCTGGCCCGTCTGCAGGAACAGCAGATCGCCCGGCGTACCGAGGAGCTGCTCGCGATGTCCCACGGGCGGGCCCTGGATGATGCCGAGAAAGCCGAGTTGAAACAGTTACTTGCGCACGGTCAACCCAATCGGGACGAGGCCCGTTAGAAGACCCGGGCGGGTGGCGTGAAGCGTATTAGCCAGCTATAATGTTCGTTTGATTTTTTGCGGCCTCGGGGCCGCGCACAGGGGAGCAGTACCAAGCTGATGAACCAGGACCAGCAGTCACAACTCAAACTGTTGATCGCCAAGGGCAAGGAGCAGGGTTTCCTGACCTATGCCGAAGTCAACGATCACCTGCCGAACGAGATCGTCGATCCGGAACAGATCGAGGATATCATCGGCATGATCAACGACATGGGCATCGCGGTGCACGAGGTTGCGCCGGACAACGATACCCTGTTGCTGACCCAGTCCACGGTGACCACCGACGAGGATGCGGCCGAAGAGGCGGCAGCGGCGCTGGCGACCGTGGACAGCGAGTTCGGACGCACCACCGACCCGGTGCGCATGTACATGCGCGAAATGGGCACGGTGGAACTGCTCACCCGCGAGGGCGAGATCGAGATCGCCAAGCGCATCGAGGACGGCCTGGCGCAGGTCTATTCTGCGCTGGCCAGCTACCCGGAATCCACCGCGCTGCTGCTGCGCGAATACGCCAGGGTCGAGGCCGGCGACGCCCGCCTGTCCGACCTCATCAGCGGCTTCGTCGACCCCAACGCGGTCGACGAACCGGTGGTGCCCGCCGCCCAGCAGGCAGCGGCCGCCGCCAGCTCCAAGGACGATGACGACGACGAGTCCTCGACCCCGATCGACACCGGCCCGGACCCGGAGGAGGCGCGCGCCTTCTTCACCGAGCTGGGCCAGCTCCACGAGAAGCTGCTGGCGACCCTGTCGCAGTCCGGCAAGAGCAAGAACCAGGCACGCTCGAAGAAGCTGCGCGAGGAGATCGCCGACAAGCTGATGCACGTCAAGCTGTCGCCGCGCATGGCCGAGCTGCTGACCCGCAGCCTGCGCAACACGGTGGAGCGCATCCGCGCCCATGAGCGCGTGATCATGGATATCTGCGTGCACAAGGCGCACATGCCGCGCAAGGACTTCATCACCTCGTTCCCGGACAACGAGACCGATCTGAAGTGGCTGGACAAGCAGATCAAGGGCGGCCACAAGTACTCGCCGGTGCTGGAAGAGCACAAGGCAGAGATCCTGCGCGCCCAGAACCGACTGGTGGCCATCCAGGCCGAGACGGGACTCACCATCGGCCAGATCAAGGACATCAACCGCCGCATGTCCATCGGCGAGGCCAAGGCGCGCCGCGCCAAGAAGGAAATGGTCGAGGCCAACCTGCGGCTGGTGATCTCCATCGCCAAGAAGTACACCAACCGCGGCCTGCAGTTCCTGGACCTGATCCAGGAAGGCAACATCGGCCTCATGAAGGCGGTCGACAAGTTCGAATACCGGCGCGGCTACAAGTTCTCGACCTACGCCACCTGGTGGATCCGGCAGGCCATCACCCGCTCCATTGCGGACCAGGCCCGCACCATCCGCATCCCTGTGCACATGATCGAGACCATCAACAAGCTGAACCGCATCTCGCGGCAGATGCTGCAGGAGATGGGACGCGAGCCGACCCCGGAAGAACTGGCCGAGCGCATGGACCTGCCGGAGGACAAGGTGCGCAAGGTGCTCAAGATCGCCAAGGAGCCGATCTCCATGGAGACGCCCATCGGCGACGACGAGGATTCGCACCTGGGCGACTTCATCGAGGACACCAACATCGCCTCGCCGGTCGACTCGGCCTCGTCCGAGGGCCTGAAGGAAGCCACCCAGTCGGTGCTGTCCGGCCTGACGCCGCGCGAGGCCAAGGTGCTGCGCATGCGCTTCGGCATCGACATGAACACGGATCACACGCTGGAGGAAGTCGGCAAGCAGTTCGACGTCACCCGCGAGCGCATCCGCCAGATCGAGGCCAAGGCCCTGCGCAAGCTGCGCCACCCGAGCCGCTCGGAGCAACTGCGCAGCTTCCTCGAAATCGAGTAAGGCCAGCCAGCCAACCCCAGCCAGCGCCGCCCACCCGGGCGGCGTTTTTTTC
>JALSRI010000122.1 GCA_026984835.1 Thiohalobacter sp. | reverse complement strand
CTCCGTTGTGCGCCCTTGTGCGCCTTTGTGGTTAAATCCGTTCACCACCTGACCCTGGAAACCAGACCATGGGATTCAAATGCGGTATCGTCGGCCTGCCCAACGTCGGCAAGTCCACGCTGTTCAACGCCCTGACCAAGGCCGGCATCCAGGCCGAGAACTACCCCTTCTGCACCATCGACCCCAATGTCGGCGTGGTGCCGGTGCCCGATCCGCGCCTCGACCGGCTGGCCAAGATCGTCAAGCCGCAGCGCGTGCTGCCCACCACCATGGAGTTCGTGGACATCGCCGGGCTGGTGGCGGGTGCCTCGAAGGGCGAGGGCCTGGGCAACAAGTTCCTCGCCAACATCCGTGAGACCGACGCCATCGCCCAGGTGGTGCGCTGCTTCGAGGACGACAACGTGGTGCACGTGGCCGGCCGCGTCGATCCGGTCGGCGACATCGAGGTCATCAATACCGAGCTGGCACTGGCCGATCTGGAAACGGTGGAAAAGGCGCTCAACCGGGTGTCCAAGGTTGCCAAGAGCGGTGACAAGGAGGCCAGGGCGAAGCTGGCGGTGCTTGAGAAGGTCAGGGCGCATCTCGACGCCGGCGGTCTGGTGCGGGCCATGGATCTCGACGATGACGAACGCGAACATCTGCGCGATCTGCACCTGCTGACGGCCAAGCCCACCCTCTATATTGCCAACGTGGCCGAGGACGGTTTCGAGAACAACCCCTGGCTGGATGCCGTGCGCGAACTGGCCCAGAAGGAAGATGCCGAGGTGGTGCCGGTGTGCGCTGCCATCGAAGCCGAGCTGGCGGAGCTGGACGAGGACGAACAGAAAGCCTTCCTGGAGGAAATGGGGCTCGACGAGCCGGGCCTGAACCGTGTCATCCGCGCCGGCTACCGGCTGCTGGGGCTGCAGACCTATTTCACGGCCGGCGAAAAGGAGGTGCGCGCCTGGACCGTGCCCATCGGCGCCACCGCGCCGCAGGCCGCCGGCGTCATCCATACCGATTTCGAGAAGGGTTTCATCCGCGCCGAGGTGACCTCGTACGAGGATTTCATCGCCTGTGGCGGCGAGCAGGGTGCAAAGGAAGCCGGCAGGCTGCGCCTGGAAGGCAAGGACTATGTGGTGCAGGACGGCGACGTCATGCACTTCCGCTTCAACGTCTGAGCCTCGCCCCGGGGCTGGCGTCCCCGTCGCTAGCCGATGTCCTGTTCTGTCTGCCGCTTCTCCAGCCAGCCCAGCAGTTCCCCGACCGGCAGCGGGTCACAGAGGAAGCGCCCCTGCGCATAGTCGCAACCCAGCTCACCGAGCCTGGCCAGCACCGCGTCGTCCTCTATGCCTTCCGCGACCACCTCCAGGCCCAGGCTGTGGGCCAACTGGATGGTGGCCCTGACGATGGCCTCGTCGTTGTCGCTGGCCAGCATGCCGGTGACGAAGGACCGGTCGATCTTCAATTCGGCCACCGGCAACTGGCGCAGTTTCGACAACGAGGAGTGCCCGGTGCCGAAATCGTCGATGGACAGATCCACCCCCAGCTCCCGCAGCGACCGCACGGTGTGCTGCTGCATGCGCTCAGACATGGCCACGCTCTCGGTGATCTCCAGCATGACCGCGTCCGGCGCCACGCCATGCTGCGCCATCAGCGCGGCGAAGCGGGTCGGGAAGCCGGCGTCCAGCAGGCAATAGGGCGACAGGTTGATGGACAGGGAGGCGATCCGGCCCTCCCGTATCAGCGGGGTGGCATCCCGCAGGGCCCGCTCGATGACGCGCCAGGTCAGCGCCAGGATCTGGCCGCTGGTCTCCGCCAGCGCGATGAAGCGATCCGGTGGTATCCGGCCGCGTTCCGGGTGCTGCCAGCGGGCCAGCGCTTCCAGACGCACCGGCCCCTGGTCGCGCACGGGAACGATGGGCTGCAGCTCGACGTCGATGGAGGCCCCGGCGATGGCCTTGCGCAGGTCGTTGAGCAAGGCCAGTCTCTCCTTGCCGGAGGCGTCGCGGCCGCGGTAGTACATGCGCACGCTGCTGGTGGCCTGCTGCTTGACGGCGTGCAGTGCGGCTTCGGCGGCCTGCACCAGGTCGCCCGCCCTGACCACGTGGTCCGGGTACAGGGACACGCCGATGTTGGATCCCAGCGTGAGCTGCATGCCCGATTGTTCGATCGGCGCGGCAAAGCCGTGTTGTATCGCTTCGGTCACGCCCGGCCAGTAGCGGGCCGCTGTCGCCCGGCACAGCACCACGAAGCGGTCGCTCTCCAGACGGTAGACGCGGGCGTGATGGAATTGCCGGGCCACCTTCCTGAGGCCATCCGCGACCGTCTTCAGTACCTCGTCGGCGAGCTGGTGGCCGAGGGCCTCGTTGACGTCCCGGAAATGCACGACATCGATGAGCAGCATCGCCAGCGGCTGCTCGCCGGGGCCGCCGGCGCGATCGCAGCCATCCAGAAACTCCTGCAGGGAGGCGCGGTTCGGCAGGCCGGTGAGGACATCGTGGGTGGACTGGTAGTGGATGCGCGCCATCTGTTCGCGGCGCTCGGTGGTGTCGCGGGCGACTGCGATCACCATCTCGCCGGCGTCCACGTCGACGCGGGTCATGTTGATCTCCACCCAGCGCTGCGCTGCATCCACCGGCTCCAGCAGGCATTCGAAGCACTGCGACTCGCCCTCGAAGACCTTGCGGGCATTCTGCTCGAAGACCTTGGCCGTGTCGGTGTTGCCTACCAGGTCGGTAATCGGTCGGCGGCAGTTGTGGCGTGTCAGTTCGCTCTCCGGCAGCCCCAGCCAGCTCTCCATGCGGCGGTTGCAGCTGAGAAACTTCAGTTCGTTGCAGAGTACGAATATGGCATCGTTGGCGCTGTCGAAATAGGCGCGCAACAACCGGGCGTAGAATTCGCTGTCACTCTCGTTCAAGGTGATCCCCCCTCGCCCGGGCCGGCGCCTCGTCCTGCCGGCCCGTCGTCGCACCCGGCAGGCCTCGCCCGGGGCTCTCGATCGTCCTCCTTTCCCTGGTGGTGATATCCCTTTGGTCTGTCCGGTCGTTGTAGCGTATTTCGGTCTTTCCCTCAAGCGGGGCAATGGCTCCACGCGGCCGGCAGCCCGGTTTCCCGCCGGCCATGCGATTTCTGGCAGAATGGCGCCATGAGCATCTGTCCACGACTGTCGAAATGCGTGTTGTCATCCGTTCTCGTCCTCGCGCTCCTGGTCCTGCTGCCCGGCGCCGCGCCGGTTGGCGCAGCCGGCACAGGGTCGTTGCCGCGGCTCGTCGTGGTCATCGTCGCCGACCAGTTTCCGTACGACTACCTGGACCGGTTCTCGCCCCTGTTGCACGGCGGACTCAGGCGGCTTCTGGACGAAGGCCTGTCATTCCGGCACGCCACCCATGCCCATGCCCTGACCGCCACCTGTCCGGGCCACGCCTCGCTGCTGACTGGCCTGCACCCGTCGCATTCGGGTATCGTCGCCAATCACTGGTTCGACCGGAAGACCGGGCGTTCCGTGTACTGTGTCGGCGATGCCCGTGACCGGCGTTCCCCGCGGCGGCTGCAGGCCACTGCGCTGGGCGACTGGTTGCGGGCGGCGTATCCGCAGGCACGGGTGTTCTCGGCCAGCGGCAAGGACCGGGCCGCCGTCATCATGGGCGGCCGGCATCCGGACGGCGCCTTCTGGTACGACAAGCGCAGCGGCGGCTTCGCCAGCAGTCGCTATTACTATCCCGAGGGTGTGCCCGCCTGGGTGCGGGAATTCACCCGCCAGCGACGGGCCGATGGCTGGTTCGGGCAGGGCTGGCGGCCGGCGCCGGTGGAGGGGGCCGCCGCGCGGGCGGCCGGCGTGGTGGCGCTGGATGCCGGTCTGTTCCCCGACACCTTTCCTCACCCGCTCGGGGGGCTCTCGCCGGCGCCGGACACGGCCTACTACGACGACCTGTTCCGGTCGCCCGCCGTCGATACCTTGCTGGCCGGGTTCGCCCGTACGCTGGTCGAGCGTGAGGGCCTGGGCCGTGACGCAGCGCCGGATCTGCTGCTGCTGTCCTTCTCGGCGCTGGATACGGTCGGCCACCGCTACGGGCCGAACAGCGCCGAGGTGCTGGATACCGTGCTCAACCTCGATCGCGAACTGGGGGCCCTGCTGGCCTTCCTGGAACGGCGGGTGGGCGCGGAGCACCTGCTGGTCGCGTTCACTTCCGATCACGGCGTGCAGGCCTTGCCCGAGTTGCGGCGGCAGCGGCACCGGGGCGGCAGGCGCCTGGCGGCTGCGGACGTGGCCTGCGTACAGAACGCCGGCCGCCGTCTGCAGGCACACTACCCTACACCGTTGCCGTGGCGGCGGGGATTCTATCTGGACCGGCAGGGGCTGGCGCAGCTGGGCATCGACAGGGCCGACCTGGACCGGCGGGTGAAGCGGGCGCTGGAGGGCTGTGGCTTCATCGAGCGCGTCTGGTCGTCCGTCGAGCTGGAGGCCGGGGCGGGGGATGGCGGCGACACCTGGCGGCAGCTGTTCGTGAATGGCCATCACCCGGAGCGCAGCCCGGACTACGCCTTACAGATGGTCGAGAATTTCACGCCGGTGGCGGGACGCGGCGCCGATCACGGTTCCCCCTACGGCTATGACCGGCATGTGCCGCTGCTGTTGCTGGGCAGCGGCCTGGCCGGCGGCGCGATCGACACGCCGGTGGAGACAGTGGACCTGGCGCCGACCCTGGCCGGTCTGCTGGGGCTGGCGGGCGTCGTACCGGCGGACCTGGATGGTCGCGATCGCTCCAGCCGGCTCCTGGCACCGCGATGATCTGGACAAAAACCGCCCGACCCCCTACAATTCCGCCTCTTTCCGCCGCCGGTCCCGCGCCGGCGGCAGGCAAAAAATGGCTACGTAGCTCAGCTGGTTAGAGCACATCACTCATAATGATGGGGTCCCCTGTTCGAATCAGGGCGTAGCCACCATTTCTTTTCGCGCGTCGTAGGGCCGGCCTGCCGAGGTAGCCGCATGAAGATCACCCAGGGCGATGGTCCCCGGCTGCTCGTCCTCGCCGGGCTCGGCGGTGCGGCGATCGCCGTTCACCTGGGTGGCGCCACCACTGCCGGCTGGCTGCGCTGCCAGTGCGCCGCCGTCCTCGACGGCGAGTGGTGGCGTCCGAGGTCAATCCCCGGTACCCCGCGCTTACCCTCCCGGTCAGGCCGGCAGCCACCACTTTTAGCCAGGTACCGGGGCAGGGCCGGGGCGTGCGCGATGGCCGCCACGTTGCAGTGGGGGCCATGGAGCCCTGGCTCAGGCGGGTCTTGCGCAGCCCGCCGGAACGTCGGGGGTGGCGGTTTCCCCCTCGTGGTTCTGTATCCAGCCAAGTATGTCCGCCCAGGGCGCAATGTCCTTCTGCGCGCTGCGGTCGGCGAGTTCACAGACGCCCATGCCTTGTGCCGCGGCGCGAACATAGTTCTGGGTGTCACGGACGTAGGCGATGACGGGAATGTCCAGGTTCTGGAGAAACCGCTCCAGCATGTCGAGTGAACGGGTTCGGACGCGGGTCCTGTTGGCGATGATGGCAATGGCCTTGTTCCTGGAGCGGGCCTTGCCGACCAGCAGCAGGTCGCGTATGAAATTCGCCGTGGAGCGTATGTCGATCGCCGAGGGCAGCACCGGCACCAGGATGAGATCGGCCTCGTTGACCCGGTCGACGAGGTCGAAACCGGCGTGTCCGGCCGAGGTGTCCTGGATGACGTAGCGGGTCTGTTCGGGAATGCGCAACTGCCAGGAGCGGGTCGTTCCCGCCGCGGGCGATTCCTGTACCGCGACGCCGCGGATGGAGGGCAGGGCCGGATCCCTGGCCTTCAACCACTGGATACTCGATCCCTGGGTGTCGAAGTCGAACAGGTCGGTCGCATGGCCCTGTGAGACGCAGTAGCTGGCGAGGTTGGTGGTGACCGTGGTCTTGCCACAACCGCCCTTGGAATTCATGACTGCGATTTTCAGCACTGCGACTCACCAGAAAAAGCCGGTTGCAAGGAAGAGAACCCGGTACAGTCCCTGTTATCGGCTTGTCCGGTGATCTGTTTAAGGAAGAAGTGGATACGCCCTGGCGAGCGTGGCGGCCAGGCTGCCGAGCGGGGATATCGAGTGCCGGTGCGAATGCGGGCGTCCCCAGCCCGAACCGGAGTGCAGGCTGGAGTCTGTCTTCCCCGGCGGACCGGGGCCTGTTCCTACTGTACCGCCGCCTGGCAGCGGCACAGTTGCGAGCGGATCAGCCGGATCAGCTCGTCGAGCGTCAGCTGGGACGGGACTTCCTGGATGTCCGAGAACCAGATGTCATCGATTTGACTCTGTTCGTCCGAGAAATGCTCCGGGACCAATGGCGTGCCGACGAACACGCCCCGCTCGCCGCTCTCCAGGCAAACGGTAACCAGTTGTAATGGAATGGGTTTCATGGATCAACTCCTGGTTGCTCGCGACGACATCTATAATTCTGATGCTGGTATAAATACACTTGCACAAGTTGTGCCAATAGGGGTGACGCCATGATCGAGGTCCTGAAATGCGATATCACCACGCTTGACGTGGATGCCATCGTCAACGCGGCCAACGCCAGCCTGCTGGGCGGCGGCGGGGTGGACGGCGCCATTCATCGTGCCGCTGGCCCCGAACTGAAGGAATACTGCCGCGGCCTGGGCGGCTGCCCGACCGGCGAGGCGCGCATCAGCCCCGGTTTCGATCTGCCGGCGCGCTGGGTGATCCATACCGTCGGCCCGGTGTGGCAGGGTGGCGGTCAGGGCGAGGAGGCGTTGCTGGAACGGTGCTACCGCAACAGTTTCGAGTTGGCGCTCGGGCACGGTGTGAGGAGTATCGCCTTCCCGGCCATCAGCACAGGCGCCTATGGTTTCCCCCGGGCGCCGGCGGCGGCCATCGCGGTGCGGGTGATGAAGGAATACGAGCCCCGCTTCGAGCGCATCGTCGCCTGCTGTTTCAGCGACGAGGACGTGCGGTTGTACAGGCGGCAGCTGGCGGCAGGTTGAGGTTTCCGGCTTCGGGCGTCGAAGCGGCGCCCCCCGCCCGGCGCCGCTTCACAGTTGCTGGAAATAGCTTTCCTCGTCGGGCGTGAGCGAAAGCTCGGCTTCCGCCGGGTTGGCGGGCACGGCCCGCACCACTACTGCCCTGTCGGTGTCCGGCCCGGCGGCGGGTTCCGGCTCGCGCGGCGGGCTGGCCGTGCCGGTCGCGTCCTCGCCGAGGCCGGGCTCGAGCAGCAGGCCGGTTTCGCCGTTGACGCGCAGCGCCCGGTACTGCAGCAGTCTCAGCTCGCGGCAGCCGGTAAGGATGGTGGCTGCGCCTGGCGGCGGCTCCGGCGCGACGACCACCAGCCGCGGCGGCAGCTGGCGCTCTTCCAGGGCTTCGTAGACGCGGTTCAGCCACGGCAGCGCGGTGGCCAGCATCTGCACGCTGTTGAGGCCGTTGAGCAGGGCTGCCTGGGCGTTGATCGGGTCGAAGCTGACCAGCACCGGGTGGCGCGCGGCGTCGACCAGCAGCAGCGGGTGGCCGTCCCAGGGCAGGCGCGGCTCCAGTACCTGGGTGTGCGGTCCGGCCAGCTGGTCGGCGGCATCCAGCAGCAGGGTGCGGAGTTCCTCGTGGTCGTGCAGTTCGGTGCTCTCGATCCTCATGGCCCCGTCTCCGTGGATGGCCGGCTGTAGAAGTCGCTGCGCAGCAGGCGTTCGCCGATGCGGGCGAGGAAATTGGTGCGGTGATGGTCAGCCTGCCCGGCCTGTGGCGTCATCCCGCCCGGCAGGAAGCCGAGGTTCAGCAGGGGCACGTCGAGGTAGCGCAAGGCGCCGACGGCCAGCTTGCGGAAATAACGCCAGGCGGCGTGCTGGTCGCGCGGTCCTATGATCACTATCCCGATTTCCGGCACCCTGTCGTCGGCAGCCAGCTGCTTGATACGCAGATAGGCTTCACGCACGCCGTCGAGACTGGACGGCACCAGCAGCACGACATGGTCGAGCTGCTGGTGCCGTACCAGCTGCGTCGACAGCAACGGCAGCAGGCGGAACGCCAGCCCCTCGCCGCCGCCGGCCGTGCCGGCGGCTCCGTCCATGCCGGCCAGTTCGGAGGGGTGGCCGCGCTGTCCGAGCAACGTGCACAGGTCGCGCGCGAACCAGTACTGGTCGCTGTCGGCCAGCAGCAGGGGGATCAGGCGGGGACCGTGCGTTGCCGGCAGCCGGTCGGGGTCATCGGGGCGGACGTCGTCCGGGCAATCGTGCGCGGCGGCCTTGCGGCGCCAGGCCGGGCTCAGTTGGCCGGGCATCAGTGCTGCACCGGTACTTGCAGGATGGAGTTGACGCCGCCGAGGTCGGAGGGGATCTCGGCGGGGTTGGTGGGGTCGGGCTGCCAGACGCCATCGATCAACAGGCGGTACTCGTAGACCCCGGGTTCGGCGGTGAACACCTTCTGCCAGCAGCCGTTGACGCGGCGCGTCTCGACGTTGCGGTCGGGAATCCAGTCGTTGAAGTCGCCGGCCAGTTGCAGCCGGCCGCAGTCCAGCTCTCTGAACGTCAGGACCACCATGTGCCGGCGGGTGTCGTTGAATGCTGTCGCCATGCTCTGTTCCTCCTTAGCCGGAACGGTTCCGCAACGGAACCTTCGGATCTGTGCTGTTTCAGCCGGGAAATGGCCGGCCCCTGTTCAGGCCAGCCGTTCCTCCTCTTCGTCCGTGGCAGCGGGAAACAGCTCGGCCTGTTGTGGCTCGGGCCGGTCCTGCTGCAACCGCTCCACTTCCGCCGCCAGTTCGGCGACCGGAAAAACCCATTCCTGACCGGTGAGGGCGTCGAAGGCGCTGCCGGCGTGGATCACCAGCACCACGTCGCCGGTGATGACCAGCGACAGTTCGGCCAGCGGCCGGTCGACCGTCGGCAGGAAACGCGTGAGGGACTGCAGGCACTTGCGGATGCGCTGCACCGACACCCCGGCCTCGATGAGCTGCCGGGCGGTGCGCAGGGCGATCAGGTCGGTGAAGGCGTAGCGGGCGTGGCCGCCGGGGGTGTGGCTGTGCGGGGTGACCAGCCCGGTGCGGCGCCAGTAGGCCAGCTGGCGGGTGCTGAGTCCGGTGATGGCCGCCGCCTGGCGGCAGGAAAACAGGCCCTGGTTCAAGGTCGCCCCCCTCGGGAGACTGGCAATTTGTGCAAGTTTCGCAGGGAAGGACGAAAAGTCAAGAGAAATTGGACAAGAAACCCTTTTCTTGTCCAATTTCAGCCTGACCGGGGGCGCTAGTGTTGCACCGTGATCGGCAGCACCGGTGTCACCAGGCCGGTCCGGCTGGCGAACCAGGCCGCCACGTCCTCGATATCCTGTTCCGACAGGCCTGCCGCAAAGCCCGCCATGATGGGGTTCTTGCGGGCGCCGCTCTTGTAGTCGGTCAGGGCGCGTACCAGGTAGTCGGCGTGCTGGCCGGCGAGCCGCGGATATTGCGGGTCGGTGCTGTTGCCGTCTTCGCCGTGGCAGGCCTTGCAGGTTTTCGATGCGATGGCCTGGCCGGCGGCCGGGTCACCGCCAGCCCAGGAGATCCGGGTGCCGGTGGCTGCCACCACCAGCAGTGTGAACAGTGTCAGTTTGTTCATGCTGTGCCTCTTGCGGGGTTGTCGTGGGTGTGCGGGTTCACCGGGCGCCCTGGCTGGCGAACCAGGCAGCGATATCCTGCATGTCCTGTTCGCTCAGGGAGCCGGCCTGCGCCTGCATGGTGCGATGCGAACGCTTCTTGCTCTTGTAGGCCTGCAGCGCCGCGACGATGTAGCCGGCATGCTGGCCACCCAGCTTTGGCACGTGGTAGGTGGGGTAGGCGTTGTTGTAGTCGGGGATGCCATGGCAGCCCATGCAGGTGGAAGCCTTGCCCTTGCCGGCAACGGGATCGCCGGCTGCGGATACAGCAAGAGACGTGGCTGCCAGTGCACTGAGCAGCACGATACGTGGCAATGGGTTCTGTTTCATTTTCCTCACTCTTGTGGTTGTCTGCGGCCTCGCGGCTGTTGGTCGCCGCTTGCCTGCCGCCCTTCCCGAAAGAAAGCCGTTTCCGGCTTCCTGCGCCTGGCTGTCGCCGGTAGCACGGCGACGGCATTCGGGGCCGCGCCCGAGTATAGCCTACCAGCTGATGTAGCTGTATCCCCGCTCCTGCAGCAGCATGAGGTCGTTGGCGCCGATGTCGACGATCTCGGCGAACTCGAGCATGTCCTCGGCCGTCCAGCCGAGCGACTTCATGGTGTTGCCGCAGGCGTGGAAGGAAACCCCGTAGGCGGCCAGGCTGGATACGCGCTGGCGGATCAGCGAGGGTATCGGGCGCAGGGGTTTCTTCGCCAGGATGTGCAGCCCGGGTCCGATGGCGGTGACCACCAGGTGGATATTGTCGCCGTGCTCGCGCAGCATGGCGCCGACCGAGAACAGCACGTGTTCCATGTACTCCGGCTCGGCCTTGTTGAATTGATAGACCAGCTTGTGTTCGGGCTCCCCGAACAGGCTGTCGTCGTCCGCGGCGGCGGCCGCGGCGCGCCTGCCGCTCAACGCCGCCAGGCCTGTGGTGGCGGCTGCCCATTGCAGGAAGGTGCGTCGTCGTGTCGTGCGGTTCATGATGGCTCCTGTGTCTCGCCGGTTCCCCTGTAGGACCACGGCGCCGGCGGATGATTCGCATGACCGGCCGCCCGTCTCCCGGGTGTTACAATACCACTCCCGGTTTTTCATTGACGTCCCCAGCCATGCCCCCGTCATCCGGCCGCGATACGGCCGCCGCAGCCCGTGACCCCCTGCCGCTGCCCGACTACCCCGCCCTGCCGGTGGTGGAGCGGCGCGCAGACCTCCTGGCCGCCATCGCGCGCCACCAGGTGGTGGTGGTGTGCGGCGAGACCGGTTCCGGCAAGACCACCCAGCTGCCCAAGCTGTGCCTGGAGCTGGGCCGCGGTACCCGCGGCCGCATCGGTCACACCCAGCCGCGCCGGATCGCCGTGCGCAGCCTGGCGGCGCGCATCGCCGAGGAGCTGCGCAGCGAGCCGGGCCAGGTGGTCGGCTACAAGGTGCGCTTCCAGGACCGTGTCGGCACCGGCAGCTACGTCAAGGTGATGACCGACGGCATCCTGCTGGCCGAGACCCGTTCCGACCCGGAGCTGCGCGAGTACGACACCCTCATCATCGACGAGGCGCACGAGCGCAGCCTCAACATCGATTTCCTGCTCGGCTATCTGCGCCGCCTGCTGCCGCGCCGGCCGGATCTGAAAATCATTGTCACCTCGGCCACCATCGACCCGCAGCGTTTCTCCCGCCACTTCGGTGACGCGCCGGTTATCGAGGTGTCGGGACGCACCTGGCCGGTCGAGATCCGCTACCGGCCCTTGCGCGGCGGGGACGAGGACGAACGTGCGCGTGATCGTGGCCAGGCCCTCCTCGACGCCATCGACGAACTGGCCGCGGAAGGGCCCGGCGACGTGCTGGTGTTCCTGCCGGGCGAGCGCGACATCCGCGAGGCCGCCGAGCTGCTGCGCAAGCACCACCCGCCGCAGACCGAGATCCTGCCGCTCTATGCCCGCCTGTCGGCCGATCGCCAGCGCCGCATCTTCCGGCCCCACCGCGGGCGCCGCATCGTGCTGGCCACCAACGTGGCGGAGACCTCGCTCACCGTACCCGGCATCCGCTACGTGGTCGATACCGGGCTGGCGCGCATCAGCCGCTACAGCTACCGTACCAAGGTGCAGCGGCTGCCCGTCGAGCCGGTGTCGCAGGCCTCGGCCGCCCAGCGCGCCGGCCGCTGCGGGCGTCTGCAGGCGGGCGTCTGCATCCGCCTGTACAGCGAGGACGACTTCGACAGCCGGCCCGCCTTCACCGAGCCGGAGATCCGCCGCACCAACCTGGCCGCTGTCATCCTGCAGATGAAGTCGCTGGGGCTGGGCGAGGTGGAGGACTTTCCCTTCGTCGACCCGCCCGACGCCCGCTTCGTGCGCGACGGCTACCGGCTGCTGCAGGAACTCGGGGCGCTCGACCAGGGTAATGCGTTGACCGCCATCGGCCGGCGCCTGGCGCGCCTGCCGGTCGACCCGCGCATCGGCCGCATGGTGCTGGCCGCCGCCGAACAGGACTGCCTGCGCGAGGTGCTGGTGATCGCCGCCGCCCTGGAAACGGCCGACCCGCGCGACCGGCCGCTGGACAAGGCGGCCGCCGCCGATGCGAAGCACGCCCTGTTCCGCCATCCCAGGTCCGACTTTCTGGCCTGGTGGTCGCTGTGGACGCACTACCACGAGCAGGCCCGGCGCCTGTCGCGCAGCAAGCTGCGCGCCTGGTGTCGCGAGCACTTCCTGTCCTGGGTGCGCATCCAGGAATGGCGCGACATCCACAGCCAGTTGCTGACCCTGGTGAAAGAAATGGGCCTGCGGCCCAACGACGGCGGGGTGGACTACGAGGCCATCCACCGCGCCCTGCTGACCGGCCTGCTGGGCAACATCGCGCTGCGCGACGACGGACGCGAGTATGTCGGGGCCCGCAACCTGAAGTGCCGGCTGTTCCCCGGTTCGGTGCTGTCCAGGAAGCCGCCGCGCTGGATCATGGCCGCCGAACTGGTCGAGACGGGTCAGCGCTACCTGCGCACGGCGGCCGCCATCGAGCCGGCTTGGGCGGAAGCCGCCGCCGGCGGCCTGCTCCGGCGCAGCCACGCCGAACCGCACTGGGCGTGCCGCCGCGCCCGGGTGGTGGCTTTCGAGCGCGTCACCCTGTACGGCCTGCCGCTGGTGGAGCGACGCCGCGTGGACTACGCTCCCATCGACCCTGTCGTGGCGCGCGAACTGTTCATCCGCCACGCTCTGGTGCTGGGCGAATACCGCAGCCGCGAGGACTTCGCACGTCACAACCGGGCGCTGCTGGACGAACTGGCGGTACTGGAAGCCAAGGCGCGACGCCCCGATCTGCTGGCCGACGAACAGACGCTGTTCGACTGGTTCGACGAGCGCATACCGGCCCGGGTGAACAGCGGCGCCGGCTTCGAGCGCTGGTGGAAGAAAATGCGGCAGCGGCAGCCGCGCCTGCTGCACCTGCCGCGCGAGGTGGTGGTGCGCGAAGCGGCCGGCGGAGTGACGGATGCACAATACCCCGACCACCTTGAGGTGCGCGGCCTGCGCCTGCCGGCGCACTATCGCTTCGCGCCGGGCGAGGAGGCGGACGGCCTGTGCATCGACCTGCCGCTGGTGGCGCTCAACCAGGTCAGTCCGGCCGACTTCGAGCGCCTGGTGCCGGGGCTGCTGGAGGAAAAGCTCACCCAGCTCATCAAGTCACTGCCCAAGTCGCTGCGGCGCCATTTCGTGCCGGCGCCGGATTTTGCACGCGCCTGCCTGGCCGGCGTCGCCGCCAGCGACGGGCCGCTGC
>JALSRI010000121.1 GCA_026984835.1 Thiohalobacter sp. | reverse complement strand
GAAGGCCCCGTTCTTCAACTTCGTTTCGGGAAAATCCGATCAGAAGTTGTGGCGCATGCCGATGGAGGTGATGTCGGTCTCGCCGGCTTCGTCCGCATCGAAGTTGCTGTGGGTGATGTAGACGTTGGTGCGCTTGCTGAAGTTGTGCTTGGCACCCAGACGCCAGACGGCGTAGTCGTCGGTGGTCACCGTCGGATCGTCGACCTTGTCGCCCTGCGCATAGTCGAAGGTAACGATGTTGTTGGCGATGGAGAAGGAGGCACCGATGCTCCAGATGTCGGCGCCGTCACCACTGCCTTCGTTGATGGTACCGGTCTTGGCCGAGCCATACTGACGCAGGGTAATCAGGCCGCCGTCGCCCTCGTACATGGCCCACACGGCGAAGGCATCCATGGAGAACTTGCCGCCGACCTGCCAGGCGCTGTCGTCACCGCCGGCATTGGTGGTGATGTAGGACGCGAAGGCATAGATGCCGCCCTGCTTGAAGCTGGCACCCAGGCTGTAGGGGTTGTCGTTCTCGCCGTCGGCCTCGCTGTTATCCAGCGTGTAGGTGGCGTAGGCCTTGAAGCCGCCGAAGGAGGCGGTATCGAGGCGGATGGTGTTGGTGGCACGACCCTGGCCTTCCTCGCCGCGGCCCTTGTGCAGGGTGGATTGCAGGCCGACGTTACGGGCCTGGTTGCGGGTGCGGTAGAAGGGATCCAGCGCCTTGGAGCCCGACTTGTAGGCGGTCGACATCATGCCGAACCAGATCTTGCCGACGCCGTCCATCGCCATGCCGATGTACTGGTCACGGGCCTTCCAGCCATTGGAGGTGCCACCTTCGGTCGTATCGTCTTCGTTGGTGCCCGGGCCGGTACCGGCATCGTCCAGGTCGACCTGCCACTCGGACTTGAAGAAGGCGCTCAGGCCGTTGCCCAGGTCTTCGCTGCCCTTGAAGCCGATGGCCGAACGGTTGGAGCCCATGTTGACGTCGTCGGCGCCGCCGTCGACGTCGGTGGCGTCGATGGACATGTCCAGCTGGCCGTAGAGTTTGACATCAGCGTTGGCCAGGCTCATGCCGCCGGCCAGCGCCATACCCATTGCTGTTACGAGAATCTTCTTGTTCATGCTACTCCCCTTACTCATAGCTATAAGTACACAGGATGGTCGTTACGAGACGACAGCTTAGCCCAGCCGTTTTCTGAAATGCAACAGTTTTTTTCAAAAAAACCACAAACAGGAATATCTGTATCTTTTATACAACGATTTGGCCAGTGTAAGGGACGAAATACTGGCGGTTCCATACGTTATCGAGGCACGTTCCGACCCGTGGCCCGGCGTGCCGGTACCACAAGGTTGCCGGCCCTGACCGGCATGACCTGGATCAAGGAGACAGACGCCGCAGACGCGGTATACATTCCCGCCTTCGTACAAGATCCGCCCCGGAGGTGATCACAGGTGAATTCCGCGTCACGCGCCGACAGTACCGCCTGGCTGCGATTGGCTTTCCGGCCCTTCTTCCTGGCCGCCGGCCTGTTCGCGGTGCTGGCGATGGCCGTGTGGACCGCCCTGTACGATTTCGGCTGGCGGATGCCGGCCGGCGGGCTGACGGCGCTGGACTGGCACGCCCACGAAATGCTGTTCGGCTACGCGCTGGGGGTGGTCGCCGGCTTCCTGCTCACCGCCATCCGCAACTGGACCGGCCTGCAGACCCTGCACGGACCGTCACTGCTGACCTTGTTCGGGCTGTGGGCACTGGCGCGCCTGGGCGGCCTGGTGCCCAGCGTCCCCCTGGGCGCGATGGCCGCCGCCGACCTGGCCTTCGACGCCTTTCTGGCCCTGGCTGCGCTGCTGCCGGTGCTGCGCGCGCGGCAATGGATGCAGATCGGCCTCATCGTCAAGCTGGTGCTGCTGCTGGCCTCCAACGCGCTGTTCTACGCCGGCGTCACGGGTGTGCTCGCCGACGGCCGCCGCCTGGGGCTGTATGCCGGCCTGTACCTGATCCTGTCGCTGATCCTGATGATCGGCCGGCGCGTCATTCCGTTCTTCATCCAGAACGGCGTCGGCTATCCCTTCCAGGCCCGCAACCGCAAGTGGCTGGACGTCGCGGTACTGCTGCTGTTCCTGCTGTTCGCGGTATCGGACCTGCTGCGCACCGATGGCCTGACGGCGACGCTGGGCGCGGTGCTGTTCGTCCTGCATGGCGTCCGCATCGTCGGCTGGCATACGCCCGGCATATGGAAGAAACCCCTGCTGTGGGTGCTGTTCCTCGCCTACGCCTCCATCATCCTGGGCTTCGGACTCAAGACCGCCAGCATCGTCGCCGGCGTGTCGCCCTTCCTGGCGCTGCACGCCTTCACCGTGGGCGGCATCGGCCTCATGACGCTCGGCATGATGGCGCGGGTGACGCTGGGCCACACCGGGCGCAACGTGTTCGAGCCACCGGCGGCGGTGAACGGGATGTTTGCGCTGCTGACCGGGGCCGTGGTGACGCGGGTGCTGCTGCCGCTGCTCCTGCCCGGCAGCTACAGCCTGTGGATCGGACTGTCGCAGGGCCTGTGGATGCTCGCCTTCGGCCTGTTCGCCGTGGTGTATGCACCGATGCTGGTGACGCCGCGGGTGGACGGCAAGCCGGAGTAAGAAGGGGTCAGGTCTTGCATCGTGCACATGCGCACGATGCAAGACCTGACCCCTTTCAAACGAAACCCGCCTTTCGGCGGGTCTCGGGTTTTATGGCTGGGGGACCAGGATTATTCGCCGCTGCGCGGCTCACCCCTGCGGGGCCGGCTTCGCCGTTCCAACCCGCTCGCGCGGGCTGGTCGAACCTTGAGGTTCTCATCCCGGTCCCCCAAAAACCCGAAACCCGCCTTTCGGCGGGTCTCGGGTTTTATGGCTGGGGGACCAGGATTCGAACCTGGGTTGGCGGAGTCAGAGT
>JALSRI010000120.1 GCA_026984835.1 Thiohalobacter sp. | reverse complement strand
GGGCCAGGCCAGCCGGTCCGGCAGGTAGTCGCGGTACTCGGCCAGATCGCCATTGATGCTGGCGTCATGTATGACGCGCGGGCGCAGGAAGATGACCAGTTCGGTCTTCTCGATCTTGTTGTCGCGGTAGCTGAAGGCCTCGCCGACCTGGGGAATGTCGGACAGTCCCGGCAGTCCGGCCTTGTTGAGATCGATGCGGTCCTGGATGAGTCCACCGAGCACCGCCGTCTGTCCGGTATGGATGCGCAGCACCGAGTCCATCTCGCGCACCTGGATCTCGGGCACCCGGCTTTCCACATTGACCGCCGCCAGCGACGGGTTGGGGTCGGTGACGAAGCCGGTGACCCGCGAGATGGTGGGGCGGATGTTCAGCGTCACCACGTCGTTGTCGTCGATGGCGGGGGTGACGCTCATGACGAAGCCGACCGGCACGGTATGTACGGTGGAGGTGAAGGTCGTGGTGGCCACGGTCTGGCCGGTGGTGGTGTCCGCCTGGAGCGTGAAATAGACCAGGTTGTCGACCACTTTCAACACGGCGGTCTGGTTGTTGATGGCCATGATCTTGGGGCTGGACAGCACCTTCACGTCACCGAACTGCTTGAGCATGCGGACCGTTGCCGACAGATCACCGACGCGGGTGTCGGGGTCGGTGAAGCTCAATACCGAGAACGGCGGCTTGCTGAGGTTGAGTCCCAGCAGGGACTGGTCGAAGCTGAGGCCGGTGCCATTGGACGCCAGGTGTGACCAGTCGACGCCGAGCTGGTAGTCGTCGTTCAGTCGCACCTCCACCACGGTGGCTTCGATCAGCACCTGGCGCTGGGCGTTGGCCAGCACGTGGTCGATGAACCGGCGGATCCTGCGGTGCTGACGCGCGGTGGCGCGGACGCTGAGCAGACCCGATTCGGGGTTGGCGATGACCGTGGAGGAACCGCTCTTGTCGTCCGCCTTGACGGCTTCGCCGAGCAGGGCACGGACATTGTGCTGCAGGCGCTCCCAGAAACGGTGGTTGGAGGTGCTGACCACATCGGTGGTGGAATTGTTACTGCCTCCGCTGGTCGTGCGGCCGCTCTGGGTGGCCACGCCTTCACCGGTGGTGGCGATCTGGGTGGCGACACTGACCGAGCTGCTGTTGTCGCGTGACATGTTGACGTAGTCGATCTTGTAGTTCTGCAGGTAGGGCGTGTCGGGTTCCACGAACAGTGTGTCGCCTTCGCGGCTGACGCGGATGTCCACCTGCCGCGAGATCCGGTCGAGGATCTGCGGCAGGGTCTGGTCGATGGCGTTGATGGTGACCTTGCCACTGACGTCGGGTCGGATGTCGACATTGATTCCGGCGTCCCGCGCCAGCGCGAACAGCATGTCGCGCACCGGTACCCCGGTGCCGACCACGCTGTAGGTTTCGGCCGGCGCGGCGGGATGTGGCGGTTCGAGGAGGGGCGTGGCCTGTACCGGTGCCGGGATGGGGGTGCCGGCACCGATGGCGGGTGTTGCCCGTATGTGGCCCTTGTCGGGCTGCTGTGGCATCGGCGCACAGGCCAGCAGCAACAGGGCCAGCAGGCCGCCGGTCCAGGGTTTGAGGCTGTTTAGTCGACAGGGTGTGTTCATTCGCGGTGCCTGCTTCAGGAGATCGTGGTGGCGGCCGCTTCGCGCCGCACCGCCTGTACGGAGCGCAGGTAGGGGCGGTAGGTGCGCAAGGCTTCCGGCAATCGCCGCAGTGCCGAGGCAGCCTCGCCGTAGCTGCCGAAGCGGCCATAGACGACCGACCAGCGCCGGATGCCGCCGACCTCGGTCGGGTAGACGTACAGCTGTTCGCGCAACCCGGCCAGTTCCGGCCGCGACAGGAAGCGCGCCAGCGGCGCGGTTGCCGCGTCGTCGCTGAGCAGCACCTGGATGGTGAAGCCGCGGTCGCCGGCATCCAGCCACTGCAGGGCGGCCCGCTGTCTTTCCGCGACCAGGTCCTCGGCCGCCGGCTGCCGTTGCGGGGCGGCGGGCGCGACCGTCCGCGGGGGCGCAACGGCCGCTTCCAGCGCCGCGCTGCCGACCCGGGGCGGCGCCGGGCCGAGGGTGTAGCCGGCCACGGCGACCAGCGCGGCGGCCAGGCCGGCCGCGCCCGCCCACAGCGTCGGCAACGTGAACCGCCAGCCGCGGCTCGGCTCGCTGTCGGCCACGGCGCGGCCGACATGCCGGTACCTGACACGGCTGTCGCCCTGCGCGTAGGCGGCCATCAGCGCCTTGTCGGCGAGGATATGGATACGCCGCATCAGGCCGCCGCTGGCACGGGCAAGGCGACGCAGCGCGGCCGGCGAGAACAGCTCGCCGTCGCCATGGCCCGCCAGCTGCAGGCGGAAGCGCACGTAGTCCCGCACCTCGTCGGCGGCCAGTGGCATCAGGCAGAAGCCGTGGGTGATGCGGTCGCGCAGCTGGCGCACCGCGTGGGCGGCCAGCCGGCGGTCCAGTTCCGGCTGCCCGAACAGCACGATCTGCAGCAGCTTGTCCTCGCGCGTTTCGATATTGGACAGGAAGCGCACCTCTTCCAGGGCGTCCAGCGCCATGCCCTGCGCTTCCTCGATGAAGACCACCACCCGGCGGCCGGCGGCGTGGCGTTTCAGCAGGTGGTCCTGCAAGGCCGACACCAGGTCCAGCCGGCTGGCGTCGCGGCGCGTCGGCAGGCCCAGTTCCAGGGCGATGGCCGGCAGGATGTCGTCGCGCGACAGGCCGGGGTTGGCCAGGTAGGCGATTTCGACCGCTTCCGGCAGCCGCTCGGCCAGCATGCGGCACAGCATGGTCTTGCCGCTGCCGACCTCGCCCACCACCTTGACGATGCCTTCGCCGGCCTCGACGGCATAGATCAGGGCGTCGAGCACGGCGCCGCGGCGGGCGCCGACGAAGAAACGCCGGGTGTCCGGCGTGATCC
>JALSRI010000119.1 GCA_026984835.1 Thiohalobacter sp. | reverse complement strand
TTTTTCCATCGTGCGGAAGCCGCTGCACGGAAGTGTGCAAAGTCTTGTATGCTTGCATGCAGCACAACGAAGCGGAGGATGCGGTGGTGCAAATCGGCATGATTGGGCTGGGGCGCATGGGCAGTAACATGGTGCGGCGGCTGTTGCGCGGTGGCCACGAATGCGTGGTGTACGACAGGGAGGCGAGCCTGGGCGGGGCACTGGCGTCGGAGGGCGCGATAGCCGCCGGGGACCTGGCCGGCTTCGTGCGCCGGCTGGCGCCGCCCCGGCGTGTCTGGATGATGGTGCCTGCGGTGGCGGTGGACAGCGTGATCGATGCCTTGCGGCCACACCTGGAAGCGGGCGACACCCTCATCGACGGCGGCAATTCCTGGTACCGGGACGACATCGCTCGGGCGCGCCGTCTGGCGGACGAGGGGCTGCACTATGTCGATGTCGGCACCAGCGGCGGGGTCGCCGGGCTGGAGCGTGGTTACTGCCTGATGATCGGCGGCGAAGACCGGATCGTCGAACAGCTGACGCCGGTGTTTGTCACGCTCGCACCGGGTGTGGGCGACGTGCCGCGCACCGTGGGGCGGGAGGGCGAGCCCTCGGCCGCGGAACAGGGCTACCTGCATTGCGGGCCGGCGGGCGCCGGCCATTTTGTCAAAATGGTGCACAACGGCATCGAGTATGCGCTCATGGCAGCCTACGCCGAAGGCCTCAACCTGCTCCGCCACGCCGACGCCGGATTGCGGGCACGCGAGGCCGATGCCGAGACCGCGCCGTTGCGCGAGCCCGAGGCCTATGCCTACCGCATCGACGTCGCCGAAGTCGCCGAGCTGTGGCGGCGCGGCAGCGTCATCGGTTCCTGGCTGCTCGACCTGACCGCCAACGCCCTGCGCGACGATGCCGCGCTGGAGGCTTTCAGTGGCCGGGTATCCGACTCGGGGGAGGGGCGCTGGACCAGCATCGCGGCCATCGAGACGGGAGCGCCGGCGCCGGTGCTCACCACCGCCCTGTACGAGCGCTTCCTGTCCCGTGGCGAGGGCGATTACGCCGACCGGCTGTTGTCCGCCATGCGCTACCAGTTCGGCGGCCATGTCGAGAAGCCGGGCACCTGAGCAACGATAAGGAGAGACCGACCGTGAGTGATACGACGCCAGCGGCGCAGGCGCCCGTGCCGCCGCCTTCCTGCATCATGGTCATTTTCGGCGGCTGCGGCGACCTGACCCGCCGCAAGTTGCTGCCGGCCCTGTACAACCTCGCCAGCCAGGGGTTGCTGGATGGCGGGTTCACGGTGCTTGGCGTCGACCGCATCGATCTGGACGACATCGCCTACCGGGCACGGCTGGACGACAGTGTGCCCGGGTTCGTCGGCGAGGGGATCGAGGCGCAAGTCTGGGGCGATCTGTTGTCACGCATACACTACCAGCAGGGCGATTTTCTGGACCCCGCGGCCTACACCCGGCTGGCTGCCCGGCTCGCCGGGCTGGACCAGGCCCGCGCGACCGGCGGCCGTCACCTGTTCTACCTGGCCACGCCGCCGCGTTTCTTCGGAGAGATCGCTCAGCAGCTCGGGCGCGCCGGGCTGGCGCAGGAAGCGGAGGGAGGCTGGCGCCGCATCGTGGTGGAAAAGCCCTTCGGCAACGACCTGGCCTCGGCGCGCGCCCTCAACCAGCGGTTGCACGAGAGCTTCGACGAAGACCAGGTCTTTCGCATCGACCACTACCTGGGCAAGGAGACGGTGCAGAACATCTTCGCCTACCGCTTCACCAACAGCACGGTGGAGCCGATCTGGAACCGCCGCTACGTGGACCACGTGGAGATCACCGTCAGCGAATCGCTGGGGGTGGAGAACCGCGCCGGCTACTACGAGCAGGCCGGCGCGCTGCGCGACATGGTGCCCAACCACCTGCTCAGCCTGCTGTCGGTGGTCGCCATGGAACCGGCCAACGGACTGGAGGCCAATGCCGTGCGCGACGAACAGACCAAGGTGCTGCGCGCCATCCAGCCGCTGCTGCCGGAACAGGTGCTGACCGATACGGTGCGCGGCCAGTACGGGCTGGGCGTCATGCCGGACGGCAGCCGGGTGCCCGGCTACCGCGAGGAGCCGGGCGTGGCGCCGGACTCGAACACCGAGACCTTCGTGGCCATGAAGCTGATGATCGACAGCTGGCGCTGGGCCGGCGTGCCCTTCTACCTGCGCACCGGCAAGCGCATGCCGGGGCGTTATACCGAGGTGGTGGTGGAGTTCAAGCATGCGCCCAACATGCTGTTCCGCGATTCGCGGGTGCGGCGCTACAACGTGCCGCCCAACATGCTGGTGCTGCGCATCCAGCCCAACGAGGGCATCGGCATGTGCTTCAACGCCAAGGTGCCGGGGCCGACCCAGGAGTTGCGGCCGGTGGAGATGAACTTCAGCTATGCCGACTACTTCGGCACCGCGCCCAGCACCGGCTACGAAACGCTCATCTACGACTGCATGATCGGCGACGGCATGCTGTTCAAGCGCGCCGACACCATCGAGGCGGGCTGGGAGCTCGTCGAGCCGGTGCTGGACGTCTGGGGCGCGCTGCCGCCGCGCGACTTTCCGGACTACGCGGCGGGCACCTGGGGGCCGCCGGAGTCCGATGCGCTGCTGGCGCGGGACGGCCGGCGCTGGAAACCCTGCGACGTCTGCCAGCGCCACGGCGACTGAGCTACAGGTGGCGCAGGTAGAACAGGTACAGGCGTTCGAAGGCCTCCTTGACGCGCACCAGCCGCTTCGAATGACGCGGGAACAGGCCATGAAAAGGAGGTTTGCCATCGCTGGCGACATGCAGCCACAGGGCGTCGTTCTGCATGTTGAGGATGCAGGACAGTTCGAAGCGATAGGTGCGTGACGGTTGTTGGCCACGCAGGACGGCCTTGAGGTTGTCGGCCGCGGCCTCGGCGCGGAGCTGTGCCATGTGGGCCTGATGTGGCACCCAGGGTG
>JALSRI010000118.1 GCA_026984835.1 Thiohalobacter sp. | reverse complement strand
CGCTGGTGACGCTGCTGGCGGTGGCCGGCAGCCCTCTCCAGGCGTCCGGGAAGAAGCCGCAAAAAGTGCAGGATCTGCACTACGGCGAGGTGCTGTTCCATTTCTACAGCGAAGACTACTTCACCGCCATCACCCACCTGATGGCGGCCCGCGAACGGGGGTTGCTGCCCCACCACGCCGACGAGGCCGAACTGCTGCTGGGCGGACTGCAGCTCTCCTACGGCATGCACCGGGAGGCCGAGAAGCAGTTCCAAGGCATCCTCGACACCCGGGCCGACCGCGCTACGCGCAACCGCGTATGGTACTACCTGACCAAGATCGCCTACCAGCGCGGCCTCTACGAGGACGCCCGCCAGACGCTGGCCCGCATCGACAAGCCGCGCGACAAGCGGCTGCGCGCCGAACTGGCACTCATGGACGCCAATATCCGCATGGCGCTGGGCCAGAACGCCGAGGCCGCCGAGGCCCTGAAGAAGGCCCGTGCTCCCGAAGGCTGGCGCGAATACCTGCGCATCAACCGCGGCATCGCCCTGCTGCGCGCCGGTGACATCGAGCAGGGCCGCGCCACCCTGGACAAGCTCGGCAAGGCCGACGCCGGCAGCGAGGAGCTGCGGGCGCTGCGCGACCGCGCGAACCTGGGCCTCGGCTACCAGCTGCTCAAAGCCGGCAAGGCCGACCAGGCCCGCACCTACCTGGAGCGGGTGCGCCTGGGCGGCCCCTTCATGCAGGCCGCCCTGCTCGGCGCCGGCTGGGCAGACGCCGAAAGCGGCGACTACCAGCGCGCCCTGACTCCCTGGCTGGTGCTGCTGGACCAGACCAGCTACGACCCGCCGGTGCAGGAAGCCCACCTCGCCGTGCCCTACGCCTTTGCCCGCCTCGGCGAACAACAGCGTGCCATCGACTTCTACGAACAGGCGATCGGCTACTTCGACGCCCAGCAGCAGGAGATCGAGCAGGCCATCGACTCGGTGCGCTCGGGCCTGATGCTGGAGCTGCTCGCCCAGGCCGACACCGGCACCTCCGGCGGCTGGCTGCACGCCAACCCCACGCTGGAAGGCGTACCGGCCGGCCGCTACCTGGTGGACGTGCTGGCCGGCCACGACTTCCAGGAGTCGCTCAAGGACTACCGCGACCTGGGTTACCTGGAGAAGCTGTTGTCCGAACGGCTCGCCAGCATCGACCTGTTCCACGACATGGTCGACACCCGCCGCCTCGCCTACGAGAAGAACGCGCCGCGCATCCGCGAGCGCCTGCAGCAAAACGAGGCGGCCGCCCTGCAGGCCGCCTGGAACCGCTACCACGAACGCCTGCAGGCGGCCCGCCGCAGCGGCGACCCCATGGCGCTCGCCACCCTGAAGGAGCAGCAGCAGTGGGACCGGCTGCAGCAGGTGCAGGCGACCCTCGAGACGCTGCCCGCCAGTCCCCGGCTGGAGCGCATCCGCGACAAGGCCCGCTGGCTGCAGGGCGTGCTGTACTGGCAGATCCAGGCCGATCAGCGCCAGCGCCTGTGGGACATCGACAAGCGCCTGCAGGCGCTGGAGGCCGGTATCGACGAAGCCCGCCAGCGCCACGCCCGCCTGCTCGGCGCCCTGGACGAGGTACGCGCCGGCTTCGACGGCTACGACAGCCGCATCGAGGCGCTGCGCCAGCGCATCCTCGACCTGCTGCCGGCCATCCGCCAGGCCCGCACCGGCACCAGCGAGCACCTGCAGCGCCTGGCGCTGAAGGAACTGGAAGTCCGCAAGCAGCGTCTGGTGAGCTATCGCAGCCAGGCGCGCTACGCGCTGGCGCGCAACTACGACCTGCTGGCCAGACAGCAGCCGGAGCCGTCACCATGACGCGCGGACGACTGTTGTCATCCCTGGCCGCCACGCTCCTGCTGGGCGGCTGCGCCTCGCTGGACGGCAAGAAAGACGACACCATCGCGTCGCTGCAGCCGCACGCCTGGCCGGAACCGCCGGCCCGCGTCGAGGCCCGCGACTACCGGCGCGCCGCCATGCAGAACTACCGCGCCTTCCTGGACGAATCGCCGAAGAACCGCTTCGTACCGGAAGCCATGCGCCGCCTGGCCGACCTGCACCTGGCCGACGAACAGGAAGCGGCGGCCGAGGGCCGGCCGCTGCCGGAAGGCGGGCGTTCGAAGGCGGCGGAACTGTACAAGGAGCTGCTGACCCGCTTCCCCGACCACCGCCGCAACGACAGCGCGCTGTACCAGCTGGCACGGGCGGAAGAGCTGAGCGGCGACCCGCAGCCGGCGATGGCGGCCCTGTCGGACTATGCCCGCAAGTACCGTGACGGCGACAAGATCGACGAAGTACAGTTCCGCCGCGGCGAGTTCCTGTTCGTACAACGCGACTATGCCGGCGCCGAGCGGGCCTACGAGGCGGTACTGGCGCAGGGCCCGAAATCGGACTTCCACCAGCAGGCGCTGTACAAGATCGGCTGGGCCCGCTTCAAGCAGAACCATTACCGTCCGGCGCTCGATGCCTACATGCAGCTGCTGGACGAGACACTCGGCGACCACGACAGCGCCGAGTTGCCCGACATGCCGCGCGCCGAACGGGAACGCCTGGACGACACCCTGCGCGCCGTCAGCCTGAGCTTCTCCTATCTCGGCAGGGACGGCCGTATCGACCGCTATTTCTCCCGCCGTGGCAACCGCAGCTACGAACCCGTGGTGTACGCCCGCCTGGCGGCGCTGCACCTGTCCAAGGAACGCTTCACCGACGCCGCCGAGACCTACCGGCTGTTCGCCGACGCCCACCCCCAGCACCGCGAGGCGCCGCTGTTCCAATCGCGCGTCATCGACGTGTTCAAGAAAGCCGGCTTCAACGAGCGGGTGCTGGAAGAGAAACAGGCCTTCGTGGAACGCTACCAGCCGGCCAGCGACTACTGGAAGCGCCACGACCCGGCCGAGACGCCCGAGGTGCTGGTCCAGGTCCAGCGCCACCTGCGCGACGTC
>JALSRI010000117.1 GCA_026984835.1 Thiohalobacter sp. | reverse complement strand
ATCCCGACACTATCTTCCTCAAGACGCGCGACGAAAAGGAGTATCGCGCCACGGTCGGCCTGACCCACGAGTACAAGAGGGCGGACGACCTGCTGCGCGGCTGGCTGGTGAACCTGTTCTGGGAGCGAACGTTCAACGATTCCAACGTTTCCGCCTATACGTACAAGCGCTATCAGCTCATGCTGAACCTGTCGCGGCGCTTTTAGTCGGGACTGTTTACAGTCGAATCGGGGCGGCCGGTTTGCCTTGACGCATGGTCAAGCGGTTGGAATTAAAAGGGAAATGTCCATCCGCACGGGGCCGGGCCGAACCCGGCGCTGTCGGGATATTTTACGGAAAAGGGGGCGGAGAGCCCGCCGACCAGGGAAGTGGCAGCTAACTGCCTGAGGATAAAAAAGAAAATCCATGGCGGTACGATAGTTGCAACTTGTGACGCAATTCACGGTTTTGCAATCGACCAGGATCTTTCGGGGGAGCCTATGAACATCAAGACCAGAGCGGTGGTGCTGGGCGTGGGGCTGGCGCTGGGCAGCGTCCAGATTGCCTCTGCCGCCAAGCACAGGGACGAAGAGGATTCCGTCTACGAATGGGGGCGCTGGGCGGTGCTGAGCCCGGCCGCCGGCGGTGAGCCCTACCGTGGCGCCAGCGAGCCCGAGGCGAGCAACAACGTACGGCCGGACGGTGCCGACGAGTTCTCGCCCAAGATTGCCGGCGGCGACAGCACTCCGAACGTGGTGCAGTCGTGCGAGCCCGGGGCGCCCTGCGGATTCGCCACCTACACGCGTTTCGACGCCGAGCAGGACGAAGACGTCGGCCCGGTGCTGGCGACCTTCGACCTGAACCGGCGCCAGATTACCGATCCGAGCCCGGGTGGCATGCCACCGCCGCCCGGCGGTGGCGAGATGACCGCCAGCGCCGTGGCCGATGGCACGGGTGGCACGGTGACGGTTACCGACTTCGACGTGACCAATGCCGGCGGCGCCGGCTTCCCCGACGTGCACTCGGTGGACATGCCCGGGGACTTCACCGATGGTGATGTGCGTGGCACCCGCGTCGATACGACGTTCACCGGTGGAGCCATGCAGAGTGTGGTGCAGAATTCGCGGCTGAGCCATTCCAACCAGAGCACCGGCCAGGTGTTCCGGTTCAATGGCGTGGACGCCGGCTACTGGAGCCATATCGCGAACCTGCAGCTCGCCAACATCCTGGGGGTGGCCGCAACCGAGGGGGCGCTGCCGATGGATGTCGACTACGACGGGTATTTCGTCCACGGCATCACGGCGACGGTAGCGGAGATGGAGCGTTTCGCGGCCGGCCGCGTCAACGCCAGCTACAACGGCTACGTGCTGGACTACAGTGCCCCGGTGCGGCTCGATTTCGATTTCGGCAACCGTACCTGGAACGGCAACTTCGGCACCGCCAACGGCTTCACCGGCTTCAACATCAGCGGTGCAGTGGATGGCGCCAACTTCAGCGCCAGCGACGGAACGCGGGCCGTGAACGGCGCCTTCTTCAACCAGGGCTTCAATGCCTCGGGAGCGGTCGACAACGGTTCCACGGTGGGCGTGTTCTCCGCCGACCTCGTAGAGGATATTCTGGAGTAATCGGACATGATCAGAAAAACGACAACCTTCCTGGCGGGTGTAATGCTGGCCCTGTCTTCGCTTCAGGCCGGTGCGGTGACGGTGATCGGGGGCTACAGCTTCGCCGACAACGCTTTTGTCGACAGTCTTGTCGGGGCCGGCGGCAGCTTCAGCGGCAATGCGCCGCTGATAAGCGCGGTCACGGACAGCAATGCCGACACCTACGCCTATGGTACGGTCACCGGCGCCTACCTCGACCTTGCCTTCAACGACAACAATCTGGTCAATGGCGCCGGTGCCGACCTGGTGCTGTTCGAACTTGGCGATGCGGATACCATCGGCCTGACCATCGGTGGTACGACCATCAACTACCTGCCGGTGTCCACGGGTACCACCACCCCGTCCGGCTTCACGCTCAATGCCGCCGCAATCGACCTGAGCGACTTCGGCATCACGGCCGGGACGCAGGTCAACAGCTTCCGCCTGGAAATGTACCTGAACGGCCCCGATTTCTCGCTGGCCGGCGCACTCAACACCGCCGTGGTGCCGGTGCCGGCTGCCGTCTGGCTGTTCGGCTCCGGCCTGCTGGGACTGGCCGGCGTGGCCAGGCGCAGGAAGGCCTGAGCGCTCCACCGGCACGTCCCGCCCCGTTACCGGAAGCCGCCGCGTCCCGCCCCCGCCTGAGTCTCCAGGCGCGGGCCGGCCGCGGGTCTTCGTTTCTCCTCCCGCCCGCGTTACCCGCGCCAGGGAGATCCTCCCGCCCGAGAAAAGCCGTTTCTTTGTCTTCGCCGCGGTGCAGCCCCCTGTTTCTGTGCTCTAGGGTACGACCGCGGGGTACAGACACCCGG
This sequence comes from Thiohalobacter sp., assembly GCA_026984835.1. Taxonomy (GTDB): domain Bacteria; phylum Pseudomonadota; class Gammaproteobacteria; order DSM-19610; family DSM-19610; genus JALSRI01. The sequence continues at coordinate 566 of JALSRI010000117.1, read as the reverse complement.
CTGTTTCCCCATGCATCATCTACCAAGCGCCGGACATCGGTGCGACCCGCCTGTCAAGGGGCGGGCACGAACAAGACCAGACGAGGGGGAGTACGCCATGAACAAGCTCAGAGGCCTGCTGGCGGCAGGCATGATGGTGACGGCAGGGGTGGTGCAGGCGGTGACGGTGGAGGCGGTGGCGCCGCTGGCCGGGCGCGTGACCGTCGGTGGACTGACGGTATTGTACGATTTTGCCACGGCGGGGCTGGTGGTGGATCAGGGGGGCGGCACCTTCAGCTACGCGGGTGACACGGGTGACGGACCCTGGGGGTTCCGGTGGGCGCTGAGCGCCAACGCCGATCCCTTCATCGCCGGCACGCTGACGCTGACCAACACCACGACCTCCACCCAGAACTTCAACATCCTGCTGTCCTTGCCCGTGGACAGACTGGCCGGCCAAGTGGACGAGAAAGGGCAGTTGTCGCTCCGGCTGACCGATGACAATGGTGACGGCAGCGCCAGGCTGGGGCTGAACCAGTGGCATGGTCTGATCAACCCGTTTCCGCCGCTGCTGGATATGCCGCTGT
>JALSRI010000116.1 GCA_026984835.1 Thiohalobacter sp. | reverse complement strand
CCCCCGCAGAGTGGGGTGAGCCAGGTGAACGCCGCCACCACGCCCGGGAAAAGATAGCCACGGAAAGCACGGAAAACACGGAAAAGAGCTTTTTTGCGGGCGCGCTGCGCGCGGCCGGGAAGACAAGAGTCCGTGCTTTCCGTGCTTTCCGTGGCTATCCTTAAGAACGAAATCCACCAGCCCACCCGATGCCCTGGGACATCCGGCCATGAACAGGCACCGCATACGCACAGGACTTGGAATCACCGCCACCGCCGCCATAATGGTGTTCGGCTACACCGTCCTGGCCGCCAACCCACCTGGAAAGGAGGCACCCATGAGCCTGCAGATCACCTCCCCCGCCTTCGCCGATGGGGGCGAGATCCCCGCCCGCTACACCTGCGAGGGCGACGACATCGCCCCGGCCCTGCAATGGACCGGCGTACCCGCCGGCGCCCGCAGCCTGGTGCTCATCGTCGACGACCCCGACGCCCCGGACCCGGCCGCCCCGCGCATGACCTGGGTGCACTGGGTGCTCTACAACCTGCCCCCGGACAGCACCGGCCTGCCCGAGGCCGCCACCACGGCCGATCTCCCGCCCGGCACCGGCGAGGGCCTCAACGACTGGCACCGCACCGGCTACGGCGGCCCCTGCCCGCCCATCGGGCGGCACCGCTACTTCTTCAAGCTGTATGCGCTGGACACCGAGCTCGGCGGGCTGGACCGGCCGACCAAGGCGGAAGTGGAAGCGGCCATGACCGGACACGTGATGGAAGAAGCGGAGATCGTGGGGACTTACCAGAAGCACCGGTGAACCCCCGGCCCGCGTGCCGGGGCCATTGCTCTTGCAACGCCCTGGTCGGGCTTTGGCCGGTCGGGTGGGTGAATCTCTCTGGCGAGGCAGGTTTACCGCGAAGGACGCGAAGGGAAAAAAACCAGTCTACACTCAAGTCCCCGCCGGACAGACAACCCGGATGTCGGGTTTCCGGCAGATCTCACCCGGCAGGAACCGTGGGCCGCGGTCTGCCCGGCACGCACTTGAACGATCTGTCATGTTTCATTGTTCTCGAGATCCCTGAGCCGCACACCTTCGCTGTTCCTCCAGGCAGTCAACCCATTCGATGCGCCACCTCTCACGATCGTCGCCGCTCTACTGGGGCTCCCAAACTCTATGTCCTTCGTAAATTCCAGATAATATCCCATTGGTTTGAGCAGCCCTTTTTCAATAAGCGCGTCCCTTCGCTTTTTGGCATGAACAGCCGATGGCCGGTGCTCGAGGACTGCTTGAGATCCCGCAAGCACCGTGAACCCTCCAGAGGTGCGCTTTCCTCTCGCTTTGAGGCCATTGATTTCGCAATAGAGAATATCTTCTTCCCTGGAAGGAGCTTCTACGGACAGGCTCAGGTCATTGACGCCCAGCACAGGCAGCAGTTGAAGGACTTTCTGTAGAAAAATGTCCATTTCCGCGGTGTCTGACTCTGGCAGCCTTGCACCACTATTTGCGCTGTTCATGATCACCGATGTAGAGGTATCCATGGCAATTTTTATGAGCTTGCCCTCAAGATAACGTATATGCGATTTTGTCAGATTCTCGTCTTTCGATACAAAGACTGTTGCCGCATTCCAGAAATCTTTGCCCGAGTGGTTCTTCAAACGATTGGCAACATTTTCCGCCTCACCGATGTAAATCGATTTGTCGCCGGAATCGGCATCTTCTCCAGTAAGAATATATATTCCCGGACTGGACAACTCACCCCGGTTCAACAGGGATGTCAGTTCGTTTCTCGGAGCAGCTATCGCTTTCCCGGACCAGTTGGAAATCTCTGCAGTTCTCAGCCCATTGGGACTGCCGTGAACGAGAAACAGTTTTATGGTTGCGGCTTCCATATCAGCTCTTGAGAAACACAACGGCCGAGCGGTTCGGGACAAACGGAGCACAGCGAGCTTGCGCAGGCCCGACACCTTTGTCATGCATTCTTTGCTTTGAGCGCAAAGCGTTCAGGATTCTCGATGATTTCCAAGGTCAGATCCACATCCAGGTCGGGCCAGTAGAACTACCCCTGGCGAGATTCTTCCACCTTCAGGACCGCCCAAATCGCAGCATTCCTGAACCACGGAAACTCCTCATCGCGTTCACGCAGCACCACTATCCGGTGATGTCATGCCATTCGAGTCTCTTTCTCTGGCCAGCCCCCCGATCTTTGGCCAACTCATCCTTGTGATGTTCACGCCGCTCCTGAACCAGGCCCGGCATGCGCTGGCGGCAGATGGCCCGCCAATCACCCCACCTGTGGCAATCGCGATCAGCGCCTCGGAACACCCTGCATGGCAGCCCCGTTGGCCGGCCGCTGCCTTGCCCGGGCCTGCGCCCCGTGCCGCTTCCAAGTATATACCCGCCCTTTGGTATTTCCAGGGAACCCTGCTCATGACAACGAAGGGTGCGAAACTGGTTGAGAGTGAAAGTGTGGGAAGGACACCCCACTCAAAAGTGTACAGATTTATTCAGCTATGCAGCCTGCGCCGGGCTTTTCCGGTCCGTGCCGATGTGTTTTCATGGGCCGGGCGGCATGCAGTCATTGTTCGGGGTACGCATGGACGACCTGACAATCATCACCACGGCGGCGGCGTTCCGCGAGGGTTCGCCGGCCTGCGCCGCCTGGCGCGATGCCATCACCGCCATTCGCCATGCCGTCTTCACCCTGGAACAGGGCATCGACGCCGGCGCCGATCTGGACGGGCGGGACGCGGGCGCCGTTCATGTGCTGGCCGAGGTGGATGGCGATGCTGTCGGCACGGGCCGACTGCTGCCGAATGGCCATATCGGGCGGCTGGCGGTGCTGCGGGCCTGGCGCGGCCGCGGCATCGGTGGCGCGCTGCTCGATGCGCTGATCGAGGCCGCGCGGCGGCGGGGGTTGAAGCGCGTGTACCTCGGCGCCCAGGCCCGGGCCTCCGGGTTCTATGAGAAACACGGGTTCCGCGTCTGCGGCGAACCCTATGTCGAGGTCGGCATCACCCACATGCGGATGGAACGCGGTCTGTGAAGCGAGCCTGCTGCTGCGGGCTCCCGCCCGCAGCGCGCATCAGCTCAGTTCGCGACCCTGCACCTTCCTCGTCACCAGGTCGACCAGGCTCCTGCCGCCGCCGGTGGGGATATCGAGCTGGCGCAGGAATTCCCAGAACAGGCGGGCGGTCGGGCCCTGTGTGACACCCGCCCGGCGGGCCGCGACGATCTCCAGCGTGTTCTTCTTGATGTTGCGTCCGGCCAGTGACACGAGCCGGCCATCGCGCAGTTCGTCGCGGATGAGGTAGTCGGGCAGATGCCCCCAGGCCATGCCCGACAGAATGAGACGCTTTTTCATCAACTGGTCGTCCACGGTAATGCTGGGATAGCCATCGAGCAGGAAGTAATCACGCGTCGGCGTATGGTCGGCGGTGCAGCGGATGATGCACTGGACATAGTCCCTGAGCTGCTCATAGGTGGTGTCCCTGCCGACGGCAAAGGCCAGGTAGCCCGGCGCGGCCACCGGCTCCACCTCCACACTGCCCAGGCCGATCACTTCGACCCCGGTATCGTAGCGCTCGACATGATGGATCATGATGTCGGCCGCATCGTCATACAGGCGTTCCTGGGGGCCCATGATGTTGCCCGAATACAGGTTGAGCTGAATCTCCGGGTAGGCGGCGCTGAACTGGCGCAGTATGTCGACCAGCAGCATTGGCGGCGTCACGTCGCCGACGACGATGTTCAGCTGCTGCTCCGCCCCCGTCTGCAGCGCCCTGGCCTTGTTGGACAGGTGCAGGTATTGCTCCAGGACCGGCTGGGCGGCCTTGTAGAACTCGCTGCCGCGGCGTGTCAGCACGGCCCTGTAGCCGCTACGGTCGAACAGGTCGAAGCCCAGCTCTTCCTCCAGCTTCTTCATCGCCGCCATGACGCTGGGGTGCGTTCGGTGCAGCGCGTCGGCGGCGGCCTTTATGCTGCCATTGCGCACGATGGCATCCATGGTGAAGAGCTGTCTGATGGTTATATGCATGTCCGACCCCGTCCATTGGCCTAGATTCCCAGAACGATTGTATCGCTTTTCACCTGCGATACGCACAGGCACAGTCGCGCCTTGCGGTCCTCGTCGCTCGCGGCCCATCTTGGGCAGCAATTCGCCTGCATCCACCAGCTCGTGCAAGGCCCGCTAGAACCCTTCCGGGCCACGGGCGTAGATCCGTGTTCCAGGCGCCCGGTTGGAGCAGACATCCCGGACCGCCAGGGGCATGGGCTGCCGCCCGGCATCGTGGCAGAAGAACGCACGGTCGCCGGCCAGGGCGGCCATCACCTGATACTGCATCGACCGCAACGTGCGCGCCCGCGGTAATGACTTGCCCACTCTCTACACGGTCGTGCGCACCCGGTCAGAGGGTGACCACGATCTTCCCACCTGCACCGTTCGACTCCATCAACCGGTGCGCTTGCCTGATTTCATCGAAGCCGAATACACGGGCCGGCTTGCAGCGATAGATGCCCTTCTCGACCTGCTCGACGATGTGCTGCAAGGGGATGTCCGCCAGCGGGAAGTCGGGGCTGCCGAACATGAAGCTGGCGAAGAAATTGAGGTTCACGCCGCTGGGCAGGTCGAGCAGCGGGTTGAATGCGATCGGGTCACCGCCGCCCAGGAACCCCGCCATGCACACCGTGCCCCCCTTGTGGACCATCTTGAGCGAATCGAGCAGGGTGCTGTTGCCGACCAGGTCGAGCACGGCATCGAGGCCGCCCGGGTGTGATTCGCGAAGGTCGCGGCTGAGTTCCGGCGTGTCGACCAGGGGCTGCGTGCAGCCGATCCCGCTCAATTGTGCGAGGCGCTCCGCCTGGCGGGTGGTGGCCAGAACCTGGATCCCCCTCGCGGCGGCGATGTTGATGGCCGCCTGGCCAAGTGCGGAAGTGCCCCCCCGAACCAGGAGTGAATGGCAGCGGTCAATGCCGATGTTCTGGTGCAGACAGGCCCAGGCGGTGGCGTAGGACTCCGGCACCGCCGCCAGTTCCTCCCAGGGCAGTCCGGTGTCGACGGGGACGACATTGCTTCGCGGGGGCGCCACGTACTCGGCGTAGCTGCCATCGATGCCCCGGCCCATGCCCCCCATCAGCGCCGCGACCGTCTGGCCCGCCTGCAGCTCGCCGGCGGGATCCTCGACGACCGTGCCGACACACTCGATGCCGCTGATCGGGGCGACCTCGCCCCACAGCCCCTGGCGCATGTAGATCTCGGCGCGGTTGAGACCGAAGGCCCTGACCCGGACGAGAATATCGTCCGCACCCGCTTCGGGCCTGTCCACCTCCCTGATCTCCAGTTCGTCCACCGAGCCATACTGTTTTCTCACGATTGCTTTCATCGGGCCTCCGGCACCTCGTGGTGAATTTCGACGGGCCCATTTTTTGTCGTGACCGCTGACATCACAAGTCAATAAAATTTACAGACACTGTAGGAATATTTCGGCGACGGGCCAGGTGTCGGGCAAGGAATTCCTTGCCCGACAGGGACCAGGGGAAAATCGTCGCGACCGATGTAGTCGATTGCAGACAGGAGACCAGGGTCACACAGGAACAGACCGGCCGTATCGCGCCCGCCTGGAAGACGGTTCAGGGATCAATCTTCGGAGAACTGTTCAGACCACCAGGTGCACGGGATCGCCGATACCGATGCGCAGCTGGCGGTCGGCCCGCCCCCGGTTGACGGCAACCTCCACCAGGCCGTTGGCGTTCTCGTACCAGAAGGCCTGGCCGGCTGGCCGCTCGCAGAAGGTGCGCGCGAAGCCGATGCGGCTTCCGTTGACTTCGAGCAGGCTGCTACGCTCCAGGGCGGCGGCGCGCAGGCCGGTGACGGCGTTTCCGTAGCGGTCGACGTAGACCACCTCGGCCAGGTCGTCCGGCCAGTCCGGCAGGAGCAATTCATGCAGTTCCAGTGGCACCGACGGAAAGTCGTGGTGAAGGGCGATGCGGGCGGCGACGGGGGCGAACAGGTCGCGGCCATGGAAGCTGGCCGACAGCTGCTCCGGTTCCCAGTCGATGCGCCAGGCCTGAACCTGCGCCGCGCGCCGAATGACCAGGCTGAACAGGCCGTTGTCCGGCCCCACGTACCAGCGGCCGTCGGCCTTCAGCGCCAGCGGCACGCGCTCGCCACCGACCCCGGGATCGACCACGCACAGGCACACCGCCTCGTCCGGCAGGCGCGAGGCATAGGCCGGCAGCAGACAGGCAGCGGCCCGGACGTTGAACGGCGGGAGGTCGGGAAAGATGTCGATGGCGGGCACGCCCGGCGCCTCGTGCGCCAGCACGGCCTTCATCTGGCCGGTGTAGGGACCTTCGAGGCCGAAGTCGGTGAAGATCGCGATCATGAGGCCAAGAATAGCGGGTTTGCGACCCGGCGTGAACGAAACGAAGCGAACTTCACCGTGGCGCGATTTGCTGTCGTCGACGCGGGGCCATGCCCCCGGGCGCGCAAAGGAAGGATTCTTGATGATCTCCCTCCGCGCCCTTGCGTCCTTCGCGGTCAATTTTTATACCTTGTGCGCCTTTGTGCGCCCTGGTGGTTGAATAACCTCGTTCAAGGCAACCGCCATCGCCGGGGCGGGGGTCATGGCCACGGAAAACACGGAAAGCACGGACGGTTCTTTGCAAGGCACGCTTCGCGCCCCCCGGAAGAAATGTTTTTTTTCCGTGCTTTCCGTGCTTTCCGTGGCTATCTTTCCCCTGCCCACAAACAAGAAAAAGCCGGGGCAGGCCCGGCTTTCTCGTCGGCGTGGGAAGCGCGGCCTCAGTCCGCCAGGTCGGCTGCCTCCTCCTGCTGCGGGCGGTCGACCAGTTCGACCAGGGCCATGGGGGCCTTGTCGCCGGCGCGGTAGCCCATCTTGAGGATGCGCAGGTAGCCGCCGGGGCGATCCTTGTAGCGCGGGCCCAGTTCGTTGAACAGCTTGGTGACGACGTCGCGGTCGCGCAGGCGGTCGAAGGCCAGGCGGCGCTTGTGGACGCTGTCGGTCTTGGCCAGGGTGATCAGGGGCTCGGCCACGCGGCGCAGTTCCTTGGCCTTGGGCAGGGTGGTCTTGATCACTTCGTGGCGCATCAGCGAGGCCGCCATGTTGCGGAACATGGCCTTGCGGTGACTGCTGTTGCGGTTCAGTTTTCTTCCGCTTTGACGGTGACGCATGGTTGCTTACCTGACAGATGATTCGGTTTGTCGGATGCCGTTCAGGCGGACTGCTTCTCGCTGTCCTTGAGGCCGGCCGGCGGCCAGTTCTCCAGGCGCATGCCCAGCGACAGGCCGCGCGAGGCCAGCACGTCCTTGATTTCGGTCAGCGACTTCTTGCCCAGGTTGGGCGTCTTGAGCAGCTCGACCTCGGTGCGCTGGATCAGGTCGCCGATGAAATAGATGCTCTCGGCCTTCAGGCAGTTGGCCGACCGCACGGTCAGCTCCAGGTCGTCGACCGGGCGCAGCAGGATGGGGTCGATGTCGGCCTCCTGGCGCGCCGGGGCGGCCTCTTCCTTGCCCTGCAGGTCGACGAACACGGACAACTGGTCCTGCAGGATGGTGGCGGCGCGACGGATGGACTCTTCCGGGTCGATGGTGCCGTTGGTCTCGATGTCGATGATCAGCTTGTCCAGGTCGGTGCGCTGCTCGACACGCGCGGCCTCGACGCTGTAGGACACGCGGTGGACAGGGCTGAACGAAGCGTCGAGCTGCAGGTTGCCGATGGGACGGCTCTCCTCCTCCTTGCCGGTGCGCACCGTGGCCGGCTCGTAGCCGCGGCCCATGGCGACCTTCAGGGTCATGTTCAATTCGCCGTCCTTGGTCAGGTTGGCGATGACATAGTCGGGGTTCACTACCTCGACGTCGTGATCGAGCTGGATGTCGCCGGCGGTGACGGCTCCCGGGCCCTTCTTGCTCAGGCGCAGGGTGGCCTCGTCGCGGTTGTGCATGCGCAGCGCCACGCCCTTGAGGTTGAGGATGATGTCCATGACATCCTCCTGCACGCCTTCCAGGGTCGAGTATTCGTGCAGCACGCCGTCGATCTCGACACTGGTGATGGCGCAGCCCGGCATGGAGGACAGCAGGATGCGACGCAGGGCGTTGCCCAGCGTATGACCGAAGCCACGCTCCAGCGGCTCCAGCACCACCCGCGCCTGCTTGTCGTTGACGGTCTGGACGTCGACAATCCGCGGCTTCAGGAACTCGTTGACCTTGCCCTGCATGTAATATCCTCTTTACGTAATCTGGCTTACTTGGAGTACAGCTCGACCACCAGGTGTTCGTTGATCTCGGCCGGCAGATCGGAACGCTCCGGCCGGGCCTTGAACACGCCCTGCATCTTGGAGGGCTCCACCTCGATCCAGTCGGCGAAGCCGCGCTGCTCGGCGAGCTGCAACGCCGCCTGGATGCGCGACTGGTTGCGCGCCTTGTCCACCACCGCCAGGTTGTCGTTGGGCTGCACCTGGTAGGAGGGAATGGTCACGCGCTGGCCGTTGACGCTGATGGCGCGGTGACGCACCAGCTGGCGTGCCTCGCTGCGCGAGGCCGCGAAGCCCATGCGGTAGACCACGTTGTCCAAGCGGCTCTCCAGCAGTTGCAGCAGGTTCTCGCCCGTGGAGCCCTTGCGCTGGGCGGCCTTCTTGTAATAGTTGCGGAACTGGCGCTCCAGCACGCCGTAGGTGCGGCGCAGTTTCTGCTTCTCGCGCAACTGGGCGGCGTAGTCGGACAGGCGGCCGCGGCGCTGGCCGTGCTGACCGGGCGGGAAGGGCCGGTTCTCGATCGGGCACTTGCTGGTGTAGCACTTCTCGCCCTTGAGGAACAGCTTGCTGCCTTCGCGTCGGCACTGGCGGCACTTGGATCCAATGTACTTTGCCATCTTCTCTCCTCCGCCCTACACGCGCCGCTTCTTGGGCGGCCGGCACCCGTTGTGCGGAATCGGGGTGACGTCTGTGATGTTGGTGATGCGGAAGCCGGCGTTGTGCAGGGCGCGCACGGCGGACTCGCGGCCCGGGCCGGGGCCCTTCACTTCGACTTCCAGGTTCTTCATGCCGAATTCCTTGACCATGTCACCGACACGCTCGGCGGCCACCTGGGCGGCGAACGGCGTGCTCTTGCGCGAACCGCGGAAGCCGGAGCCGCCGGCGGTCGCCCAGGCCAGCGCGTTGCCCTGGCGGTCGCTGATGGTGATGATCGTGTTGTTGAAGGACGCGTGCACGTGGGCGATGCCATCGACCACGTTCTTCTTGACCTTCTTGCGGGTGCGCGATGCTGTCGGTTTTGCCATGTGTCTGGAACTCGGAACCTTGAATGATTACTTGCGGATCGGGCGCCGCGGACCCTTGCGGGTACGGGCGTTGGTGCGCGTGCGCTGGCCGTGGACCGGCAGGCCGCGGCGATGACGCATGCCACGGTAGCAGCCCAGATCCATCAGACGCTTGATGTTCATGGAGATGGTCCGGCGCAGGTCACCCTCGACGGTGTATTTCGCCACCTCGCCGCGGATCTTCTCGATCTCGCCCTCGGACAGGTCCTTGATCTTGGTATCGGGAGCCACGCCACTGGCATCCAGGATCTTTTTCGCCGTCGTGCGGCCGATGCCGTAGATCGACGTCAGTGCGATCACCGCATGCTTCTGGGGCGGGATATTGATACCGGCAATACGCGCCATGGATAGTCTCTCCTCGCGGACACAACCGAGAACCTTTCAGGTGAACCGGAAAGGATACCGGGTGTGGCCTGTAAAATCAATGCAAAATCGTTGGATTCCGGGGCCTTCCGGCCCGAAATCAGCCCTGCCGCTGCTTGTGGCGGCCGTCCTTGCAGATCACCCTCACCACGCCCTTGCGGCGGATGATCTTGCAGTTGCGGCAGATGCGCTTGACGGATGCTCGTACTTTCATCGTCCTGTCCTGTGTCTAAGAGTGTTTCGATTCCAACCTGACGCCAAGGCGCAGAGAACGCCGAGGGCGCAGAGAATCGGTTCTAAAAACAAAAAGTTGGCGCACTTCGCGTTGTCTGCGCCTTGGCGTCGGGTTTTGCCCTCCGCAGAACTATCTGAGCAGCCCGGAGCGGCCCTGCCCTTTCAGGTTGGCCTTCTTCATCAGGCTCTCGTACTGGTGCGACATCATGTGCGCCTGCACCTGGGCCATGAAGTCCATGACCACCACCACGATGATCAGCAGGGACGTGCCGCCGAAGTAGAACGGCACGTTCCAGTACAGAATCAGGAACTCCGGCAGCAGACACACCGCGGTGATGTAGATGGCGCCGGCCAGCGTCAGCCGCGTCATCACGCTGTCGATGTAGCGGGCCGTCTGCTCGCCCGGCCGGATGCCTGGAATGAAGGCACCCGACTTCTTCAGATTGTCGGCCGTCTCCTTCGCATTGAACACGATCGCCGTGTAGAAGAAGCAGAAGAAGATGATGGCCAGCGCATACAGCAGCACGTACAGCGGCTGCCCCGGCGACAACATGGACGCCACGTCCTTCAGCCAGCCCATGCCCTCGGTGCTGCCGAACCAGCTCCCCATGGTGGCGGGGAACAGGATGATGCTGGAAGCGAAAATCGGCGGAATCACGCCCGCCATGTTCAGCTTCAGGGGCAGGTGCGTGCTCTGCCCGGCGTACATCTTGCGGCCCTGCTGGCGCTTGGCGTAGTTCACCGTGATACGGCGCTGGCCACGCTCCACGAAGATGACGAACATGGTCACCGCAATGGCCAGCGCGAACAGGAACAGGATGCTGAGCGTGTTCATCTCACCCGTCCTGGCCAGCTCCAGCGTGCCGCCGATGGCGGCCGGCAGGCCGGCCACGATGCCCGAGAAGATGATGATCGAGATACCGTTGCCGATGCCCCGCTCGGTCACCTGCTCGCCCAGCCACATCAGGAACAGTGTGCCCGTCACCAGGGTGACCACCGCCGCCATGACAAAGCCCGGCCCCTGTATCACCACCAGCGGGCTGCCGCCGACCGCCTGGCTCTGCAGCGCGGTGGCGATGCCGATGGCCTGGAAGGTCGCCAGCACCACCGTGCCGTAGCGGGTGTACTGGGTGATCTTGCGACGCCCCGACTCGCCTTCCTTCTTGAGCTGCTCCAGGGTCGGCACCGTGTACGACAGCAGCTGCATGATGATGGACGCCGAAATGTACGGCATGATGCCCAGCGCGAACATCGACAGGCGCTTGAGCGCGCCACCCGAGAACATGTTGAACATGTCCAGGATGGTGCCCTTCTGCTGCTCCACCAGTTGCGCCAGCACGTGCGGATCGATGCCGGGCAGCGGGATGAAGGAGCCGATGCGGAACACGAAGATCGCGCCCAGCACGAACAGGATGCGCTGGCGCAGCTCGGTCAGCTTGCCGATGTCACCGAGACCGCCCGTCAGGGATGCGCCAGCTCCCGCCACTAGTCTTCGACCTTGCCGCCGGCGGCCTCGATGGCCGCGCGCGCCCCCCGGGTGACGCCCAGACCACGCAGGGTCACGGGCTTATCGATCGCGCCCGAGGCGATCACCTTGACCTGCAGGATGTGCTGGCCGATCACGCCGGCCGCCTTGAGCGAGGCCAGGTCGACGACTTCGTCAGACACCTGCGCCAGCTCGTGCAGGCGCACCTCGTCGACGCGACGGGACTTGCGCGACGTGAAACCGACCTTGGGCAGGCGCCGCTGCAGCGGCATCTGGCCGCCCTCGAAGCCTACCTTGTGAAAGCCGCCGGAGCGCGACTTCTGGCCCTTGTGACCGCGCCCGCCCGTCTTGCCCAGGCCCGAGCCGATGCCGCGACCGACGCGCTTGGCGGCCTGTTTGCTGCCGGGAGCCGGCTTGAGTGTGTTCAGGCGCATGTCATGCTTCCTCCACGGCGAGCAGATAAGAAACCTTGTTGATCATGCCGCGATTCTCCGGCGTATCCGTCACTTCCACGCAGTGGCGGATGCGGCGCAGGCCGAGGCCGCGCACGCAGGCCTTGTGGGAGGCCAGGCGGCCGTTGATGCTCTTGACCAGCGTTACCTTGAGTTTCTTGTCAGCCATTGGTTTATCCCAGGATCTCGTCCACCGACTTGCCGCGCTTGGCGGCCACCTCTTCCGGCGAATGCATCTCGGCCAGGCCCTTCATGGTGGCCCGAACCACGTTGATGGGGTTGTTGGTGCCGATGCACTTGGCCAGCACGTCCCGCACCCCGACCACCTCGAACACCGCGCGCATGGCGCCACCGGCAATGATGCCGGTGCCCTCCGAGGCCGGCTGCATGTACACCTTGGCGGCGCCGAAGGTCGCCGTGATCGGGTACTGCAGGGTACCGTCCTTCAGCGCAACCGTGGTCATGTTCTTGCGCGCATTCTCCATCGCCTTCTGGATGGCGACCGGCACTTCACGCGCCTTGCCGCGGCCGAAACCGACCCGGCCATTGCCATCGCCGACCACCGTCAGCGCGGCGAAGCCGAACTGGCGCCCGCCCTTGACCACCTTGGCCACGCGGTTGATGCCGATCAGTTTTTCCTGCAGGCCGTCAGAACTCGCCTGGTTGTCCATATTTGCCATAAGCCAAACCTTCTAGAATTCCAGACCGCCTTCGCGCGCGGCATCCGCCAGCGCCTTGATGCGGCCGTGATATTTGAAACCGGAACGGTCGAACGCCACCTCGGTCACCCCCGCCGCCCTGGCCCGCTCGGCGACTGCCTTGCCGATGGCGGCCGCGGCATCGATGTTGCCCGTGCTGCCAAGCGACTTGCGCAACTCGGGCTCCACGGTGGACGCGGTCACCACCACCTGGTCGCCACTGCCCGCGATGACCTGGGCGTAAATATGACGCGGCGTGCGGTGCACGCACAGACGCGGCCTGCCGAGTTCGCGGATCTTCGCGCGGGTCTTTCTCGCGCGGCGCTGTCGTGATGCCTTCTTGTCCATGCTCTCAACCTATCGAATTCAGTTCGTCGATACAGGCGGATCGGCCTGTTACTTCTTCTTGGCTTCCTTACGCACGATGACCTCATCGGCGTACTTGACGCCCTTGCCCTTGTAGGGCTCCGGCGGGCGGTAGGCGCGGATCTCGGCGGCCACCTGGCCGACCTTCTGCTTGTCCACACCCTTGACCACCACTTCCGTCTGGCTCGGCGTCTCCACGCTGACGCCCTCGGGCACCGCGTAGTTGACCGGGTGGGAGAAACCCAGCGTCAGATTGAGCGTCTGTCCCTGCGCCTGGGCGCGGTAACCCACGCCGACCAGTTCCAGCTTCTTCTCGAAACCGCTGCTCACCCCGGTAACCATGTTGTTCAGCAGGGCCCGGGTGGTGCCGGCCAGCGCCATGGCGATCTTGGAGCCATCACGCGGCGCGAACAGCAGGACCTTGTCATCCTGCTTCACTTCCACCGAACTGTGCACCTCGTGTTCGAGCGTACCCTTGCCACCCTTGACGGTGATCTTCTGGCCATCGACTTTCACTTCGACGCCGGACGGCAATTCTACCGGTTTTTTTGCGACTCTCGACATGACTATTACCTGATCAGGACACGTAGCACAGCACTTCACCACCTTCACCGGCGGCGCGCGCTGCGCGGTCACTCATGACGCCCTTGGACGTGGAGATGATGGCGACACCCAGCCCGCCCTGGACCCTGGGCAGGTCGTCCTTGCCCTTGTAGATCCGCAGACCGGGCCGGCTCACACGCTTGATGTGTTCGATGACCGGCCGGCCGTCGTAGTACTTCAGCGCCACCTTGAGCGCCGGCTTGCCGTCGTCTTCCTGCACCTCGAAACCGGCGATGTAGCCCTCGTCCTGGAGGACCTTGGCCACCGACTGCTTGAGCTTGGACGCCGGCATGCTTACTTCCAGCTTG
>JALSRI010000115.1 GCA_026984835.1 Thiohalobacter sp. | reverse complement strand
CAGCAGTTCGTCCAGCCGCGGCTCGCTGTCACCGCCGCGCTCGCGGATCCACACTTCGCGCCAGGGCGAGGCGATCAACGTCTGCACGGCGCCGGCCCGGCGCAGCCGGTCGCTGTCCTTGCCGGGCACGTCGATGCGGAAATCGTGGTGCGAGTGCTTGATCACGCCGGTGCGCAGGCCGCGCTCCACCAGTACCGGCAGCAGCTTCTCCAGCAGCGTGGTCTTGCCGGTGCCGCTGCGGGCGGCGAAGCCGATCACCGGCGGGTCGTGGTACAGCGGGTTCATGCCGACACCTGCGCCTCCAGCCGCGCCAGATCGTCGGGCCGGTTGAGGTTGAGGAACTGTTGCGGCCGGTCGGAGAAGTCCACTCCCACCGCGTCCACCGCCGCCAGCCAGTCGTGCACGGCGCGCCCGCCGGCGTCCAGCCACTGCTGCAAATGCGTGCCGAGTTCCTTCGACAGCAGACAGTAGACCGGCTGGCGCCGGCCCTGGAACTCGGCCACGCAGGCGCGTGCGCCGCTTGCGGCCAGGGCGGCGCGCATGCGCGCCGCATAGTCCGGCGCCAGCAGCGGGGCGTCGCCGGGGGCACTCAGCAGGCAGTCGCCACGGCAGCGCTCCAGGGCCGCCATGATGCCCGCCAGGGGGCCCTGGAAGTCGTCCAGACGGTCTTGCACCAGCGGCGGGCCGAAGGCGGCATAGCGTTCCAGATTGCGGTTGGCGCTGATCAGCATGTCCTCCACCTGCGGCCGCAGGGCGTCGATCAGCCAGGCCACCAGCGGCCGTCCGGCCAGCGGCAGCAGGCACTTGTCCTCGCCACCCATGCGCGCGGCGCGGCCACCGGCCAGGACGACGGCGCTGGTGTGGCGGCAGGGGGTGTGCGGCGGGGCCATGAGCCGCGCAGTTTAGCACAGCGCCGCGGCGCGCATGATGCCTCCGGATATGGTACCGTCGCGGCCGTGGCGACCACGAAACCAGCAACCCCGCTGCGGCGTTCCGGGACGCCGGCCAGCGACCCGGATCAAGCGCTGATCGAGCATTTCACCGACGCCCTGTGGATGGAGAACGGGCTCAGTCCCAATACCCTGGCCGCCTACCGGCGCGACCTCGAAGGGCTGGCGGGCTGGCTGCGCGGGCGCGGCGGCGGCCTGCTGCAGGCCGGACCGGCGGACCTGCTGGCCTACCTGGCCGAACGGCACCGCCTCGGGGCCAGTGCGCGCAGCAGCGCGCGCCTGTTGTCCAGCCTCCGGCGCTTCTATCGCTACCAGGTGCGCCAGGGCGTGCTCGAGGCCGACCCCACCGCCCGTATCGAGTCGCCGCGCCTGGAACGGCCGTTGCCGGCGACGCTGAGCGAAGCCGAGGTGGAGGCTCTGCTGGCGGCGCCCGACACCGGCCAGCCCCTGGGGCTGCGCGACCGGGCCATGCTGGAACTGCTGTACGCCTGCGGCCTGCGGGTATCGGAACTGGTGGCGCTGGATGCCGGCCAGTTCAACAGCCGTCAGGGCGTGGTGCGGGTGCTGGGCAAGGGCGGCAAGGAACGGCTGGTGCCGGTCGGCGAGCAGGCCCTGGACTGGCTGCAGCGCTACCAGCGCGAGGCGCGGCCGCGGCTGCTCAGGGGGCGCCAGGGCGATCGGCTGTTCGTGTCGCGCAAGGCGCCGGCCATCACCCGCCAGGCGTTCTGGTACCGGCTGCGGCACTATGCGGCGCAGGCGGGGATCCGCGGCACCCTGTCGCCGCACACCCTGCGCCACGCCTTCGCCACCCACCTGGTGAACCATGGCGCCGATCTGCGCGTGGTGCAGATGCTGCTGGGTCACAGCGACCTGTCCACGACCCAGATCTACACCCACGTGGCGCGCGAGCGGCTCAAGCGGCTGCATCGTGAACACCACCCGCGCGGCTGAGGCCGGCGGGAGGAACGAATGACCGCCGGCCGGGTCTCAGACCCGACGGGCAGGACGATTCCCATGACGAAGAGTGAAAGCGAGTGAAGACGAAAACAGCCGATGTTCTGGTATTCCTGGTCATGCTGGTAGTCACCGGTGTGGCGGCGGCGGACCGCAAGGCCGAAGAGGCGGCGATCCGCGAGGCGCTGGGCAGCAACGCGGTGAGCAGCATAGAACCGGCGCCCATGGACGGTTTCTACGAAGTGGTAATCGGTCCGCACGTGGTCTATGTCAGCCGCGACGCCCGCTACCTGCTGCAGGGCGAACTGCTCGACCTGCGCACGCGCGAGAACCTGACCGCGCCGCGCCGCCAGCAGGCCGTGCGCACGCTGCTCGACGGCCTCGACAAGTCCGAGATGATCGTGTTCTCGCCGGACAAGCCGCGCCACCACATCACGGTGTTCACCGACATCGATTGCGCCTACTGCCGCAAGCTGCACAGCCAGATCGGCGACTACCTGGCCCGGGGCATCGAGGTGCGCTACCTGTTCTACCCGCGCGCCGGCAAGGATTCACCGTCCTATCGCAAGGCGGTGGCGGTGTGGTGCGCCAAGGATCGCAAGCAGGCGCTCACCGACGCCAAGAACAACAAGGCCATCCCCATGAAGACCTGCGACAACCCGGTCGACCGGCACATGCGGCTGGCCGGCCAGCTGGGGCTGCGGGGCACGCCCATGATCGTCCTGGAGGACGGCTCCATCCAGCCCGGCTACGTGCCGCCGAAGCCGCTGGCAAAGCTGCTCGACGGCGGAAGCTAGGTTGCTCCGGCGCGTTCAGGGTCCGGTGGCTGCCAGGCCATCGCAGCGTCCCCCTGTAGGAGCGGGCTTGCCCGCGATCCCGGCGCAGCCGGGGCCGTTCATTCCAGGGGCCGGCGTCACCAAACCCATCGCGGCCAAGGCCGCTCCTACAGCGTCGTGGCGTCCCCCTGTAGGAGCGGGCTTGCCCGCGATCCCGGCGCAGCCGGGGCCGTTCATTCCAGGGGCCGGTGGTCACCAAACCCATCGCGGCCAAGGCCGCTCCTACAACGTCGTGGCGTCCCCCCCTGTAGGAGCGGGCTTGCCCGCGATCCCGGCGCAGCC
>JALSRI010000114.1 GCA_026984835.1 Thiohalobacter sp. | reverse complement strand
CGCCGTGGCCGTCGACGCGCGGCAGGGTCTCGAAGAAAGCGCGCCAGTCGTTCGGCACCTGCTCCGGGTCGGTCAGGAACTGCTCGTACAGGTCCTCCAGCCAGGCGGCGTTGTGGCCGGCCAGCTGCGAACTGCGCCAGTACTCGTGCAGTCCCTTGTGTCGCGTCACGTCATCCATTGTTGGTTGTTGCTCTTGGCGCACCGGGCTGCGCCCGGCGGTGGATTCCCGGCCCCTGTCTTCCCTGATTACAAGGCAATAGTCGCGCCAGCCGGGCGAATTCCGCTGTGAAGCCCTGTTTCAGGCATAGACCAGAGCCGGACGCATGGCAAGGCCGGCGCCAAACGCCTCAAAGTTGACGCCTGCAGACAGTAAGACCGGAAAAACGACGAAATTACGTCACGAACCGGGATGGTCCGTCGAAGGGGGAGCCCACCCGGCCTGGCGGGCCGGGCGGGCGACAGCCGGGGCTCAGTGCCGACCCGGACCGATGTGACGATCCACCCGGTTCAGCACGCGGCGGGTGTGGCGGCGTTCGCGCGGGCCGATGCGACCGTCGCCGTTGTGGTCGGCGTGGCGCCTGAGATGCCGCGCATAGTGCCGCTCGCGCGGCCCGATGCGGCCGTCGTCGTTGACGTCGATGCGCTTGTACAGGTAGCGCGCGCGGTGCCGCTCCACCGGACCGAGACGGCCGTCGTCGTTGCGGTCGATGCGATCGAAGGCGCGCGCCGCCGACACGCCGCCCGCCGCCGCCGGCCCGACCGGGGCCAGCGAAACCAGGGTCGCCATCACGAGCGCAAGTGCAGGGTTCTTGATGTTCATTGCTGTCTCCTTGATACGGTTGGATTGAAGCCTGTTCACCTGCTTCAACGCAGCCGGACGCGGACCGTTGACAGCGACGGGAAGGATTTCAGCCAAACCAGGGCATCGGCTCGCCCGGCTGCGGCGAACCGGCGTCACGGATGCGCGCCGGCGCGGCTTCCAGCCCCTGTTTCCAATCGAGAACGAACCGTTCGATGGAGTCGACGAAGTCGGGATCGTGGTCGGGCCGGTTGATGGTGCAATGCACCACCACCTGCCCGGCGGCGCCATCCGCCGTGACGGTCCACTGCAAGGCGTTGGGGCAACCCGGCAGGCTGAAACGCAGACCGTCGCGGATCATTTCCCGGTGGATGCGGAAATCCCCCCACACGCAGTAGATCTCGCCGCGCTCGCGGCCCTGAGCGAGCACCTTTTCGATTGACGCGCACCAGTCCGGCAGGTTGCCGATGCGCACGTGACGTTGTATCTCGGAGGCCGACAGGCCGACTGCGGCCCGGCTGTAGAATTCCATTGCTCCATCCTGCTGCCCGCTGGCGCGGGTGTGACGAGGGCGACACCCTGCCGCCGGATGCCGATGATACAGGAAAGCGGCCGCCTAGATCTCGGGCAGGTCGGTCTCGCCGCGCAGGTGGAAGTCCACGGCGCGGGCGCAGCGGCGCCCTTCCCGGATCGCCCATACCAGCAGCGACTGGCCGCGGCGGGCGTCGCCACAGGCGAACACGCCCGGGCGGCTGGTCTGGTAGCCGGGCTCGTCGGCGGCCAGGTTGCCACGCGCGTCGAGGGCCAGGCCGAGCCCGCGCGGCAGGCCGTCGTGGTCCGTGTGGGCATAGCCGATGGCCACCAGCACCAGTTGCGCGGGCAGACGCCGCTGCCGGTCCGGCAGCCGCCGGCGCTGCCAGGCCCCGGCCGCGTCGCGGTACCATTGCAGCCGCTGCAGCAGCACCCCGTCGACCCGCCCCGCGCGGCCCTCCAGCGCCACCGTATCCCAGCCCCACAGGTGCCGGCAGCCCTCGCGGTCCGTGTCCATGAGTTTCAGTTCCGGCACCGGCCGCGGCCAGTAGTCCAGCACCTCGAGGTGTGCCGGCGGCTGCTCGTGGTACTGCACCTGGGTGACGCTGCGCGCGCCCTGGCGCAACGCCGTGCCGACGCAGTCGCTGCCGGTATCGCCGCCGCCGACGACCACCACGTCACGGCCGCGGGCGTCGATGAGCCGTTCGGCATCGATGCGCTCGCCCGCCAGCTTGCGGTTCTGCTGCGCGAGGTAGTCCAGCGCGAAGTGCACGCCCTCCAGGCCGCGGCCGGGCACCCGCAGGTCGCGCGGCTGCCTGGCCCCGCAGGCCAGCACCAGCGCATCGCCCGATGCCAGCAGCGCCGACGCATCCAGGTCGGCCCCAGCATGCACGCCGGTCTCGAACTCCACGCCCTCGGCCGCCAGCTGCGCCAGGCGGCGGTCGAGAATACGCTTCTCCAGGCGAAAATCGGGGATGCCGTAGCGCAGCAGGCCGCCGGGCCGGTCGTCTTTCTCCAGCACCCGCACGCGGTAGCCGACCCGCGCCAGAAGCTGCGCGCAGGCCAGGCCGGCCGGGCCGGAGCCGACCACCGTCACCCGCTGGCGCCGCTTGCGGGCCGCCGGCTGCGGCCGCACCCAGCCGTTCGCCCAGGCGCGCTCGGCGATGGCCAGTTCGATGGCCTTGATGGTGACCGGCTGGCCGCTGAGCCGCAGGGTACAGGCGTCCTCGCAGGGCGCCGGGCACAGGCGTCCGGTGAACTCAGGGAAGTTGTTGGTGGACTCGAGCTGCTGCCAGGCGGAGCGCCAGTGGCCGTCGCCGACCAGCAGGTTCCAGTCGGGCACCAGGTTGTGGACCGGGCAGTGGCCGTGGCACCAGGGCGTGCCGCAGTCCATGCAGCGGTGCGCCTGCCGCGCCACGCCGCCGGCCGGAAACGGGCGCCTGTATTCGCGCCAGTGCCGCAGCCGCGAGCGCACCCGTTCGCACGGCGGCTCCCGGCGCGGGTAGCGCAGAAAACCCTGGGGATCGAACATGAGCACCCCCGCGGACCACCTGTTGCAAGTCTAGGCCAGTAGCCGGCGATGGCCAGGCCATTCAACCCCGGGGCAGGCAGGGTTGCCCGTCGGCCGGCGCGTACACCAGCTCGGCGCCGCAGCGACGGCAGTGGTAGACGGCCTGGCCGCGCTGGACGCGGTTGTGCCGGCAGGTGGTGAGGGCGTGGCTGCGGCACAGGCAGCG
>JALSRI010000113.1 GCA_026984835.1 Thiohalobacter sp. | reverse complement strand
ACGAGGCCGGCTGGCAGTTCGTGCACCGCGTACCCAATGTCCACCTGGACGAGTTCCACGACGCCCTCGAGCACGGCGAGATCCTGCTCATGGTGGACGTGGCGCCGCGCCGGGTGGCCGAGATCGAAGCGCTTGTGCACCGCCGCCACCCCGAAGCCGTACCCGGCGGCGTCGGCTGGAGCAGCGACCTGCTGGCGGTGTGACGCGCGTCACAGCCGGCCCGGCGCGGGTGAACTTGTCCGGCATCGTGTGGTCTTCTCTTGCTCGAATCCAAAATCACCGCAAAGGGATGACACGATGCACGACAACAAAACGATGAAACGGGGCGCCTGGCTGGCAACGGCGGCGCTGCTCACCGACATGGGCCTGGCAGGCACCGCGGCAGCGGCCGGCAACCCCTTCCGCATGACCGAACTTGGCAGTGGCTATCAGGTTGCCCACGGTGACCAGGCCGCCGAGGCCGAGCCAGTCCGTGTGGCGGACGACGAGAAGACGGTACCGCCCAAGGGTGACGAAGCGAAGGACGGGGAAAAGAGCGACGCCCAGGCCCCGCCGGAAGGACGCTGTGGCAGCGATCACATGAAACTCAACGAAGGCAAGTGCGGCGGCCGCTGAGACCTTGTCCCGTCGCCATCCCGAACGGCCGTGCCGGCGCCGTGCCGCACGGCCGTTTTCTTGCACCGAGGCGATGCGCTAGAGCAGTTTTTCGATCATGCGCACGATGTCGCGGGTCCGGACCGGCTTGGCGAGAAAGTGGTTGCCACCGATCTCGTTGCCGCCGTCCGCGGTTTCGTCGCGGGTGACGATGGCGGTCAGGAACACACACTTGATGTCCTTCAGTTCTTTGTCCTCCCGGAGTTGTTCCGCCACCCTGTCCCCCTGCATGTCCGGCATCATCACGTCCAGGAAGATGATATCGGGCTTGAACAGGCGGGCCGCCTCGACGGCCCGGGCGCCCTCGTTGACCGTCCACACCGAGTAGTCCCCGGTCTTCTCCAGGTTCAGCTTGATCATGCGCGTGATACCGGTTTCGTCGTCCACCACCAGTACCCGGGTCTTGCGAGTCGACATCTAGTCCTCCCTGCAATCGAGCAGAAGTCTCACGGAAAAACCACGGGGCGCGAGATTCCCCACCTCGATCGCACCCTGGTGCAGATCGATGATGTTGCGGATGACCGACAGCCCCAGCCCGGTCCCCTCCCCCACCGGCTTGGTCGTGTAGAAGGGATCGAACATCTTCTCCAGCGCATCCGCCGCCACGCCCGGACCGGTATCGCTCACCTCGGCCACGATCACGGAACGACCGGTTTCGGGCCGGTTGCCCGCCACGACGCGGCCATCGTCCCGTTCCCCTGTTAGCGTCCGGCAGGTCGAAACCGTGAGCGTTCCCTTGCCGCCCATGGCCTGGATGGCGTTCATGAACAGGTTCACGAACACCTGCTGCATCCGGTTCATGTCGCAGTCCAGCAATGGCAGGCCGGGCGTCAGGCGCCTGGCGACACGAATATCGTGTTGCACCAGCTCGTGCCGGACCAGCTGCAGCGACGCATCGATGATGTCGTTGATCTGCACCGGCCGGCGGTTCAGTTCCTCCTCGCGTGAAAAGTCCAGCAGGCTGTTGACGACGCCATCGGCGCGCCGCACCGCGGCCTCCATGTCGGCGAGCACTTCGCCTCCCACCGGATCGTCGTCGAGCTCTCCCGCCAGATAGTCCATGCCCAGGTGGATGACGGCCAGCGGGTTCTTGACTTCGTGCGCCACGCCCGCCGCCAGGCGCCCGACCGATTCCATCTTGGCGGCGTGGATCAACTGCATCTGCGTCTGCTTGAGCTGCTGGTGCGACCGGACCAGATCCGCATGCGTCTCTTGCAGGGCCCGCTCGGCCTCGTGCCGGCGCCGCAGCTCCTGGTTCAGTGAGCGCGTACGCTGGGCCACCTGCCGCTGTAGCGCGCGGTTCCAGAGCAGGATACCGCCCATCACCACCATCACGGCCAGGGCGACGACCAGCAGTCCGATCCAGAAACCACGGCTCGAGAACAGCGTGGGCCGCTTGAGGTGGATCCACTGCCGCGCGATCTGCTGGTGTTCCTCACGGGTGATACTGTCAAGGGCCTGCTGCAGGATGGCTTGCAACTGCGGCCAGTCGCGGCGCACCGCCATGGCCAGCGACAGATCCGAACCGGTGCGACCGACGATACGGATTTCCGTCATGCCTTCCCGGTGGATGTAATAGGAGGCCGTCGCCATGTCGGTCACCAGCGCATCGACGCGGCCATTGGATATCAGCTCCAGCGCGGTCGTGACATCGCGCACCGGCCGCAGGACGACCCCGTCCGGCAGGCGGGCGGCATCGAGACGCAACGGTGCATCCTCCACCACGGCCACGCGGCGGCCGCTCAGGGCGCGCAGATCCGGATAGTCCGCGCTGGCGACGATGACGCCGGGCATGGTGATGTGCGGCCGGGTCAGCAGCGCGACACCGGCCAGCGGCGAGGCAGGCCGGACGGCGGCGCCGACGTCGAAGTCACCGCCGGCCATGGCCCGCAGGCGCTGCGCCTCGTCGTCCAGCCTGAGCACGCGCAACCGCACACCCAGCCGTTTCGCCAGCAGTGCCATGTAGTCTGCCGCCACGCCGCGGTAGCCGCCCTTGTCGTCGAAGAACTCGTAGGGGACGAAGCGGTCCGCCGGCGCCACCACCAGTTCCGGGTGGTCCGCCAGCCAGGCGCGCTGCTCCGGCGTCAGCCGCAGCCGGGGGTCCGGCGCGGCAGCGGCGACACCGGCCCAGGCCAGCACCAGAATGACTGCCGGCAATCGCACGTTCCGGTCCGTCTCCGGGCGGCGGGCGGCGCCGCCCGCCGGCGCCCGTTCCCCTGCCCTGCAGCCCTGTATCGGCCGCCGGTGCGCAAGCCTGATACCGGCCAGGCGGACTTCAACGCGCCCACCCTGGGCCGCACTCACTCCTCGCAGGAGTGGCCGTGCAGGGCGAGTCCCTCCAGCAGGTAGTCCGCCAGCAGCGGGTGGGCGATGAGGTACTCGGCGGTGTAGGGGGTGGCGTTGCGACGCGCCTCTTCCA
>JALSRI010000112.1 GCA_026984835.1 Thiohalobacter sp. | reverse complement strand
GCGCCCAGTTCCAGCAGATCGCCGCCGGTCTGTGCCAGCACCGGCGCCACGGCGCGCGCCAGGCAGCGGCCGAACAGGTCGCCCAGTTCCGGCGCCGTGACGAAGTCGCCGCCGCTGCCGAACTTGCACAGGCCGTTGCTGTAATAGCCCAGGCCCGGTGCATACAACGCCATCTCCATGTAGTGGTCGAAGGGCAGCACGCCGCCGGCCGCGTCGATGGCCGCCAGGATCTCTGCCTGCAGCCGGCTGCTCAGTTCCAGCGCCGCCGCTTCCGGCGGCGGCAGCTCCACGGGCGGTGGACGAGCGCTCAAAGCTCGACCGGCCGCATCGCCTGGCCGCTGGTGTCGAAGTCGTCCCACAAGGCCCGGTAGCTCCGGCCGAGCAGCGGATGGCGCAACCCGCCGGCCAGCTCGGCCAGGGGGCCCAGCACGAAGGCGTATTCGAGGATTTCGGGGCGCGGCAGAACCAGGCCCGGCTCGTCCACTACCCGGTCGTCGTAGAGCAGCAGGTCGAGATCCAGGCTGCGGTCGCTGAAACTGGGCTGGTCGCGGCGGCGTCCGTGCGCCGCCTCGATGGCGTGCAGCAGATCGACCAGTTCGCGCGGCGCCAGGTCGGTATCGAAGCCCACCACGAGGTTGTAGAAAGGTTCTCCATCGAACCCCACCGCCTCGGTCTGGTAGACACGCGAACAGTCCAGCCGGCCGAAGCGCTCCCGCAGGGCGTCGAGGGAGGAGCGCACGTTGCGTTCACGGTCGACGTTGCTGCCGACGCTGACATAGACGCGCGCCATGCCGGTCAGGCGCGCGTGCCGCGCTCGATGACCACGCCCACGCCGCGGGCGCCGCGCACCGCTCCGCCCTTGTTGAGGGTCAGGCGCAGCCAGGGTACCCCGAACTCGGCCAGCACCAGTTCGGCGACGCGCTCGGCCAGGGTCTCGACCAACTGGAACCGGCTCTCTTCCACGAAAGCGATGACGCGCTTGGCCACCGCCTTGTAGTTCAGGGTGTCGTCGATGGCGTCGCTGGCGGCCGCCCTGCGGATGTCGGTGGCCAGCTCCAGGTCGAGGCTGACGGTCTGGCGAATGCTGCGCTCCCAGTCGTAGATACCGATGACCGTATCGATGCGCAGGTCGCGGATGAAGATGATGTCCATGGGCAACGGCAGTGGTCGCAATGTTTCGATGCTGCCGCACTATAACCGCTTTGCCGCGGCCGGGGTAGCGGTCCGGCTTGACCGTGCCGGGCCGAAGCTATCCAATAGCGGTATGTGGATCGACATCGCCCTGGTCGTGCTCGCCTACCTGTTCGGGTCGGTGTCCTCGGCCATCCTCATCTGCCGCCTGCTCGGCCTGCCCGACCCGCGCAGCCAGGGCTCCGGCAACCCCGGCGCCACCAACGTGCTGCGCATCGGCGGCAAAAAGGCCGCCGCCGCGACCCTGGCCGGCGACATGCTCAAGGGCCTGATCCCGGTGCTGATCGCGCGCGCCGCCGGCGCCGACATGGCGGTGCAGTCGCTGGTGGCGGTGGCCGCCTTCCTCGGCCACCTGTACCCGGTCTTCTTCCGCTTCCAGGGCGGCAAGGGGGTGGCGACGGCGCTGGGCGTGCTGCTGGGCCTGCACTGGCCGGTGGGGCTGATGACCATCGGCACCTGGCTGATGGTGGCCAAGGTGTTCCGCATTTCCTCGCTGGCGGCGCTGGTCGCCATGGCGCTGACGCCGGCCTACGTCGCCTGGCTGCGCCCCGAACCGGTGCTGCTGGCCGCCATCTCCTTCATGACGGTGCTGCTGTTCTGGCGCCACCGCTCCAACATCCGGGCGCTCGTCCACGGCCGGGAAGGCCGCATCCGCTCAGGCGACGACTGACAGCGCCTCCAGCGACCAGCGCGGCCGCACTTCCACCGCCAGGCCCTCGCCCTGGCCGGCCCGCAGCCGCAGGGCGCCGGCGTAGGCGATCATGGCGCCGTTGTCGGTGCAGAATTCGGGTCGCGGGTAGAACACCGAGGCGCCCTGCGCCCGCTCCAGTTCCGCCAGCCGTGCGCGCAGGGCGCGGTTGGCGCCCACGCCGCCGGCCACCACCAGGGTGCGCAGCCCGGTCTGTTGCAGCGCCCGGCGGCACTTGATGTACAGGGTGTCGACCACGGCGTCCTGGAAGGCGCGGGCGATGTCGGCGCGCGTCTGCGGGTCGTCGCCGGCCTCGCGGGCCGTGGTCAGGGTGAAGGTCTTGAGGCCGCTGAAGCTGAAATCCAGTCCCGGGCGGTCGGTCATGGGGCGCGGGAAACGAAAGCGCGCGGGGTCCCCGGACTCGGCCAGCCTCGCCACCGCCGGTCCGCCGGGGTAATCCAGGCCCAGCAGCTTGGCGGTCTTGTCGAAGGCCTCGCCGGCGGCGTCGTCCAGGGTGTCGCCGAGGATGCGGTAGTCGCCGATGGCGTGCACGGCCACCAGCAGGGTGTGGCCGCCGGACACCAGCAGCGCCACGAACGGCAGGCAGGGCGCCGGCGTCTCCAGCATGGGCGCCAGCAGGTGGCCCTCCATGTGGTGCACGCCGATGGCCGGCACATCCAGCGCACAGGCCAGGCTGCGCCCCAGCGAAGCCCCCACCAGCAGCGCGCCGACCAGCCCGGGACCGGCGGTATAGGCAATGCCATCAAGGGCTTGCCGTTCGACGCCCGCCTCGTCCAGGACCCGCCGGACCAGCGGCAGCAGCTTGCGCACGTGATCGCGCGAGGCCAGTTCCGGCACCACGCCGCCGTAGTCGGCGTGCAGGGCGATCTGGCTGTGCAGGGCGTCCGCCAGCAGGCCACGGGCCGTGTCGTAGACGGCGACGCCGGTCTCGTCGCAAGAGGTTTCGATGCCGAGGACCTTCATGGGGGTACGCCTTTTCTGTTCGACCACCGGGGCGCACCAGGGCGCGCGGGGGAAAATCGGGAAGGTCGAAGTATAACCGCGAAGGACGCGGACGACGCGGAGGCGCAAACACCCGCCACACGAAAGGTTTTACCTTTGCCCCCCGCGCTGCTACAATTTGCGGCCCTTTGAACAACCCACAGATGGATGGCTGCATGCCGAACGTACGAGTCCGAGAAAA
>JALSRI010000111.1 GCA_026984835.1 Thiohalobacter sp. | reverse complement strand
GGGTGCCAAATCAACACATCCGTGTTGGTTCATGACATGCTTGATCATTATATTTCCGGGTTTCCTTTGAGCGGGCATCGCAACGAAGCCATGGCGCTCATCCAGTTGGCTGGTCGCACCGGGTCCGACCCACGCCCGGATTTCAAACAGATGGTCGACGAGGACCTCCTGCAGGGCAGAGTATCAGGAGAATCTTTCCGCTCGTTTCTGCCGGAACCACTTGTTCGTTTGCTGCCCAACGACTGCCTATCGGGAAAGGAAATCATTGGGTTTCTCTCGGAAAATATTGGACGGAACAATCTACGTACTGTATTAGTGGATCACTTTTTTGCGCTTGGCAAACAAGGCATGCCCATGGCAAGCGCCAACTGGCACAAACATGGACTCAATTATGGACTACGCGCAAAAATCGGCCTGTGCCTGCAGTCCCTTCTCAAACAGGGCGACGAAATCGTCTTGGATGAACAGTATACCGAGGCCACCGGGATTTTTTTGATCGACAACCATCAATGTGCGCTTCACATCCACAGACCCCGTGAACATGTGATTTATGCGCACGTATAGCGAAGGAATTTCCACCAGGCTGTTGAAAGTCTCCATCGAACGCAGTCGGCCGCCTCACCCCGCGAGCCGATATCATCCACATACGATCGGCAATGTTCTCTCTGATCCGGCCATGCCTCCCGGTTTCCGAGGGGCCGTGCACGAGGCACGCAACCAACAGCTTAGACACGGACGAAACAGAAGGTCAGGTGGCATGAATTGCTCTCCACCGGCTACACTCATTGCGCTGACTCACAAAAGAGAACGTGTCGACCCGACATGAAAAAAACCTCCACCCCAAAGGTCACCTGGCACGGGCGCATTCTCGGTGTCCAGCCGCGCATCCGCCTGCTGCGCTCCTTCGACCAGCGCTCGCACAGCTATCCGGGCTACGTTCTGCGCATCGAAGGCACGCTTGGCGACGAGCCGGGTGAGTTCCTGATCGCCGTGGGCAAGGCCGCCCAGGAGAAGCACCGTTTCCGGGCGGGCATGATGGTGAAGGGCGCCTCGGTGCCGGTGGCCGATCCCAGGATGGAGACAGCGGGCCATTACAAGACCAGCGGGCTCAAGGTGCTGAAGGAGGCACCGGAGGAGCCCCCTGCCGGCCCGCCCTTCCACGGCGTGCCGCCAGACCTGCCCACGTACCGGCAGCGAGGGCACCGGCGCCTGGACCCGCGCACTTTTGATGCTAAATGCACCGCCTGCATCTGGGGTTGCCGCATGCCGGTGGAGCTGCTCATCGACCCCTGGAATCCTTCCTGCCGATACCGCTTCGAGACCTTCTGCTACGGTCCCAAGAGCTGCCCCTTCTACCGGGCCGGGGCGCCCCGCAAGGTGCCGGGCCGCAAGGGCATGAGCTGGGTCGAGGAAGACTGGGTCGACGAGGAGGAAACAGCGCACCGCGGGCCGGACGATTGACACCCCGCTCCCGCACGGCCGGTGTGCCGGCAGGGCGAAGACGGCTCCTGACCCCCCTGCATCCGGGCAGCAGGGCCTGGAGACGTCAGTGCCTCCCTGCGGAGCGCTCGCGCCAGTACGCGGCCTTGCGCGGATCCTTGTCGACACCCAGCAGCCCCTGCGCATAGACCTCCGCCAGCTTCTGCATAGCCACCAGGTTGCCGTTGCGGGCCGCCTCGGTCAGCCAGTGCAGAGCCTTGGCCGGGTCGGCCGCCACGCCGAGAGAGCCCGTTTCATAGCCCAGGGCCAGCTCGTACTGGGCATGGGGGTCGCCCTGTTCGGCCTTTCTCTTCAGTTCGGCATAGGAGGCCTGCGACACCAGGGTCGTCGATTTCACGAAGGTGTTGATCACCGCCAGCAGGTTGATCGCGCCGGTATGACCGTTGGCCGCCGCCCGGCTCAGCCAGTCCCTGGCCAGGGTCTGGTCCTGTGCCACGACGTAGCCCTCGTGATACATCTTGCCGATCAGGTACTGGGCGTCGGTGTTGCCGTTGCCGGCCGCGCGCTTGAGCCATTCGATGGCGCGCTGGTCGTCGTGCGCCACGCCGAAGCCTTCCAGGTAGGCCTTGCCGAGCCGGTACTGGGCTTCGCCGTTGCCCGCCCGCGCGGCCTTGCGCCACCAGTTCACCGCCTGCGCCGGATCCTTGCCGATGCCGCGGCCCTGCGCATAGCAGTTGGCCAGCACGAGCTGGGCATAGGGGTTGCCGCCCTGCGCGGAACGCTGCAACAAGCTCACCGCCTTGCGGGCGTCCGGCTGCAGGCCGTAACGCCCTTCCAGGTAGGCGAGCCCATAGAGCAGCTCGGCGCCCGGATCACCGTTGCGGGCTTCCTGCGCGATCATCTTCAGTTCGACCTGCGTGCCGCCGCCGGCGCCGGCGGCGACCGGCAGCAGCCCCAGGACCAGGGCAAGAATCAGGCTGCGCTTCATGCCACCGCTCCGGTTCCGGCGGCCTCCCCCGCTTCCTCCTCGACCTGCTTCCTGATGCTGGCGACTGCCTGCTGCACGGTGGGATAGATGTTGTGCTCCCCGATCCTCTCCACCAGACCGGTGCGTTCCAGCACCGCCCGCACCGAACTCTTGAGATTGCAGAAGGACAGCACCACCTCGCTCTTCTCCAGTTGATCCAGCAGGTTCTTCAGCATCTCCACGCCCGAGGCGTCGAGCCCGTTGATGCCGTCGCCGACCACCAGGATGTGGTGGACATCAGGGTCAGTGCAGATCAGGTACTGTATCGACTCCTCGAAGTAGCTGACGTTGGCGAAATACAGCTGGCCGTCGAAGCGCACCGCCGTGATCTGCGGGTGCAGCTTGGGCAGGTTGTAGCGCTTGGCGCTGCGCAGGGCGCCGTGTTCGTCGACCCCAAGCAGCACCACGGCCGGACGCATGGTGCGAAGCAGGAAAAGCACCAGCGACAACAGGATGCCGGTCAGGATGCCGTTCTGGATGTTGGGCGCGAACGCCAGGGTGGCGAAGAAGGTCACGATGGCGGCGATCCCGTCCTGGCGGTTGGCGCGCCAGGCGTCCTTGATGGTCTGCACATCGACCAGGCTGAACACGGCCATCATGATGATGGCGGCCAGCACCGGCTTGGGCAGGTGGTACAGCAGCGGCGTGAAGAACAACAGCGTGATCAGCACCAGCACGGCGCTGAACACCGACGCCAGGCCGCTGCGCGCGCCGCTGGCCAGGTTCAGCGCCGAGCGCGAGAAGGAGCCGCTGACCGGCATGCCGTTGCTGAACGCGGCGGCGATCTTGGCCAGGCCCTGGCCGACCAGTTCCTGGTTCTCGTCCCACTTGGTGCGCGTCTTGATGGCGATGATCTTGGAGCTCGACATGGCCTCCATGAAGCTGATGATGGCGATGACGAAGGCGGCCGGCAGCATGTGCATGCTGGCATTCCAGTCGAAGGGCGGCAGGCTGAAACTGGGCAGCCCCTGCGGAATGGTGCCGACCACCACGCCGCCACCGGCCTCGAAACCGAACTGGTAGCTGAGATAGGTGGTGATGATGACCACCACCAGCACGCCGGGCAGCCTGGGCGTGAACTTCTTGAACAGCATCAGCAGCACCAGCGAGCCCAGCCCGAAAGCCAGCGAGGGCAGATGGGTGCTGGCGGAATGTTCCACCACGTGCAGGACGTCGATCATGAAATGCCGGCTGTGTTCCAGTTTCAGGCCCAGCATCGCCGGCAGCTGGGCCAGTGCGATGATTATGGCGGCCGCGTTGATGAAGCCGCGCAGCACCGGGTAGGACAGGAAGTTGATCAGCACCCCCATCCGGGCGATGCCCAGCGCAATCTGGAAAATGCCCGACAACAGCGCCATCAGGATGACGTAGGCATAGAACTGATCGGTGCCGAACCGGGCGAGCGTCATCACGCTGGCGGCGGTGAGCAGCGAGGTCATGGCCACCGGCCCGGTGGACAGCGCCGGCGAGGAGCCGTACAGGGCGCCGATGATCACCGGCAGGAAGGAGGCGTAGAGCCCGTAATAGGGCGGCACCCCGGCCAGTTGGGCGTAGGCGAGCGACTGGGGAATCGCCACCAGCGCCACCGTCAGGCCGGCGATCAGATCCGCCCGCAGCGTCTGCCCGTTGACCCGTGGCAACCAGGCGACGAAGGGGAACAGTCGGTGCAGCAGTGGAACGGGGGGGCGTTTGATCTCAATGGCCATGGATGCTCGGGTCTCCGGATCGGGTTGGGGTGTGGCTGGACTTCCTGCCCCGGCACCGCGCAGTCCCCCGCCGGCCCGGGAACGAACACGGGCAGGCCGATGCGCCCGGCCGCCGTCGGCAGGCGGAGGGAAATACAGCAGCGTCGGAAAGCAGACAAGGATTCATGGGCTAGCCCTGCAAGACCGCGCGCAGGCCGCGCAGCAGTTCGATCGGGGCAGGCGGACAGCCGGGAATGCTGACGTCTACCGGCAGCACGTTCGCCACCGCGCCGCAACTGGCGTAGGACGTGCCGAACTCGCCGCCGTCACAGGCGCACTGCCCGGCGGCGATGACGATCTTCGGATCCGGGGTCGCCTCCCAGGTGCGGCGCAGGGCGGCCTCCATGTGGCGGGAAACCGGCCCGGTCACCAGCAGGGCGTCGGCGTGGCGCGGCGAGGCGACGAAGTGGACACCGAAGCGCTCGACGTCGTAATAGGGGTTGTTGAGCGCATGGATCTCCAGCTCACAACCGTTGCAGGAACCGGCGTCGACCTCGCGTATCGCCAGGCTTCCGCCATAGCGGGCCTCCAGCACCCGCTTGACTTCGGTGCCGACCCGTTGCAGTTCGCCGTCATCGACGGGCGGCGGGGCTTCCGTCACCAGGCCGGCGTGGCGGATGCGGTTGAGGATTCTCAGCATGTCTGACCTCGCCTCATCTACAGATCATGGCCCGAATAGGAACCATTGACCGATTTGTTGCAGACCGGAAAATCGGGGACGATGTTGCCCAGCACGATGCGTTCCAGCGCCGGCCAGTTGAACCAGCTCGGATCGCGCGGAAAGAAGCGGGCGACCTGCCCGGCCCCGGCGAAGCGCACATAGGTGACGATTTCACCGCGCCACCCCTCGACGAAACCGATGCCTTCCGCCCCGGCCTCCGGCGCCGGCATATCGCAGCCGATGTCGCCGCCCGGCAAGGTCTCGAGCAGGCGGTCGAGGAAATCGAGTGCGGCCAGGATCTCTTCCATGCGTACGCGCATGCGTGCGGCCACGTCACCCTCCTCGAATACCGGAACCGCTACCGGCAGGCGGTCGTAGGGTGGATAGGGACTGGCCTGCCGCACGTCGAAACCCTGGCCGGACGCCTTGCCCACGTAGCCGAGGCAGCCCAGCCGCCGGGCCGTGTCCTGCGTCAGGCGCCCGCTGGTCAACAGCCGGTCTTCCAGCGAGGGATGGTCCTCGAGGATGTCGTACAGTGCCCGTAACTCGGCGCGCAAGGCGCGATGGTCCTCGCGCAGCCGGGCCGCCGCCTCCCGGGGAAGGTCGGCCGTCACCCCGCCCGGGATCACGACGTCCATCATGAAGCGGTGCCCGAACAGTTCGCTGCTGCGGCGCTGCCAGAGCTCGCGCAGGCGGGAAAACTGGTAGAGCGCGAAGGCGAAACCCACGTCGTTGCAGATGGCGCCGATATCGCCCATGTGGTTGGCGACCCGTTCCCGCTCGGCCAGCAGCGCCCGCAAGGCCTGGGCACGCGGCGGCGGCTCGATGCCCGCCGCCCGTTCCATGGCCTGGCAGGCGGCCCAGGCGTGCGCCACGGTGCTGTCGCCCGACACCCGCCCGGCCAGCCGGGCCAGCGCCCGGGGGTCCCGGCCGACGGCGATCTTCTCGATCCCCTTGTGGACGTAACCCAGCCGTTCCTCCAGTTTCAGCACCTCTTCACCCACCGCCTGGAAGCGGAAATGGCCGGGCTCGATGATGCCGGCGTGCACGGGCCCCACCGGGATCTCATACACCCCGGCACCCTGGGCGCGCGGGAAGGGATATTCCTCGTCCGGCGGCGTCTCCCGCGGCGCGTCCCCGGTGACCGGGAAATCGTCCCGCAGCGGGTAGCGCCCCTCGGGCCAGGCCTGGTGCCGGGTCCAGCGCCGGGTGTCGGGATGATCGCCGAAGGCGATGCCGAACATGTCCTGCAGGTGCCGTTCCAGGCGGTCCGCAGCGGGGTAGTAGGGCGTGTGCGAAGGCAGCAACGGCGTGGCGACGGCGGTGTCGGTGCACAGGATCAGGTAGTCCCCCCCGTATTCGAGCAGGCAGAAGACGCTGAACAGGTCGCCGTGCTGGTCCGCCCACAGCCCCGCCCAGCGGCAACCGAAGGCAGCGGCCTCCTGCCCCGCCCGGCCCCAGTCTTCCGCGTCGATCTCCAGCGCGTGGGCCGGTGCAAGCCGGGTGGCCGAGCCGCGCCGCACCAGCACATGCTCGTCCTGCAGGCGCGCCAGGTATTCGGACAACCAGTCGAAGCGGCTCACAGCAGATGACTCCCGGTGATCAGGAAGGTCGCCTGATCCAGCCAGCGGGACAGCGCGACGGGAATGGCGATGCCCAGCCACAGCACCAGCCCCAGGTGGGCCATGACCGGCAGCATGTTGGCTGCCACCGGCTGCTGCCCCTCCGGGGCCTTGCCATAGACCATGGGGTGCAGGTGGCGGAACAGGCCGGCGAAGGCCACCACCAGCCCGAACAGCAGCGCCGTCGTCAGCCAGGGCCAACTCTGCATGGTGGCCGACAGCAGCAGGAACTCGCTGGTGAACACGCCGAAGGGCGGGAACCCGGCGATCGCCGCCACCCCCAGCAACAGTCCCCAGCCCACCGCCGGCTGGGTGCGGATCATGCCCCGGATATGCTCGATGGTCTGGGTGCCGGCGATATGGGTGGCGTGGCCCACGGTGATGAAGATGGCCGACTTGGTCAGTGAATGCACCAGCATGTGCAGCAGGCCGCCGAAGGTGGCCAGCGGGCCGCCGATGCCGAAGGCGAAGGTCATCAGGCCCATGTGCTCGATGGACGAGTAGCTGAACAGGCGCTTGATGTCACGCTGTCGGTGCAGGAACAGGCCGGCGACCAGAAACGACAGCAGCCCGAAGCCCATCATGAGGTGGCCGGCGACGGCGGCCTTGTCGGTCGCGGCCAGCGCACCGTCCACCAGCATCTTGAAGCGCACCACCGCGTACAGGGCGACGTTGAGCAGCAGGCCGGATAGCACCGCCGACATGGGCGTCGGGCCCTCGGAGTGGGCGTCCGGCAGCCAGTTGTGGAGGGGCACCAGCCCCACCTTGGTTCCGTAGCCGACCAGCAGGAAGACGAAGGCGATGGCCATGACGGTGGGATGGAGGCGGTCCGCACCGGCATACAGCGCGCTCCAGCTCAGCCCTTCGGCGACATCGGCCAGCGCATGCTGGGCGGCGAAATAGACCAGCACGGTGCCGAACAGCGCCAGAGCGATGCCGACGCCGCAGAGAATGAAATACTTCCACGCCGCCTCGACCGACTCCGGCGTGCGGTAGAGGCTGACCAGCAGCACCGTGGCCAGGGTCGCACCCTCCACCGCCACCCACAGCACGCCCAGGTTGTCGGTGGTGAGCGCCAGCAGCATGGTGAACAGGAAACCCTGGAACATGGAATGATAGAGGCGCATGCGCCCCTCGGACACCTGCCCGTCGCGGCAGACGTGGGCCATGTAGGGGCGGGAGAAGATGGCGGTGGTCAGCCCCACCAGGGCGGTCAACACCACCAGGTAGACGTTGAAGGCGTCGACGTGGAAACCGTCGCCGGTCAGATCCCCGCCCCGCAGGATCTGCAGCGCCAGCCACACCGCGGCCGCCAGGCTGCCGGCGCAGAAACCGAGATTGAGCCAGCCCGCCAGCGCCAGGGAGCGGACCAGCGCCAGCACCAGCGCGCCGGCCAGGGGCAGGAACACGGCGATCAGCAGGGCATTCATGTATCGTCCTCCCTGGCGGACAGGCGGTTGAGCCGGTCCACGTCCAGCGATTCGATGCTCTCGTTGATGTGCAGGAAGAACACCCCGAACAGCACCGCCGCCACCAGCACGTCGAAGGCGACCCCCAGTTCCACCACGAGCGGCATGCCGTGGGTGGCCGCCACTGCCGCCAGGAACAGGCCGTTCTCCATGGACATGAAGCCGATCACCTGGGTCACCGCCTGGCGCCGCGTGACCATGATCAGCAGGCCGATCAGCACCACCGCCAGGCTCAGCGACAGGATGTTGCGGGTCGTGACCAGCTCCAGCCGCTCGATGGGCACCACGACCCAGTAGCTGAAGATCACCAGCCCCGCCCCCGCCATCAGGACCAGGGCGGGGTGCTGCAGGGGCTCGACATGGCGTTCGAGCTCCAGCCGCCGCACCAGGCGGTGCAGCATCCAGGGAATGAGCAAGGCCTTGAGGGCCAGCGTCAGCGCCGCCGAGATGAACAGGTGCGGCGCACCGCCGGCCGCCACCAGCCCGGTGGCGGCCGCCAGCACCGCGCCCTGCCAGGCGAAGACATGGATACCGGCCAGCAGGCGGGCCTGCGCCAGCATGGCGAAGGACAGGAACAGCACCAGGGCGGCCAGCACGAACACCGCCTGCTCCAGCAGGGTGAGCTGCATCAGGTTCATGCGCCGGTCTCCAGGATGACGTGGCTCAACAGGCCCAGCAGCGCCAGCAGCAGGGCGAAATTCAGAAACTGCGGCGCGCGGAACAGGCGCATCTTGGCCAGCCCCGTCTCGGCCACCGCCAGCAGCACGCCGAGCAGCAGCAACTTGCCGGCCACCGCGGCCAGGCCCAGACCGAGCGCGGCCGGGGTGATCCGGGTCGCGATCCCCCAAGGCAGGAAGACGTTGACGATGAGCACCCCGTAGAGCATCAGCTTCAGCTGCGCGGCCCACTCCATCAGCGCCAGGTGGCGGCCGCTGTACTCCAGGATCATGGCCTCGTGGATCATGGTCAGCTCCAGGTGGGTGGCGGGGTTGTCCACCGGTATGCGGCCGGTCTCCGCCACCGCCACCAGCACCAGGCCCATGAGGGCGAACAGATAGGACGGCCGCAGGATCAGGCCGCTGGCGAGCTGGTGATCGACGACACTGGCGAGGTTGGTGCTGTGGGCGGTCATCGCCAGGGTGAAGACGGCCAGCAGCATGGCCGGCTCCGCCAGCGCCGAGACCAGCATCTCGCGCGAGGAGCCCATGCCGCCGAAGGCGGTGCCCACATCCATGCCCGCCAGCGCCAGGAAGAAGCGCCCCAGCGCCAGGAAGCCCACCAGCACGATGACATCGGCCACCGCGGCGGCCGGCAGGCGCGCCGCCAGCAAGGGCACGATCGTGCAGGCCAGCAGGGTGCTTGCGAACACGATATAGGGCGCGGCACGGAACACGCCCGAAGCGGTGTGCGCCACCAGCGTCTCCTTGCCGAACAACTTGTAGAGGTCCCGGTAGGGCTGCGACAGGGCGGGACCGCGCCGGTTCTGCAGACGCGCCTTGACCCGTTTCACCCAGGCCACCAGCAACGGCGCGCCCAGCAGGAACAGCAGCGCCTGCAACAGGACCAGCAACCAGGCAGACGCATTCATGAGATCAACCATAGCAACACCAGCAGGGTTCCCAGGGACCAGCCGAGATAGACCCGGATATGGCCGGACTGCAGGCGGCCGACCTGGCGCGCCGCGGCCTGCACCCAGCGCACGACCGGCGCGTAGAACAGCTCCCAGGCGCGGTCCGCCACGTGCAGTTGGTGGCGCAGGCCGGCGTCGTCCCGCTCCACGCGCTCATCCACATGAAACAGCAGCCCGAACACCCGGCGAATCGGCTGGGCGAAGGCGGTGGCCGTGTACTGCATGCGCGGGCCGGGCAGGCCGCTGCCGAAACCACAGCCCCAGGGGTCGCAGCGGCGCACCGCCCGCACCCGGCCGCGCCGCAGCAGCGTGGCGCTGAGCCACCAGACCAGGGCCAGCGCCAGCAGGACGACGGGCGCCGAATAGCTCGCCGTCTGCGGCGCAATGGGTGTCAGCCACAGCCAGCCATGCGCGGTCGCCTCGCTCAACCCCCGGCCCAGCAGCTGCCCGGGCACGGCGTTGAGCCACTGCAACAGGGTGGTGGGAAAAACGCCGGCCAGCAGGCACAGCGTCGCCAGGAACCCCTGCCCCAGCCGCATCCCCCGGGAGACCGGCCGGGCGCGGCGCACGCGGCGCGAACGGGCCCGGCCCAGGAAGGCCACGCCGTAGACCTTGACGAAACAGGCGGCCGCCAGCGCACCGGTCAGGGCCAGCACTGCGGCGGCGATCGGGATCAGGCTGCGCAGCACACCGCCCTCCAGCAGCCAGGACTGCAGGGCGGTCTGGAAGGTGAGCCACTCGGACACGAAGCCGTTGAAGGGTGGCAGCGCCGATATGCTGATACACCCCACCAGAAAGAACAGGCCGGTCCAGGGCATGCGGCGCAGCAGGCCGCCCATGCGCTCCAGATCCCGCTCGTGTGTGGCGTGCAGTATGGCGCCCGCGCCGAGAAACAGCAGGCTCTTGAACAGGGCGTGGTTGAGGGTGTGATAGAGCGCGGCGATCAAACCCAGCACCCCGGCCGTGGGATGGCCGGTGGCGAGAAAGACGAGGCCCAGCCCCAGGCCGATGAAGATGATGCCGATGTTCTCCACCGAATGGTAGGCCAGCAGGCGCTTGAGATCGTGCTGCATCAGGGCGTAGAGCACGCCCATCAGGGCGGACAGGCTGCCCACCACCAGGACCACGACCCCCCACTGCCACTGCAGCTGGCCGACCAGGTCGAAAGTGAAACGGATGAAGCCGTACACCGCGACCTTGAGCATGACACCGGACATCAGGGCGGAAATGTGCGACGGTGCGGCGGGGTGCGCTTCCGGCAACCAGGCGTGCATCGGCACCAGGCCGGCCTTCATGCCGAAGCCCACGAAGGCCAGGCCGAAGGCGACGCTGCCCCACAGCGGCGACAGCTGGGCCGCGCGCATGGCGTCGAAGGCGAAACCGCCGCCGAAAGCGGCCAGCACACCGTAGCCGAGCAGGATGGACAGCGCGCCGACATGCGCCATCAGCAGATACAGGAACGCCGCCCGCCGGTTGGCGGCCTGCTCGTGCTGGAAGGCCACCAGGAAATAGGAACTCAGCGACATCAGCTCCCAGGCGACCATGAACAGGAAGGCGTCGTCGGCCAGCACCACCAGCAGCATGCCGACGACGAACAGGCCGGTGAACGCGCCCAGTACGGGCAACGGGTCCTGGCCGTGCTCGAAGTCGCGCACATAACCCGGGCCATAGACCGCCACCGCCATCACCACCAGGCCGATCACCAGCAGGAAGAAGCCGGCCAGGGCATCGAGCCGCAGGCGCCAGGGCAGCCAGGGCAGGCCCAGCGGCAGTTCACCGACGGCTGCATCCGGCGAGGCCAGGGCCAGCAGGCCGGCCGACACGGCCGCCGCACCGGCGCCCCCCAGCAGCAGGAACATCAGGATCTTGGCGCCGGGAACCCGGCCCGTCCCCAGGGCCGATCCAGCCGAGCCCAGCGCCAGCAGCACCGCGGCACAGGCAAGCAACAGCGACAGCGGGAAATCGGCAGGCATCGTCGTCAGGCCTTCAGCCGCACGCCGCGTCCGCCCGCCGGACTGGCCGCACCGACGGCGATCAGCTCCACACCGCCCCGTTCCAGCGCCTCGACGACCTTGACCAGCGAATCGACGTTGCAGCGCACATTGCCTTCGCTGGCCTCCATGCGCTGGATGGTGGGCAGGGACAGCCCGGCCTCCTGCGCCAGCCGGCTCTGATCCCAGCCCAGCAGCACCCTCGCCGCCTTCATCTGCACTGCGCTGATCATGAACACACCTCGTTGGCCGGGCAAAGGCCCAGGGGAAACAGCCTGCCGGACCGGGGTTGCGGCTCCGGCAAGCCGGCGACAGAAAACATGCTTTAAAGCAGATTTTTGAAGTTTATCAGCCCAGAATTGATTTGTAAAACATGACTTATGCTATAATTTATATTTATTCTCTGATTCATGCGCGTTATCGGGAAAAGGGGGCGGGCTTCTCCTTGTCTGCCGGGCGGGAACCCCGGTCCGGACCGGCCCGGGAAGGGGCGTCCTCCTTGCAGCGGCGGGGGGATTCGCAGCGCGGCGAGGCAGCCGGTTCGGTCCTGCCGCGGCCGCGGCCTTACACGCCCCCCGTTCTTCCTATATAATGCCGCGCCGCCGTTCCCTCGGGACCGGCTTCGTGCGCATGTTGTTGGCCGTGGTCAAAATGCCGCATTAACCCTTGATTCCATACAGAGTTCCGAACGATGACTGATCTAAGCAAATACCGAAACATAGGCATTTTCGCCCACGTCGATGCCGGCAAGACCACCACCACCGAGCGCATCCTGAAACTGACCGGCAAGATCCACAAGACCGGCGAGGTTCACGAGGGCGAGGCCACCACCGACTTCATGGACCAGGAGCGTGAGCGCGGCATCACCATCCAGTCGGCGGCCACCTCCTGCGAGTGGGACGGCCACCGCCTCAACATCATCGACACCCCCGGCCACGTCGACTTCACCATCGAGGTGTACCGTTCGCTGAAGGTGCTGGACGGCGGCGTGGGCGTGTTCTGCGGCTCCGGCGGCGTCGAGCCCCAGTCCGAGACCAACTGGCGCTACGCCAACGAGTCCGAGGTGGCGCGCGTCATCTTCGTCAACAAGCTCGACCGCATGGGCGCCGATTTCTACCGGGTGGTAAAGCAGATCGAGGACGTGCTGGGCGCCAACCCGCTGGTCATGACCCTGCCCATCGGCATCGAGGACGACTTCGTCGGCGTGGTCGACCTGCTGACCCGCAAGGCCTGGGTGTGGGACGCCTCCGGCGATCCCGAGAAGTACGAGATCCAGGAGCCGCCGGCGGACATGGCCGACCTGATCGAGGAATGGCGCGAGAAACTCATCGAGACCGCCGTCGAACAGGACGACGACATCATGGAGCAGTACCTGGAAGGCAACGAGCCCTCCATCGAGGACATCAAGCGCTGCATCCGCAAGGGCACCATCGCGCTCGACTTCTTCCCGACCTACTGCGGCTCGGCCTTCAAGAACAAGGGCATCCAGCCGGTGCTGAACGCCGTGGTGGACTTCCTGCCGAGCCCGACCGAAGTCAAGCCGCAGCCGGAAGTCGACCTGGAAGGCCACGAGACCGGCGAGCTGGCCATCGTCGACCCGGATCGGCCGCTGCGCGCGCTGGCGTTCAAGATCATGGACGACCGCTTCGGCGCCCTGACCTTCATCCGCATCTACTCGGGCCGCATCGAGAAGGGCATGACGGTGCTCAACACCGCCACCGGCAAGACCGAGCGCATCGGCCGCATCGTCGAGATGCACGCCGACTCGCGCGAGGAGCTGACCAGCGCCCAGGCCGGCGACATCGTCGCCGTGCTGGGCATGAAGAACGTGCAGACCGGCCACACCCTGTGCGACCCCAACAACCCGGCCACCCTGGAACCCATGGTGTTCCCGGACCCGGTCATCTCCATCGCCGTGGCGCCGGTCGACAAGAGCGCCTCGGAGAAGCTGGGCGTGGCCATCGGCAAGATGATCCAGGAAGACCCCTCGTTCCGCGTCGAGACCGACGAGGACAGCGGCGAGACCATCCTCAAGGGCATGGGCGAGCTGCACCTGGACATCAAGGTGGACATCCTCAAGCGCACCCACGGCGTGGAAGTGACCGTCGGCAAGCCGCAGGTGGCCTACCGCGAGACCATCACCCAGCGGGTGGAGGACAGCTATACCCACAAGAAGCAGACCGGCGGCTCCGGCCAGTACGCCAAGATCGACTACGTCATCGAACCGGGCGAGCCGGGCAGCGGCTTCGAGTTCGAATCCACGGTCACCGGCGGCAACGTGCCGCGCGAGTTCTGGCCGGCCGTCGAGAAGGGCTTCCGCAAGTCCATGGAAGTGGGCGTGCTGGCGGGCTACCCCTGCCTGGACTTCAAGGTGACCCTGACCGACGGCGGCTTCCACCCGGTGGACTCCTCGGCGGTGGCCTACGAGATCGCCGCCCAGGCGGCCTACCGGCAGACCATGCCCAAGGCCGGCCCGCAGCTCATGGAGCCGATCATGAAGGTGGACGTGTTCACCCCGGAGGACAACGTCGGCGACGTCATCGGCGACCTCAACCGCCGCCGCGGCATGATCAAGTCGCAGGAGCCGGGCCCCACCGGCGTGCG
>JALSRI010000110.1 GCA_026984835.1 Thiohalobacter sp. | reverse complement strand
CGGGTGCTGTGCGCCACTCACCGCGACCTGCCGGCGCTGACGCGCGACAACAGCTTCCGCGAGGATCTCTACTACCGCATCAGCGAAATCACCATCCGCATTCCGCCGCTGCGCGACCGCGAGGGCGACACCCTGCTGCTGGCGCGCATCTTCCTGGAGAAGTTCGCCAAGCAGATGGGCAAGCAGCACCGGTTCAGCAAGGAGGCGCTGGCCGCCATCGAGGCCTACCCCTGGCCGGGCAACGTGCGTGAACTGGAGAACCGGGTCAAGCGCTCGGTGATCATGGCCGAGCACAAGCAGATCTCGGTGTCGGACCTGGAACTGGGCGGTTCGGGCGTGGACGAGACCCGCACCTTCAACCTGCGCGAGATCCGCGAACAGGCCGAGCGCCAGGCCATCGTGCGCGCCCTGGGCCACGTCGGCGGCAAGGTGTCGCAGGCATCCGAACTGCTGGGCGTAAGCCGCCCGACCATGTACGACCTGATAAAGAAATACAACCTCAAGTGAGGATGGTGGGGTTCGCTTCGCTCACCGCCACCCTACGGGAAGAGGCGCCGTGAATAACGTGTAGGGTGGGGTAAGCGAAGCGCACCCCACCATACCCGTTCGGCGGCCGCCCCTTAACAGAACCGCTGCCTCTTCGTACGTCCCGGTCAAACGAAGCATCCCGCCACAACACCGTCTATCGAAGTCGCTTCACATGCTCCACGAATGACTCCGCATCCTTGAACCCTACCAGCCGCATGTCGCGCCGTTCTTTCCCATCGGCGTCCCAGAACAGGATGCTCGGCGGCCCGATCAGGCCGAAGCGCTGGAGCAGCGCCTTGTCCGCCGCGTCGTTGGCGGTCACGTCGGCCTGCAGCAGCACGAATCCCGACAGCGCCTGCTGCACCTCCGGCCGGGCGAAGGTGTAGCGCTCCATCTCCTTGCAGCTCACGCACCAGTCCGCGTAGAAATCCAGCATCACCGGCCTCCCGGCGGCGCGGGCGGCGGCCAGTTGGCGATCCAGATCCTCCACGGTCTTGACGGTCCTGAATTCCAGCTGCGCCGGCTGGCTCTGCGTGGCGACGGTCTGGCCGCCGCCGAGCCGTTCCAGCGGCGCCAGCGGGTCGCTGGCGCCGGTGCTGGCGCCGATCAGCAGCATGACGCCGTATACCAGCAGCATGACGCCGCTGCCCTTCCAGAGCTTGTGCCAGCCGTCCGCCTCGATGGGCAGATCGTCCAGCGCGCCCATGTACACGGAGGAGACGATCAGCAGCGCCGACCACAGCAGCAGCGTGGCGGCGGCCGGGATGATGCGCTCCAGCAGCCAGATGGCCACCGCCAGCATCAGCACGCCGAACACCGCCTTGATGGCGTTCATCCAGTCGCCGGCCTTGGGCAGCAGTTTGCCGGCGCCGGTGCCGATGGCGATCAGCGGCGCGCCCATGCCCAGGCTCAGCGCGAACAGCGCCAGGCCGCCCAGCACGGCGTCACCGGTCTGGCCTATATAGATGAGGGCGCCGGCCAGCGGCGCGGCCACGCAGGGGCCGACGATGAGCGCCGACAGGAAGCCCATGACCGCCACGCCGGTCAGGCTGCCACCCTTCTGGCGGCCGCTGATCTCGCTCAGGCGGCTCTGCAGGAAGGCCGGCATCTGCAGGTCGTAGAAGCCGAACATGGACAGCGCCAGCAGTACGAATACGCCGGCGAAGGTGGTCAGGATCCAGGGGTTCTGGAAGGCCGCCTGCAGGTTCTCGCCGAACAGCCCGGCGAATATGCCGGCCACGGTGTAGGTCGCCGCCATGGCCAGCACGTAGACGCTGGACAGCACGAAGCCCCGCCAGGCAGTGATATGGCCGCTCTGGCCGATGATGATGGACGACAGAATGGGCACCATGGGGAACACGCAGGGCGTGAAGGCCAGCAGCAGGCCGAACCCGAAGAAGGCCGCCAGCGTCGCCAGGGTGCTGCCGCCGGCCAGGCGCCGGGCGATGGCGTCCTGTTCGCTGACCTGGCCGTGGCTGGCGGCCGCGTCGTCGCCGGCCGGCTGCGGTGCCGTTCCGCTCCCGCCGGTCGCCGCCGGCAGGGACAGGGTCACCGTCTTGGTGATGGGCGGGTAGCAGACGCCGCGCTCGGCGCAACCCTGGTAGGTCAGTGTCAACGGCAGCTCCAGCTCGCCGCCCGCCTGGCGCACCAGGGGCAGTTCCACCTGCAGGCTGCGGTGGAATACCTGGATGTCGCCGAAGAACTCGTCGTTCTTGTGTTCGCCCTCGGGGACGCGCGGCCTGCCCAGTTTCGCGCCGGCGTCTTCGGGCACCTTGAACACCAGCTTGTCCCGGTACATGTAGTAGCCGTCGGCGATCTGCCAGTCGGCCTGCACGGTGCGGGCGTCGAGCACCTTCACGTTGAGCCGGAAGGCGTCGTCCGGCTGCAACAGTTCGTCCTCGTCGCCGAAGCCGAGGCTGGCGCCCAGGTCGCCCAGCGCCTTGAGGGCACCGCCGCCGTCATCACGGCTGGCGGCGGCACCCGCCGCCGGTGGCAGCGTCAGCTTGACGAGCTGCTCCTGCGGGGGATAGCAGACGCCGCGGTCGGCGCAGCCCTGCGAGACCACG
The DNA here is from genome assembly GCA_026984835.1 of Thiohalobacter sp. GTDB lineage: Bacteria > Pseudomonadota > Gammaproteobacteria > DSM-19610 > DSM-19610 > JALSRI01. Next base: position 11,688 of record JALSRI010000110.1, on the reverse strand, counting down.
GCGACGGTGAGGTTATCCGGGGTGTCGGCCGTGCGTTGCACCGGCACTTCGATGGTCACGCGGCCGCGGTAGGTCTCCACCTCGCCGAAGAACTCGTCGTGCTTGACCTTGCCGGGCGGGAAATCCGGTTCGCCCAGGGTCACGCCGGCCGTGTCGGTGCGGAAGCGGAACTTGCTGCGGTACAGGTAGTAGCCGTCGGCGATGGTCCAGGTGAAGCGCAGGCGGTCGGGGCCGGCCGCTTCGGCCCGCAGGGCGAAGGCCTTCTCCACCGGCAGCAGGTCGTCGTCGCTGAACAGGCCCGCACGGGCCGTCACTGCCAGCAGCGCCAGCAGGCAGAACATCAGGGTTTGTCTCATTCCGTCTTTTCCCGGTTCTTGCTTATCCAGTTCAGGTAATCGGCCAGCCCGTTGCTGAGTGGGACTGCCACGATTTCCGGAAGTTCGTAGGGGTGCAGGTCACGGATCGCCCGCTCCAGTGCCTCGTAATCGGCCACAGTGGTCTTTATCATGAGCAGCAGCTCGGCGTCGTGCCGGATTTCACCTTTCCAGCGGTAGATGGATTCCAGCCCCGGTATCAGGTTGACGCAGGCGGCCAGCCGGTATTCCACCAATCGTTCGGCGATGCGCCGGCCGCTGTCGGCATCCGGTACCGTGCAGAAAACAATACGAAAATCCGCGGCATCGACCATTCCGAGACGATACGCCAGGGGAGGGTGGAAAAACAAATAACCGCCAAGGCGCCAAGAACGCCAAGAAAGAAAATATTTTTTCCGGTTAGCGCGCTTCGCGCGCAGCCGTGAACACAAGAGAAGGTTTTCTTGGCGTTCTTAACCCACCGCCTTGTGCGCCGGCAACGCGCCCGGTATCGTCCCCCGCATGAATCCCCTGGGCGTGTTGTTTCTCCTGTTCCTGCTGGTGCCGCTGGTGGAGATCTATTTCCTGATCCAGGTCGGCAGCCTGATCGGCGCCCTGCCGACGGTGTTCCTGGTGGTGTTCACGGCGGTGCTGGGGGCGCTGTTGCTGCGTCAGCAGGGCTGGTCGACCTGGCAGCGGGTGCAGGCCAGCCTGGAGCACGGCCGGCTGCCGGCCGAGGAGATGCTCGAGGGCCTGGTGCTGCTGGTGGCCGGCGCCCTGCTGCTCACGCCCGGCTTCGTCACCGACGCCATCGGCTTCGCCTGCCTGGTGCCGTCGCTGCGGCGCGCCCTGGTGCGCTGGTTCATCCGTCATTCCGGCATGGGGCCGGGGCCGGGCGGCGGCGCCGGGCCGGGACCCCGCATCATCGAGGGCGAGTACCGGCGCGAGGACGACTGAGCGCGATTTCGCCTTGACTCCACCGATTTCCTGACTATTATTAGCACTCACTGAGGGTGAGTGCTAACAGCGGCGCTCGCCAACCCGTTGAGCGAATCGAGCTAAAGGAGAGATCTTACGATGAACCTTCGTCCCCTACATGATCGCGTGATCATCAAGCGCATGGAAGAAGAGCGCACCACCCCCGGCGGCATCGTCATCCCGGACACGGCGGCGGAAAAGCCGATCCGCGGTGAGGTGATCGCGGCCGGCAACGGCAAGCGCACCGAGAGCGGCGAGCTGCTGCCGCTGGACGTCAAGGTCGGCGACAAGGTGCTGTTCGGCAAGTATTCCGGCACCGAGGTCAAGGTGGACGGCGAGGACCTGCTGGTCATGCGCGAAGAGGACATCATGGCGGTCATCGAGTCCTGATTGCCTTGAAACACAACCAATTCAGTTAGCTACAGATTCAGAGGAATTGCGAAATGACTGCGAAAGAAGTCAAGTTCAGTGACGAAGCCCGCCATCGCATGGTGGCCGGTGTCAACATTCTGGCCAATGCCGTCAAGGTCACCCTCGGTCCCAAGGGCCGCAACGTGGTGCTCGACAAGGCCTTCGGCGCCCCCACCGTGACCAAGGACGGCGTGTCCGTGGCCAAGGAGATCGAGCTGGACGACAAGTTCGAGAACATGGGCGCCCAGATGGTCAAGGAGGTCGCCTCCCAGACCTCCGACGTCGCCGGTGACGGCACCACCACCGCCACCGTGCTGGCCCAGGCCATCGTCCGCGAGGGCATGAAGTCGGTGGCCGCCGGCATGAACCCCATGGACCTCAAGCGCGGCATCGACAAGGCCGTGGCCGCCGCCGTCGAGGAGCTGAAGAAGATCTCCAAGCCCTGCGCCGACACCAAGGCCATCGCCCAGGTCGGCACCATTTCCGCCAATTCCGACGAGAACATCGGCAACATCATCGCCGAGGCCATGGAGAAGGTGGGCAAGGAAGGCGTCATCACCGTCGAGGAGGGCTCCTCGCTGGAGAACGAGCTGGACGTGGTCGAGGGCATGCAGTTCGACCGCGGCTACCTGTCGCCCTACTTCGTCACCAACCAGCAGAACATGCAGGCCGAGCTGGAGGATCCCTACGTGCTGCTGCACGACAAGAAGATCTCCAACATCCGCGAGCTGCTGCCGGTGCTGGAAGGCGTCGCCAAGGCCGGCCGGCCGCTGCTGATCATCGCCGAGGACGTCGAGGGCGAGGCCCTGGCCACCCTGGTGGTCAACAGCATCCGCGGCATCGTCAAGGTGTGCGCCGTCAAGGCGCCGGGCTTCGGCGACCGCCGCAAGGCCATGCTGCAGGACATCGCCATCCTGACCGGCGGCCAGGTGATCTCCGAGGAAGTCGGCCTGTCGCTGGAGAAGGCCACCCTGGATGATCTCGGCAGCGCCAAGCGCATCCTGGTGTCCAAGGAGAACACCACCATCATCGACGGCGCCGGCGACAGCGGCGAGATCGAGGCCCGCGTCAACCAGATCCGCGCCCAGATCGAGGAAGCCACCTCCGACTACGACAAGGAGAAGCTGCAGGAGCGCGTGGCCAAGCTGGCCGGCGGCGTGGCCGTCATCAAGGTGGGCGCCGCCACCGAGGTCGAGATGAAGGAGAAGAAGGCGCGTGTCGAGGACGCCCTGCACGCCACCCGTGCGGCGGTCGAGGAAGGCGTGGTGCCCGGCGGCGGCGTGGCCCTGCTGCGCGCCCGCGCGGCCATCGGCAAGCTCACCGGTGACAACGAGGACCAGAACGTGGGTGTCGGCATCGCCCGGCGCGCCATGGAAGAGCCGCTGCGCCAGATCTGCGACAACGCCGGCGACGAGCCGTCCGTGATCCTGAACAAGGTCATGGAAGGCAAGGGCGAGTTCGGCTACAACGCCGCCACCGGCGAGTACGGCGATATGCTGAAGATGGGTATCCTGGATCCGACCAAGGTGACCCGCAGCGCCCTGCAGAACGCCGCTTCCGTCGCGGGTCTCATCATCACCACCGAAGCCATGGTGGCGGAGATCCCGAAGGAAGAAGCGCCGATGCCGGGCGGCGGCGGCATGCCCGACATGGGCGGCATGATGTAAGCCGCCTGCACCTGCGGCAAGACAAAACCCCCGTCTCGGGAGAGGCGGGGGTTTTTGGGTTGGGGAGTAACCGCCAAGACGCCAAGAACGCCAAGAAATCCATTGTTTCTGGCTCACGCGCTCCGCGCGGAGCCGAAACAACAAAAAAAGGGTTTCTTGGCGTTCTTGGCGTCTTGGCGGTTACTGCCTCAAACGTTGATGTAGATCCACCCCTCGCTGAGGCGCTCCAGGATGTGTTCCAGTGCCGAGGGGGTGACTTCCACGTCCGGCAGCAATTTCACGTTGCTTTCCGGGCCCTCCAGTTCGCGGATGTGGTCGATGGCGTCCTTGCAGGCCAGGAAGGTGAGGTTGATGTAGCGCTGCTGCAGCTCGCGCACGCGCTGTGCGTAGGGCGAGTAGCCGGCGCGCAGCATGCGGATGGCACTGGCGTTGGCGACCACTTCGATCTCCGCGCCCTGGTCGGCGTCGGCGTAGGTCTTGAGCAGTTTTTCCGCCGTCGCCAGCGCCTTTTCGAACTTGGCCGGGCTGGAGGTGTTCAGGTGCACGATGATCTTCTTGGTGCCCTGCTGGGCGGTGACCCTGCTCAGATCGGTGTTCTGGAAGGCGCGGTCCTCGTCCCAGTACATGGCGTGCAGGCTGTTGTCCACGCCCGGCTGCTCCGGCGTGTGCATCACCCAGCCGAGGCTGCCGCCCGCCACCAGCAGCAGGCTCGCCGCCAGGGCGCGCCGCCAGGGACTGCGGTTGCGCGAGTCGTCGGGACCCCTGCCGGCGTGCGGCGGGTTGTCGTAGGCGTGGCGCACCAGCTCGCTCAACTGGCGCAGCTCGCAGGCCTGGCGGCTCAGCGTCTCGTCCTGCTTGAGCGCCATGAATACCTCGTCGCGTTCGCGCTCGGCCAGCTGGTCGTCCACGAAGGCGTGCAGGCGCTCTTCCGAAATGCGGTTACTGCTCATTTCACTGTCCTCAGTCGACCTGCCCTGTCGCCCGCCGCCGGGTCGGCCGCCAGCAGTTTCTCCTTGAGGGCGCCGCGAGCCCGCGACAGGCGACTCATGACGGTTCCAATGGGAATGTCCAGTATCTGCGCCACCTCGATGTAGGAACAGCCTTCCAGATCCACCAGCGTCACCACCTGGCGCTGCCCCATGGGCAGGCGGGCGATGGCGGAGCGCACCTGCCGCACGATCTGCTGGCGGTCGTGGTGGATCTCCGGCGTCTCCTTCTCCACCAGCACGATGTCGTCGACGTCCACGGTTTCGCGGCTGCGCCGGAAATGGTCGTGCCAGCAGTTGCTGAGAATGCGGTAGAGCCAGGACTTGACGGTCCGTGGATCGCGCAGCTGGCCGCCGTTCTTGAGTGCCTTGGCCAGGGTCTCCTGCACCAGGTCGTCGGCCAGGGCCGGGTTGTGGCACCAGGAATACGCGATGCGGTACAGCGCGTCACGGTGGTCCACCAGCGTGCGTTTCAGCTGCTGGGTCTTGCAGAGACTGGTCAGTATGCTCATAAGTAAGGGTGAAGACGCCCGTTGCGGGGGAATTATTCCCGATTGTACCGGGCGCGAGGCTGCAATTCCGCCCTTTTCGCGCTACCCTGTCCCCATGCGCCGCCCCCCGAAAAACCCCGGATTTTTCATACACGTATACAGCCCCACAGGGTGGGGTGAGCGCAGCGAACCCCACCACAACGCCGGTTCGGCAGACACGGCGGGCAGGGCGACGAATCCCCCCTTCCCGCCGGACGCCCCACGCCGTTCCGGACGCGGCCGCCCCACGGCCCTGCCGGCATCCGTCAGCGCGTCTTCCTCGTCAGCCGGTAGGGTGGGGTGAGCGCAGCGAACCCCACCACCCCCTGGGCCGGCCTCCCCGAGGTACTGGAAACACCGGCGCGCTCGGCCTTCGACGCCTATCTGGAAGCCGCCGCCCGGGCCGGCTGCCGGACGCCGCAATCACCCGAACTGCAACGCAGCCTGTGCCGGCTGTTCGCCTGCAGCGAGTTCGCCGCCGGCCTGTGCCGGCGCCGGCCTGGCCTGGTGGCGGAGCTGCTGGAGAGCGGCGACCTGCTGGCCGACCACCGGCCGGCGCGGTTTCTGGCCGCCATCCGCAGCCGGGTCGACGCCGCCGGCGACGAGGCGGAGCTGCGCCGGCGGCTGCGGCGGCTGCGCCAGCGCGAGATGCTGCGCATCGCCTGGCGCGACCTCGCCGGCTGGGCGTCGCTGGGCGAGACCCTGTCGGACCTGTCGGTGCTGGCCGAGGGCTGCCTGGCCGGCGCCCTCGACCGGCTGACCGCCTGGCAGGCGGCGGAACAGCCCCGACCCGTCGTCCGTAGAGGGAGACCGGCCGGCCTCGTGGTGCTGGCCATGGGCAAGCTGGGCGCCGGCGAGTTGAATTTCTCCTCCGACATCGATCTCATCTTCGCCTACCCCGACTGCCGCCCCGCGCGCCGCGGCGCGCCCGAGCCGGAGGACTGGTTCACCCGCCTGGGACGGCGCCTGATCCAGGTCATCAGCGAGCCCGACGACGAGGGCTTCGTGTTCCGCGTCGACATGCGCCTGCGTCCCTACGGCGACAGCGGCGCCCTGGTGTACAGCTTTTCCGCCCTGGAGGACTATTACCAGACCCAGGGTCGCGAGTGGGAGCGCTACGCCATGGTCAAGGCGCGGCCGGTGGCCGGCGACCCGGCCGACGGCGCGGCGCTGGTCGAACTGCTGCGGCCGTTCGTGTACCGGCGCTACCTGGACTACGGTGCCTTCGAGGCGCTGCGCGACCTCAAGCGCCAGATCCGCCAGCAGGTCGAGCGCCGGGGACACCAGGACAACATCAAGCTCGGTCCCGGCGGCATCCGCGAAATCGAGTTCATCGCCCAGGCTTTCCAGCTGGTGCGCGGCGGCCGCGAGCCGCGGCTGCGCGAGCGCAGCCTGCTGAAGGTGCTGGACACCCTGGGCGAGCTGGAACTGCTGCCGGACTACGTGGTGGACGAACTGGCGGCCGCCTACGATTTTCTGCGCCGCGCCGAGAACCGCCTGCAGGCCCAGCGCGACGAGCAGGTGCACCGGCTGCCGGCTGACGGGCCGGACCGCACCCGGCTGGCCTTCGCCATGGGCTACGCCGGCTGGTCCGGCTTCCAGCGCGCCCTCGCCCGCCACCGGCGGCGCGTGCAGGCGCACTTCGAGGCCGTGTTCGCCGCGCCCCAGGCCGGGGCGGAGCCGGCCGGCACGCCCCTGCAGCAGGTGTGGGAAGGCACGCTCGACGGCGACGAGGCCCGCGCCGCGCTGCGCGCGGCGGGCTACCGGGATATCGACGAAGCGCTCCGCCTGGTCGAGAGACTGCGCGCCGACAGCGTGCGCCGCGCGCTGGGCGAGCAGGGCCGGGCCCGCTTCGACGCCCTGGCGCCGCTGGTGATGGGCGCGGCCGGCGGCCAGCCGCACCCCGAGGACACCCTGGCGCGGCTGGTGCGCATCCTGGAACGCATCGCCGGCCGCACCACCTACCTGTCGCTGCTGCTGGAGAACCCCATGGCCCTGTCGCAGCTCGTGCGCCTGTGCGGCGCCAGCGCCTGGATCGCCGACCAGTTGGCGCGCCATCCGCTGCTGCTCGACCAGTTGCTCGACCCGCGCAGCCTGTACGCGCCGCCGGCGCCCGGCGACATGGCCGCCGAACTCGACCGCTTCCTGCGGGCCGTGCCGGCCGGCGACCTGGAGCAGCAGATGGACGGTCTGCGCCATTTCCGCCACGCCATGACCCTGCGGGTGGCGGCCGCCGACCTGGCCGGCGCCCTGCCGGTCGAGGCCGTCAGCGCCCGCCTGACCGCCGTCGCCGAAGCGGTGCTGGCGCGGGTGCTGGCATCCGCCCGCGGCGATCTGGCGGCCCGCTACGGGGCGCCGGCCTGCACCGTGCGCGGCCGGCGCCGGCCGGTGCGTTTCGGCATCGTCGGCTACGGCAAGCTGGGCGGCCGCGAGCTGGGCTACGGCTCCGACCTCGACCTGGTGTTCCTGCACGACAGCGCCGGCGCCGCCCAGCATACCGGCGGCCGGCGCCGCATCGACAACCAGGTCTTCTTCGCCCGCCTCGGTCAGCGCATCATCCACATGCTGGAGACGCTGACGCCGGCCGGCGTGCTGTACGAAGTGGACGCGCGCCTGCGGCCGTCCGGCAACTCCGGGCCGCTGGTCAGCAGCCTGGAGGCGTTCGCCGACTACCAGCGCGAGCATGCCTGGACCTGGGAGCACCAGGCGCTGGTGCGCGCCCGCGCCGTGGCCGGCGACGCTCCGGCAGGGCGGGCCTTCGAACGTGTCCGCCGGGAGGTTCTGACCCGGCCGCGCGACGCCCGGGCCCTGCGCGCCGAGGTGCGCGACATGCGTGAGCGCATGCGCCGCGAGCTCGGTTCCGCGCAGCCGGGCCGATTCCACCTCAAGCAGGACCGGGGAGGTATCGTGGACATCGAATTTATGGTCCAATATCAAGTGCTTCGCTGGGCCCACGGGCACCCGGACCTGGCGCGCCGCACCGACACCCTCGGCTTGCTCGACGCCCTGGCGCAGGCCCGCCTGCTGCCGGACGGTGATGCCGCGCGCCTGGCCGCCGCCTACCGCGCCTACCGCGCGCGCCTGCACCGGCTGGCGCTGGCCGGCGAGGCGCCGCTGGTGGACGCCGGCGAGCTGGCCGCTCACCGCAAGGCGGTGACGGAGTTGTGGCAGAATACGATGGAGACGTGAACCGGCCGTGTACGGCGAGGTTGGCTCGTCGTGGCGGGGTTCGCTGCGCTCACCCCACCACAACACGGCAGAACCAAGGGGGGCGGAATCCGATTCCTTCCCCGGCAATCGACGAAGGAGAAGAAAACGATGTCCATGGCCGACCGTGACGGCGTCATCTGGATGGACGGCGAGCTGCGTCCCTGGCGCGAGGCCACCACCCACGTGCTCACCCACACCCTGCACTACGGCATGGGCGTGTTCGAGGGCGTGCGCGCCTACGACGCCGAGCAGGGCACGGCCATCTTCCGCCTGCGCGAGCACACCGACCGGCTGTTCCGCTCGGCCCACATCCTCGGCATGCCCATGCCCTGGGACAAGGACACCCTCAACGAGGCGCAGCGCACCGTGGTGCGCGAGAACGGCCTGCAGTCGGCCTACATCCGGCCCATGTGCTTCTACGGCGCCGAGGGCATGGGCCTGCGCGCCGACAACCTGAAGGTGCACTGCGTCGTCGCCGCCTGGGAGTGGGGCGCCTACCTCGGCCAGGAGGCGCTGGAGCGGGGCATCCGCATCCATACCTCCTCGTTCACGCGCCACCACGTCAACATCACCATGTGCAAGGCCAAGGCCAACGGCAACTACATGAACTCCATGCTGGCGCTGTCCGAGGCCATGCGCTGCGGCTACGACGAAGCCATGCTGCTGGACGTGGAGGGCTATGTCGCCGAGGGCAGCGGCGAGAACATTTTCATCGTCCGCGACGGCGTGCTCTACACGCCCGACCTGACCTCGGCGCTGGAAGGCATCACCCGCGACACCATCATGACCCTGGCCGCCGAGGAAGGCCTGACGGTGCGCGAGAAACGCATTACCCGCGACGAGGTCTACGTCGCCGACGAGGCTTTCTTCACCGGCACCGCCGCCGAAGTGACCCCCATCCGCGAAGTCGACGACCGCGCCATCGGCAGCGGCAGCCGCGGCCCGATCACCGAACGCCTGCAGTCGCTGTACTTCGACCAGGTCTACGGCCGCCGCGAGGATCATCCCGACTGGCTGACGTTGGTGGAGTGAGGGGGCATAGCCATTACTCTAACCGCGAAGGACGCGAAGGACGCGAAGCAAAAAATATCTTTACTGTTCTTATGTTTTTTCCCTTCGCGTCCTTCGCGTCCTTCGCGGTGATATTCGCGATTAGATCATTTTGTCCACCGACGCAGCAGAGGACCCCGCCATGACCAACCCCGATACCGCCGCGCTTGCCGCCACCGGCAAGCTGATCCCGGCCAACGCCGAGAACCGCTACGAGGTGACGCGCGACGACCTGCCGCTGCACTGTCCCATGGACGGCATGAGCCTGTGGAACTCGCACCCGCGCGTGTACCTGCCGATCGAGAAGACCGGCAAGGCCAAGTGTCCCTACTGCGGCGCGGACTACGTGCTCAAGGACTGAAGCCGCGCCCGCCATGCCGCGCCCCGTCATCCTGTGGCGCTTCACCGACGGCCGGCCGGGGCACGAGGGCCAGAGCGCCGGACTGGCGCGGGCGCTGGGCGAGCGCCGGCCGGTGTCGGTATTCAACCTGGAGACGGCGGCCTGCCGCGGCAGCCTGCGCCACTGGCTGCTGGGACGCTTTCCGCCCGGGCGCCGGCTGCCGGACCCGGATCTGCTGGTCGGCGCCGGCCACGCCACCCACCTGCCGCTGCTGGCGGCGCGGCGCGCCCGCGGCGGCCGCGCCGTGCTGCTGATGAAGCCCTCGCTGCCGGTGCGCTGGTTCGACCTGTGCCTGGTGCCGGCCCACGACCGGCCGGCGCAAGCCGCCAACGTGCTGCTCACCGAGGGCGTGCTGAACCGCATCCGCCCCGGCGGCGAACACGACCCGCGCCAGGCCCTGGTGCTGCTGGGCGGGCCGTCGCGCCACCACGGCTGGGACTCTCAGGCCATGGTGCAGCAGATCGCCGCCCTGCTGGCGGCGCGCCCCGGCCGGCGTTGGACGGTGGCGCTGTCGCCGCGCACGCCGGCCGGCTTCGGGGCGCTGCTGCAGGGCGCGCCGCTGGAGGTGTTCGAGGCCGGCGCCGGCGCGGACCGGTTGCCCTCGATGCTGGCCGCCGCCGGCGAGGTGTGGGTGAGCGAGGACAGCGTGTCCATGCTCTACGAGGCGCTCACCTCCGGTGCCCGGGTGGGCGTGCTGGCGGTGCCGCGGCGGCGCCGGGGCCGGGTGGCGCGCGGCGTCGACGCCCTGGTGACGGCCGGCCGGGTGGCGCCGCCCGGCAGCCTGAGACTGGCGCCGCCGGCGCCGGAACCTTTCGACGAAGCGGCGCGCTGTGCCGCCTGGATGGAACAACGATGGCTGAATGCCTGACGGTCCTGCAGGTCCTGCCGGCGCTGGAAGGCGGCGGCGTGGAGAAGGGCACCCTGGAACTGGCCGCCGGCCTGGTGGCGGCCGGCCACCGCTCGCTGGTGATGTCGGCCGGCGGCCGACTGGTGTCGCGCCTGACCGGCCAGGGCAGCGAGCACTTCGTCGCCCCGGTCGACCGCAAGAGCTTGTTCACCCCGTTTCGTTCCCGCGCCCTGCGCCGTTTCCTGCGCGAACAGGGCGTCGACATCCTGCACGCGCGCTCGCGCATGCCGGCCTGGATCGCGTACCGCGCCTGGCGCGGCCTGCCGGAGGCGCAGCGCCCGCACTTCGTCACCACCGTGCACGGCCTCTACTCGGTCAACCGCTACAGCCGCATCATGACCCGCGGCGAACGCGTCATCGCGGTGTCGGAGGCCGCCGCCCGCTATGTCACGGCCAACTACCGCAAGTTTCCCGCCGGCCGGCTGCGCGTCATCGAGCGCGGCATCGACCCGAAGGTCTATCCCTTCGGCTACAGGCCCGGCGACGCCTGGCTGCAGCGCTGGTACCGGGACTTCCCCTTCCTGCTGGAGCGCCGCGTCCTGACCCTGCCGGGGCGTCTGACGCGCCTGAAGGGGCACCGCGACTTCATCGAACTGATGCGGCGGCTGGTGGCCGGGGGCCAGCCGGTCCACGGCCTCATCGTCGGCGGCGAGGATCCGAAGCGGGCCGCCTACGCCGACGAACTGCGCCGGCTCGTCCAGCGTCATGGCCTGGAGGGCCACATCACCTTCACCGGCCACCGCCTGGACCTGCGCGACATCCTGGCGGTGTCGAACGTCGTGCTGTCGCTGTCCACGCGGCCCGAGTCCTTCGGCCGCACGACGCGCGAGGCGCTGGCCCTGGGCGTGCCGGTGGTCGGCTACGACCACGGCGGCGTCGGCGACACCCTGGAGCGTGCCTTCCCCCAGGGCCGGGTGCCGGCCGGCGATCCGGACGCCCTGGAGGCGCGGGTGCGGCGGGTGCTGGCGTCGCCGCCCGAGCTGTCACCGCCCCGTTTCCCCAGCGTGCAGGACATGATCGGCCGCACCCTGGACCTGTACGCGGAACTGGCCGGCCGATGAACGCCTGGCTCGGCCTGCCGCTGGCGGGCGCCGCCTGGTTCTCCTGGCGCTATGCCTGGTGGCGGCCGCCGATCGACTACCGCTTTCCGCGCCTGCTGATGTACCACATGATCTCGCCGCCGCGCCCGGGCGCCC
>JALSRI010000109.1 GCA_026984835.1 Thiohalobacter sp. | reverse complement strand
GCCTCGACTTTCGCGACGACGCCACGGCCGGGGAGATCGAGCGGGTGGTGGAATACCTGGATTGCGAGATCCGCGCCCACTACCCCAAGGTCAAGCGCGTGTTCATCGAGGCGCGATCGGCGAGCCGCGCGCCAGGCCCGGTGCAACAAGCGCATGAGGCACGTACCTAGATCAAGGAGACTCACCATGCCGGAGCAACAGGAAGGCATCTTCATCGGCGCCGGCGACAAGCCGGTCTATCTCAAACCGCGCTTCGCCAACCGCCACGGACTGATCGCCGGCGCTACCGGCACCGGCAAGACCGTCACGCTGCAGATCCTGGCGGAGGCCTTCTCGCGCCGTGGTGTGCCCGTGTTCCTGGCCGACGTGAAAGGCGACCTGGCGGGACTCAGCCAACCCGGCAGACCGCATCCGAAGCTGGAACAGCGGGCGCAGCGGATCGGCCTGGAGGACTACGGCTACGAGTCCTTCCCGGTAGAGTTCTGGGACCTGTATGGCAAGAAGGGCCACCCCGTACGCACCACCCTTTCCGAAATGGGGCCCTTGCTGCTGGCGCGGCTGATGGACCTGAACGAAACCCAGGAAGGCGTGCTCTACGCGGCCTTCCGCATCGCCGACGACGAAGGCATGCTGCTGCTGGACCTCAAGGACCTGCGCGCGCTGCTGACGTTCATGGGCGAGAACGCGAAACAACTGACACTGGAATACGGCAACCTGCCGCGCCCGTCCATAGGCGCCATCCAGCGCCGCCTCATGGTGCTGGAGCAGCAGGACGGCCGCCGCTTCTTCGGCGAACCGGCGCTGGAGCTGCGCGAGCTGATGCGGCGCGACCGCGACGGCCGCGGCATCATCAACGTGCTGGCCGCCGACAGGCTCATGCGGCAGCCGCGCCTGTATTCCACCTTCCTGCTGTGGCTGTTGTCGGAACTGTTCGAGGAGCTGCCGGAGATCGGCGACCCCCGGCAGCCGGAACTGGTGTTCTTCTTCGACGAGGCACACCTGCTGTTCGACGATGCACCCGACGCCCTGCTGGACAAGGTCGAGCAGGTGGTGCGCCTGATCCGTTCCAAGGGCGTGGGCATCTACTTCGTCACCCAGAACCCGCTGGACATTCCCGACAGCGTGCTCGGCCAGCTCGGCAACCGCGTACAGCACGCCCTGCGCGCCTTCACGCCACGCGACCAGAAAGCGGTGCGCGCGGCCGCCGACACCTTCCGTCCCAACCCGAAGATCGACACCCGCGCGGTGATCACGCAGCTGGGCGTCGGCGAGGCGCTGGTATCGACATTGACCGGGCGGGGCGTGCCCAGCCCGGTGCAGCGCACCCTGATACGGCCGCCATCGTCGCGCATGGGTCCGATCACGCGCGCCGAGCGCCAGGCGGTGATCGCGGAGAGCCGCCTCGGTGACCGTTACGACCAACGGGTGGACCGCAAGTCGGCCTATGAAATGCTCAAGGCGCGTGCCGACAGGGAAAGCCAGGCTGCGCAGCAACGCATCGGGAACGCATCGAAACCGCGGGCACGGCGCTCCAACCGCCAGGGCATCATGGAGGCCATGCTCAAGAGCGTGGTGCGTTCGCTGGGAAGTACCATGGGCCGACGCCTGGCGCGCGGCCTGCTGGGGTCACTGCTGAAGTAGGAGCGCTTGCCGTGCCGGGGCCAGCGGCGGCCCCGGCAGACAAACGCGGGTACGGCTTACTGCTTGTCTTTCATCAGCTCCATGGCTGCCGCTTCGGTCTTGTCGGCGGCATCCCGGGCCGCATCCGTGCCGGCCTGCTTGCCGGCATCGACGGCCCCGGAAGCCGCATCGCCGACCTTGTCCATGGCGGCAGAGGCGGTGTCGGCCGCCGCGGCGCCGGCATCCCTGGCCGCATCCGCAGCGTCGGAGGCCAGTTCCTTCGCGCCTTCCGCCGTTCCAGAGGCCAGTTCACCCGCTGCCGTGGCGGCTTCCCTGGCGGCCTCGCCCGCCTGTCCGGCCAGATCGCCCGTCTTCTCCGCAGCCGATTTTGCGGCCGACGCGGCCTTGTCCAGAATGGAATCGGTCGAAGATGTCTTGGCTTCGTCGCCGCCCTTGCTGCAGCCGCCCAGCACCAGCAGACCTGCAACCAGTGCACTCAGTAGAATACGCATGTCGTCTCTCCCTCGTTTGGAATTCCGTTCGCTCGGTGAGCCGGCGGATGGTAACACATCGGCGCGGCCGTGGCGCTCAGTGGGTGATGACAGGATCCATCGACTTGGCCTGTTCGACCCACTTGCCCACCTGGCTGGCGGACGGGACGACCCGGGTCAGCTTCTTGCTCTCGTTGACTTCCTTCATCTTCTCCGCCAGGTTCTCGGGGTTGCGGTTGCGCAGCTCCTTGACCGTATCCACGCCGGCGGCTTCCAGCAGTTCGGCGTATTCGCCGGCCACGCCGGAAATGCGCATGAGATCGGCCATGTTGGCCCACTTGAGCAGTTGCCTGGTCGAAAGACCACAGCTTTCGGCAACCTGTGAACGCCCCTTGGCGTCGCAGCACAGCTTGAGCAGATCGTCGGTGGTGGTGATGCTGGCCACCATCAGTTTCTCGCGGTAGGCGGGGCCGATGCCCTCGATGTCTTCGATCTTGTAGGTCATTCCTTTTCACCTCCTTGATCCGGACCACCCGGAGTTCGTTTCCACGGCCGATTCTAGCAGAAGGACGGCGGACAGCCGGCCACAACTGGCCAAACGTCTATACGCCGGCACGCGCATTCAGATAGGCGCGCTCGGAGATGTCGTCCCATTCCACCACCTGGTCGCGGAAGGAGCTGAACGATTCGAACACCTTGCGCGCATTGGGGTCCTTTTCGACCAGTTCCGCCACCACCTGGTCGGACAGTTCGCGCAGCCGCGCCAGCACCTCGTCGGGCAGGCGCCGCACGTCGACGCCGTGTTCGTTCTTCAGGGCCTGCAGCGCCTGGTTGTTGCGCGCCACGTACTCCGACAGCATGTCCTGGTTGGCGACCCGTGCGGCATTGCGCACGATGTGCTGCAAGTCTTCCGGCAGCGCATCGAAGGCCTGTTTGTTGATCATGCACTCCAGCGTGGTGCCGGGCTCGTGCCAGCCGGGGTAGTAGTAGTACTTCGCGGCCTTGTACAGGCCGAAGGCGAGATCGTTGTAGGGACCGACCCACTCGG
>JALSRI010000108.1 GCA_026984835.1 Thiohalobacter sp. | reverse complement strand
AAGTCGGCCAGGTCTTCCTGGCCCGGCTCGTTCAGGACGGTCAGGTTGCAGCGGTCGATGACATGCAGGCCCAGCCCCCGCGCCGACTCGACCAGGTAGCGGAACTGCGGGTGCAGCTCGGGCGCGCCGCCGGTGATGTCCAGGCTGGCGACGCCGGACGACTGCAGGAAGTCGATTACCTCGTCCAGGGTGCGCCGCGTCATCTGCTCGCGGCGGTTGGGACCCGCGTTGACATGGCAGTGCAGGCAGGACTGGTTGCAGCGGTAGCCCAGGTTGACCTGCAGCGTCTGCAGCCGGCCACGGCGGATGGCGGGAAAATCGGTGTCTTCGAGCAGGGGCAGCGTGGCGTGCATTCGGATTCCGTGACAAAAGTTGGTGACTAGGCGCCCTTGTGCAGGGCCGCGGCCAGGAAGCCGCCGCCACAGGGGTTCTCGGGCAGCAGCGATTCCAGGCCCCGCGCCAGCCAGCCGCCGCCCGGCAGCCAGATGGCGCAGGCCAACTGCGGCGCCGCGGCCGGCCGCAACGGCCGGCACCAGCGGCGCACCTCGGCGGCGGTGTCCCAGCGGGCGCCGCGGTAACCACCGCGGCCGCGTTTGACCAGGTACAACAGGCTGTGGCGGTTGAGCAGGCCGAGCACCAGGCCGCGCCGGCACAATCGCCACATCCCGGCCAGCGCCCGCGCCGGGTCGGACACGAAGCACAGGCTGGTCACGGCCGCGCAATAGTCGAAACTCGCATCGGCGAACGGCAGCTCCAGGGCGTCGCCGCGCAGATAGCTTACATCGCCGCCCTGCCCGCGCGCGAATTCCAGCATGGCGGGATCGGGGTCGATGCCGGTCACGCGCAGGCCGCTGGCGGCGAAACGGCGGCTGAAATAGCCCGTGCCGCAGCCCACGTCCAGCAGGCTGCAACCGGCGTGCGGACGCAGCAGGCGCAGCAGCAGGGAGAATTCGCGCCGGGCCATCCAGCGGCCACGGCAGGTGTAATACCAGCTTTCGTAGACCTGTGGATCCATGGGTTCAGGGTAGCAGGCGATTGAGCCACTGCACCAGCCGGCGGCTGCGCGGACTGAACAGCTTGCGGCCGTAGTGGGTATTGACCACCCGGCGGTGCACCTGGGACAGCGTCGGGTAGGCGTGAATGGTGGCCGAGAGGTCGGCGATACGGCGGCCGGTCTGCATGGCCAGGACGATTTCATGGATCAGTTCGCCGGCCTGCGGGCCGATCAGGGTCGCTCCCAGGATGCGGCCCCTGCGCGCCAGCAGCCGCGCCTCGCCCCAGGGCTCGGCCCCAGTCAGGGCCCGGTCGATATCGCTGAACGGGACGCGCAACAGTTCGCAGTCGATACCCCGTTCCCGCGCCTGGCGCTCGTTGAGACCGACCCGCGCCACTTCCGGGTCGGTGTAGGTGACCCGGGGCACCACCCGGTAGTCGGTCTTCTTCGGGAACCGGAACACGGCGTTGGCGATGACGATGCCGGCCTGGTACTCGGCCATGTGCGTGAACGGCCAGGGACCGCACACGTCGCCGCAGGCGTAGATGTGTTTCTGCGAGCTGCGCTGGCGCCGGTCGACCTCGATGCCGCGCGGCCCCGTCTTCACGCCGGCCGCCTCGAGGCCGAGGCCCTCGACGTTGGGACGCCGTCCCACCGCCACCAGCAGCGCTTCCCCCGCCAGCTCCAGGCCACCGCTGCAGCGCAGCCGGCGCACCCCGCCGTCCAGGCCGACCGCCTCGGCACGGGTCGAGGTGTGCACCACCACCCCTTCGGCCTCCAGGCGCCGGCGCAGCAGGCCGGCGACTTCCGCGTCCTCCGCTGGCAGCAGTTGCGGTGCCCGCTCGACCAGCGTCACCCGGCTGCCCAGGCGCTGGAAGGCCTGCGCCATCTCCACCCCGATCGCGCCCCCGCCCAGCACCAGCAGGCGGCGTGGCAGCTCGCGCAGGGAGAAGATGTTCTCGTTGGTGAGACAACCGGCCTGCGCCAGCCCCTCAAGGGGCGGCAGCAGGGGGCGCGAACCGGTGGCGATCACGAAGCGGCGCGCCTGCAGCAGGCGGTCGCCGACGCGCACGCTGTGCGGGCCGGTGAACCCGGCCGCGCCGAACAGCACCTCGCAGCCGTAGTCGCGGAAGCGCTGCGGATCGTCGTGCTGCTGGACGAGGTCGATCACCGACCGGACGTGGTCCATGACCCGGCCCAGGTCCACCTGCGGCTCGACCGCGGCGAGGCCGAAGTCGGCGCCCCGGCGCATCAGCGCGGCCACACGGGCGCTGTGGATGAGCGTCTTGCTGGGCACACAACCGGTGTGCAGGCAGTCGCCGCCGAGACGCTCGTTCTTCTCGATCAGCGTCACCTTCAGACCGAGCCGGGCGGCCACGCTGGCCACCACCAGGCCGCCGGCGCCACCGCCGACGACGATCAGATCCCGTTTCACTCTGCCCCCTCTCCCCCCAAGGTCGATACGTCGTATGAACGCGTGGTAGTGCGTCGGTTCCGTATTCCGGTGACCGATGCGCGTTCAGCCGCCGTTCATGCGCGCGGGTAGCCGTTGGCGTTCCAGTCCGTCATGCCACCGCGCGCCACGTGCACGTCGGCGAAGCCGTTGGCAGCCAGGATGTCGGCCGCCCTGGCCGAGCGGCGGTCGGTGCGGCACACCAGCACCACCGGCTTCTCCTCGTAGTCGACGATCTCCTGGAGGCGTCGGGGCAGCTCCTCCAGCGGAATGTTGCGCGCGGCGGGAATGTGGCCCTGCTCGCCACTGAAGTCCTCGGTGGTGCGCACGTCCAGCACCAGCAGGTCCTCCCCGGCGTCGAGCCTCTGCTTGAGTTCCGGTATGGACAGCATCGGGCCCTCGCGCAGGCGCGCCACCAGCCGCGGCAGAAAGGCCACCAGCGCCAGCAGGGCGACGGCCAGCAGGATCTTGCGAATCAGTCCTTCGCCGCCCGCCACCGCCTCGCGGCCGGCGTAGCCCAGGTAGGTGTAGGCGACGGCGCCCGGCAGCATGAAGATCCAGCTGGCGAGCACGTAGTGCGACAGGCGGATACGGGTCAGGCCCAGTGCGTAGTTCAGCAGGTTGAAGGGAAACAGCGGCACCAGGCGCACGAAGGCGACGAAGCGCCAGCCCTCCCCCTCCACGCCGTTGATGAGCTGTTTCAGGCGGCCGCCGGTCTTGCGCGCCACCCAGTCCGAGGCCAGGTGACGCGCCACCAGGAAGGCCAGGGTGGCGCCCAGGGTGGCGCCGGTGAGATTGTACAGGGTCCCCAGCACCGGCCCGAACAGCGCCCCGCCCGCCAGCGTCAGCACCGAGCCCGGCAGGAACAGCACCGCGGCCAGGGCGTAGGCGGCCACGAACAGCAGCGGCCCCCAGGCGCCGGCGTCCTGCACCCAGGCCTGCAGCGCCGCCGCGTCGAAGCGGTCGCGGTAGGCCACCGCCAGGCCGATGCCGGTCGCCAGCACCAGGAACAGCAGGATGCGCGCAAGTCGGGTCGTCATACCCCCTCTCCGTCGCGCCATTCGCGGCGGTTGATGACATAGCCCGTGATGCGGCCCACGAAGGGCAGCGCCAGCAGGCCCGGCAGCCAGGTGACCCATTTCGGGTCGCGGTAGTGGTGGATGCCGATGGTCATGCCCTGGTGACCGGCGCGCGGCTGGTCGCGGTAGGTGCCGAACAGGCGGTCCCAGCAGGACAGGTTGAAACCGAAATTGCTGTTGGCCTCGTCGTCCTCCACCGAGTGGTGCACGCGGTGCATGTCGGGCGTCACCACCAGCCAGCGCAGCACCCGGTCCAGGCCGCCCGGCAGGCGCACGTTGCCGTGGTTGAACATGGCCATGGCGTTCAGCACCACCTCGAAGACCACCACCGCCACCACCGGCGGCCCCAGCACCAGGATGGTGGCGAACTTGATGAGCATGGAGAGGATGATCTCCAGGGTGTGGAAGCGCGCCCCGGTGGTGACGTCGTAGTCCGGGTCGGCGTGGTGCACCCGGTGCAGGCGCCACAGCACCGGCACGGCGTGCACCAGGACATGCTGCAGGTAGATGACCAGGTCCATGGCCACGATGGCGGCCGGGACGGCGAGGCCGGCCGGCACGCCGTAGTAGTTCAAAAGGCCCCAGCCCTGTTCGGCGGCGAACGCCGCCATGCCCA
This sequence comes from Thiohalobacter sp., assembly GCA_026984835.1. Classification (GTDB taxonomy): domain Bacteria; phylum Pseudomonadota; class Gammaproteobacteria; order DSM-19610; family DSM-19610; genus JALSRI01. The sequence goes on along the minus strand of JALSRI010000108.1, from coordinate 10,445 downwards.
CCGCCGCGGCCGGGAACAGCAACCGCAGTACGAAGCTGTTGAAGAACACCAGCCCCAGGTTGTTGACCCAGCGCAACGCCCGGGAGACCGTCAGTGCGCGGCGCGGTGCCAGCACTTCCCACACCGCCATGACGGCAAAGGTGCCGAAGAAGAAGCCGAGCCGGATGGCGACTTCGTTGTCGAGAATCGTTTCCTGGATGGACATGCCCAACCCCCGTGCAGCGATGCGCAGATTGCCAACCCCCGGCCGCCTGCTATAATGAACGGAACAATTATTCAATTGATTAATTGAATATCAGCATAGCGGATCACGCCGGGATGTCAACGAAAAACAGCTTCAAGCACGACCTGTTCAGCCAGTTCGCCCGCGTCGGCAAGGCGCTGGGCAACGCCAACCGGCTGGAACTGCTGGAATACCTGGCCCAGGGCGAGCGCAGCGTCGATGCCCTGGCGCGGGTGGCCGGCCTCAGCGTGGCCAACACCTCGCAGCACCTCCAGCAGCTCCGCCAGGCCGGCCTGGTGACCTGCCGCAAGCAGGGCCTCAAGGTCTGGTACCGGATCAGCGGCGACGACGTGGTGCAGCTGCTGGACGCCCTGCGCGGGGTGGCCGAGCGCCACCTGGCCGAGGTGGAACGACTGGTTTCCAGCTATCTTGGCGTCAAGGACGAGCTGGAACCCCTGCCCCGCGAGGAGTTGCTGGAACGCGCCCGCGACGGCCTGGTCACGGTGCTGGACGTGCGGCCGCCGGAGGAATACGCCGCCGGCCACGTGCCGGGGGCCGTCAACGTGCCGCTGACCGAGCTGGAAGACTACCTGGCCCGGCTGGACCCGGAGCAGGAAGTCGTGGCCTACTGCCGGGGCCCCCACTGCGTGCTGGCCTTCGATGCCGTGGCCCGGCTGCGCCGCGAGGGGCTGAAGGCCCGGCGGCTGGAGGACGGTTTCCCGGAGTGGAAGCTGGCCGGCCTGCCGGTGGAGGAAAGCGCCTGAAGCGCGCCGGCCCCTGGCCTGCCGGCAGCCGCAACACTCGAGGAAGGAACATGAACGCGTCTGCCACCGGCGGGGATGTCGTATCCAGGTGGCGCAGCCGCCTCGCCTCCGTCACCGCCGTGACCACCCTGGTCACCGTCGCCCTGCTGCTGTCGCTGCTGCCGCTGGCGGTACGCTACCTGGCCGTCGACTGGCTGCAGCAACACACCGGTGCGCAGGTGCGGCTGGAGGATGTCGACCTGAACCTGTTCACCGGTTCGCTCGGCCTGCGCGGCCTGCAGGTCCGGGATGGCCGTCGTATCCTCGCAGCGGCCGGCCGGGCGCGTATCGAGGTATCGCTGCCGGCGCTGCTGCATCGACGCGTGGAACTGCAGTCGGTGCAGTTCGACGGCGTCACCCTGGTGGTCGAACGGCCCGGCGACGGCAATCTGAAGCTGGGCGGCGTCGCCGTACCCGCCGCGGACGACGCCGGCCGCGCGCCGTCCTGGGACCTGGGCATCGACGCACTCGATGTCTCCGACCTGCGCATCGACTACCGCCAGCCCGGCCTGCGGCTGCGGGCCGTCATCGAAAGGCTGGCGCTGCACGACCTGGCGAGCTGGACACCGGCCACCCCCGCCACCCTGGCCGTCACCGCCAGCCTCGACGGCGCCGCGCTGCGCTTCGAGGGCACAGTGGCACCCTTCGCGCAACCGGCCCTGTACCGCGGCCGGCTGCAACTCGACGGCCTGGCGCTGGCGGACTTCCGCGAACTGGCCGGCGTCGGCGGCCTGCAGGGCCGCCTCGGCGCCGACAGCCGTTTCGAGCTGCGCTCGCTGAAGAGCGGCCTGGCGATCACCCAGTCGGGACGCCTTCAGGTGGAAGGGCTGCAACTGAGCGTCGGGCACGGCGGCGTCCGGTCGCAACGCGTCCTCTGGCAGGGCGAGGCGCGGCTCGACAGCAGCGGCGTCCTGCGTGTGCAGGGCGACGGCAGGCTGCAAACCGGCGAGCTTCACGCCCGCCTGGCGCGGCCGCGGCTGCGCCTGGACCAGCAGGCGGCGCGCGTCGATGGCCGCTTCGCTTTTACCGGCGGGGAAGCCGCCGCCCTGGACTACCGCGGGCAACTGGCGCTGGACGGCCTGGCCGTGCAGGGCGCCGACGCCGGCTACCGGCTGCTGGCCGCCGAGGCGCTGCGGCTGTCCGCCGTCGAGGCGGAAGCGATGGACGCGGCCCGCGCCGGCGCCATCGAGGCGCGGGGCCTGCGACTCGGGATACCGACGCCGGGCGGCGACGAAGCGGCACCGGCGCTGCTGACCGTGGACAGGCTGCAGGCCGGCCCCCTCGACTGGCGCGACCATGCGCTGGCGCTGGGCACGGTCCGGTTCGAGGGCGCCGATGCGCGCCTGCAGCGTGACGCCGGCGGCGGGCTGAACACCGAACGCCTCGGTGCCGCCCTGGCCGCGCTGACCGCCGACGGGGCCGGCGCCGAGGCCCGTGGAAAGACCCGCGGCGGGGATACGCGGCTGCGCATCGCCGCCATCCACGGCGAAGGCGGCAACCGCCTGCGCTTCGAGGACCACGCCGTGCAGCCGCCTTTCGGCCTCATCCTCACCTTCGACCGCTTGGCCGTCGGCGCCCTCGACAGCGGCCGCCCCGACGACGCCAGCCCGCTGCAGGCGGCCGGCACCCTGGGCCGGGACGGCCGCTTCCGCGCCGAAGGCGAATTCAAGCCCTTTGCGCGCCCGCCGGCCGTGCAACTGGAGGCCAACATCGAAGGCCTGCAACTGCCGCCGCTGTCGTCCTACACGGCCCGGGCCCTGGGCGTGCGGCTGCGCAGCGGCACCCTGCTGGCCGACACGAAGCTGGAACTGGCCGCCGGCCGACTGGACAGCGTCACCGACCTCACCCTCTACCAGCTCGATCTGACCTCGCTGGACAACGGCCAGGCCAGGAAACTGCAGGCGTCGCTGGACATGCCGCTGGACGCGGCGCTGGACGTGCTGCGCGACGACAACAACACCATCCACCTGAAACTGCCGGTGCGCGGCGACCCGGCGGCGCCCGATTTCGACTTCAGCGACGCGCTGCGACAGGCGCTCGCCAGGGGCCTGCGGGCCGGCGCGCTGCAATACCTGAGCATGGCGCTGCAACCCTATGGCACGCTGATCTCGATTGCGAAGTTCGCCCACCAGCAGGCCACCCGCCTGCGTCTCGACCCGGTGAGCTTCGCGGCCGGCTCCGCCCGGCTGCCGGCGACGGCCGGCGACTACCTGTCGCGCATCGCCGCCGTCCTGCGCAAGCGTCCGCGCATCGCAGTGCGCGTCTGCGGCGTGGCGGTGGAAGCGGACCGGGCGGTGCTGGCGGCGGCCGGCCAGGGCGCACGGGTGGAGGACAGGCAGTTGCAGGCGCTGGCGAAACGGCGCGCCGATGCGGTTCGTGACCTGCTGGTCGGGCGCTACCGCGCGCCGCCGGCGCGACTGGTCGAATGCCTGCCGGAGGTCGAGACCGGTGATGCGAAGGCGACGCCGCGGGTCGAGCTGCTGATCTGAGTCATGCGGGGGACATCATCCCCACTGCGACAGGTCGCGCCCGATCAGCCTGCCCAGCCGCGCGACGTCGTCGCGGAAAAAGTCGCGCAACTCCGCCCGCAGGGCCGCGTCCAGCGGCGGCCGCCCCACCCGCACCTTGTTCTTCTTCTTGATGCGCCGGCGGATGGCGCGCAGCAGCGGCATGCGCCCCAGCCCCTTGTGCTGACGCTTGAGCATCAGCCGCGTGATCCAGGCCGGCGGATTCATCACGAACTGCTGCAGGAAGCGCGAGCGGTAGCCGCGGTTCTCGTTCTTGTGCACGAAGCCGGCGCGGCCGTCGTCGTCCAGGCCGATGAAGTCCAGCACCTCGCGGTAGACCGCGGCGTTGCGGGTCTTGATGTCGTCGATCAGGATCACGAAACAGTTTTCCCGCCCGACGGTCTCGAACAGCCTTTCGACGTGCTCGCCGAGCCGGCCGATGTTGCCGTACTGCAGCAGGCGCGGGTCGCGGCAACGCGGCGGCAGGCGGGCGCCGCGGGCACGTTCTTCCTGCAGCGCCCAGGCGCGGGCGAAATCGGTCTCGTCCTCGTCCAGCGAATACAGCAGGCGGGCGTGGTAGGACGGCAGCATGTCGACCGGGTTGCGCACCGCCACCAGGAAGCGGGCGCCGGGGTCGAAACGCTGGATCCCGCGCAGCGCCGCGGGCGCGTACAGCGTCGATACCGAGCCTTCGCCGAGAAAGCGCCCCCGCACGGGGCACTCGTAGTAGTGGCGGCGCAGGAATTCGCGGCGCAGGGTGTCGTCGTCCATGCCGGCGGCGGCCAGGGCGAAGAAATGGGTCTCCTTGGGCTTGGAGAAGCACACCTGCGGGTGCGCGGCCAGGGTCTTGCTGATCGAGGTGGTGCCGCAACGCGGCGCGCCGACGAGAAAGAAACTGCCGCGCCAGGGGAACGGGCTGCTGTCCTGCATGATCGGGAATCGGGTCCTGCCTGGGGAGGTGTGACCCGGCAGTGTACCAGTATCCACCCTGCAGCCGCCAACTGGATGCGCGGCACGGGGATTCGGCATAATGGGTGCCTCCCATGACCCCGACCCCGTCCCCATGCCGGCCGCAGGCGCAGTAGCCGCCGGCCACCCGCTCACCGCCGAGGCCGCCGTCGAGGTGCTGGCCGCCGGCGGCAACGCCTTCGATGCCGTGGTCGCCGCCCACTGGTGCGCCTGTGTCGCCGAACCAGTGCTCACCTCGCCGGGCGGCGGCGGTTTCCTGCTGGCGCGTCCCGCCGGCGCGCCGGTGCGGCTGTACGATTTCTTCACCCACACGCCGCGCCGGCCGCGGCCGCCGGCGGAACTCGACTTCCATCCCATCCACGCCGATTTCGGCGCCACCACCCAGGAGTTCCATATCGGCTGGGGCGCGGTCGCCACGCCGGGCACGGTGCGCGGCCTGTTCGACATCCAGCGCGAGTTGTGCACCCTGCCCGTGGGGGCGTTGATGGCGCCGGCCATCGAACACGCCCGCAACGGCGTACGCATCAACGCCCTGCAGGCCTACGTCTTCGACGTGGTGCGCCCCATCTACCTGAGCAGCGAGACGGCGCGCCGCCGCTTCGCCAGCCGCAACGACCCCGGCAAGCTGGTCGGCGAGGGCGAAACCCTGCACCAGCCGGAACTGGCCGACAGCCTGGAGGCCCTGGCGCGCGAGGGCGACGCCCTGTTCTACCAGGGCGACATCGCCCGCCAGATCGTCGCCGCCTGCCGCGAGCACGGCGGCCACCTGCGCGCCGACGACCTGGCCGGCTACCGCACCCGCATCCGCGAGCCGCTGCGCACCCGCTACCGCGACGCCACCCTGTACACAAACCCGCCGCCCTCCTCCGGCGGCCTGCTCATCGGCTTCGCCCTGCGGCTGCTGCAGGGCGCAGCCCTGCCGCGCGACGCCGGACGGCGGCTGGCGCTGCTGGCGCGGGTCATGGAAGCCGCCAACGAGGCGCGCCTGGAACACGCCATCGAGGCCGGCGGCGACGCCCTGCTGGGCGAGGAACTGGTGGCGACCTGGCGGGCGCGCGTCGACGGCCGCGCCCGGGCGCGCCGCGGCACCACCCACATCAGCGTCATCGACGCCGCCGGCAACGTCGCCAGCCTGACCGCCAGCAACGGCGAGGGCTGCGGCCACATGCCCGGCGACACCGGCATCATGCTCAACAACATGCTCGGCGAGGAAGATCTCAACCCCGGCGGCTTCCACCGCTGGCGGCCCGACAGCCGGCTGACCTCGATGATGGCGCCCAGCCTGCTGCTGCACGGCGACAGCGAGACGGCGCTCGGTTCCGGCGGCTCCAACCGCATACGTTCGGCCCTGCTGCAGGTGCTGCTGCACCGCATCGACGACGGCCTGGCGCTGCAGGAGGCCGTGGACCGGCCGCGCATCCACTATGAATCCGGCCTGCTGCACATCGAGCACGGCTTCGACGCCGGCGTGGTGGAAGCGCTGGCCTCGCAGTTCGACGCCGTGCACCGCTGGCCCGACCGCAACCTGTTCTTCGGCGGCGTGCATGCCGTGACCCGCCGGGGCCGGTCCTTCGAGTGCGGCGGCGACCGTCGCCGCGGCGGCGCCGCACGCATCGCAAAGCGGCTACAATGAGACCCACACCACGGCAGGAGTCACAACAATGAATCTGGAAAAGGTCCTCTTCGCGTTCTTCTCGGTGCTCGCCCTGACCCTGAACTTCGGCTTCTTCGTCGGCGAACTGGACGACCCCATCCACCACAATGCCTACGAGCTGTTTGCCGCCCTCATCGTCAGCCTGATCGCCACCATCATGAAGTTCGGCGACCGCGCCCACATCGGCGCCCTGCTGCTGGCCACCAGCCTGGTGGCCGACCTGCAGCTCATCGCCGCCGCCATGGTCTGGGGCACGGCGCTGTACATCACCCACACCGATCTGACCCAGGGACCGATCTCCAGCATCGTGTCGCTGTCGGGCGGCGCGCTGCTGGCCAACCTGATCTCGGTGCTGCTGCTGGTCGTGGAAACGGCCACCTTCCGCCGCTAGGCGCGGGCCGACGGAGCGCCGCCATGCAGAACATCGTCTTTCTCATGCTGCGGCGCATGCGCCTGCCGCTGATCGTGCTCATCACGACCTACGCGGTATCCATCCTCGGCCTGGTGCTGATTCCCGGCCAGGACGACCAGGGCAACCCCTGGCGCATGGACTTCTTCCACGCCACCTATTTCGTCAGCTTCATGGGCTCTACCATCGGTTTCGGCGAGATCCCCTATCCCTTCACCGACGCCCAGCGCATGTGGACCACGTTCATCATCTACGCCACGGTGGTGGCCTGGCTGTACGCCATCGGCTCCATCCTGTCGCTGATCCAGGACCAGGGACTGCGCCGGGCGCTGGCCTTTTCCGCCTTCGCGCGCAAGGTGCGCCGCATCCAGGAACCCTTCCACATCGTGTGCGGCTACGGCGACGCCGGCGCCCTGCTGGTGCGCGAACTGGTCGGGCACGGCATCCACTGCGTGGTGGTGGACGCCAGCCAGGAACGCATCCTCGACCTGGAAGTCGAGGACCTGCCGGACTACGTGCCGGCGCTGTGCGGCGACGCCACCGAATCGGACACGTTGCTGGCCGCCGGCCTGAAACACCCCCAGTGCCGCTCGGTGCTGGCGCTGAGCAGCGACGACCACGTCAATCTGACCGTCGCCATCACCACCAAGCTGCTGGCGCCGGACCGGGTCGTCACCTGCCGGGCCGAGAACAAGGAGAGCGCGGCCAACATGGCCTCCTTCGGCACCGACTACATCATCGACCCCTACGAGGCCTTCGCGCGCCGCTTCGGCATGATGTTCCACTCCCCCAGCATGTACCTGGTGTGGGCCTGGATGACGGCCGTGCACAACGCGCCGCTGCCGGAGTTCCAGAAGCCGCCGCGCGGCCAGTGGATCCTGTGCGGCTACGGCCGCTTCGGCAAGGCGGTGCAGCGGCAGCTGGCGGCGGAAGGCATCGACACCCGCATCGTCGAGGCGGACATCGATACGACCGGGGCACCGCCGGGCGCCATCGAAGGGACCGGCACCGAGGCCGGCACGCTGCTGCAGGCCGGCGTGGACTCGGCCGCCGGCATCGTCGCCGGCACCGACAACGACACCAACAACCTGTCCATCCTGATGACGGCCAGGGACCTCAACCCGGCGCTGTTCATGGTGGCGCGCCAGAACCGCAGCGGCAACCGAGCCATCTTCGGGGCGGCCCGCATCGACCTGATCATGCACCCCGGCACCATCGTCGCCATGCGCGCCCTGAGTCTGATCCTGGCGCCGCTGCTGGGCGACTTCCTGCGCCTGGCACGCGACCAGGACGAGAGCTGGGCCAATGTGCTGGTGAGCCGGGTGGTGGGCGTAATGGACGAGACGGCGCCGGAGATCTGGGACATCGACATCGCGCCGCGGCAGACGCCGGCCGTATCCGTCTGCCTGGCCGCCGGTGAAACAGTGACCCTGGCAGACATCTGCACGGACCCGCGCGACCGCAACTACCGCCTGCCCTGCGTGCCGCTGCTGCTGAAACGCGAGTCGACGCAGATCCTGTTGCCCGACATGGACGAGGCACTGCGCGACGGTGACCGTATCCTGTTCTGCGGCCGCGCCGATGCCTTCGACCACATTCATCACCTGGTGCACGACCAGCGCGCCCTCTACTACGCACGCACCGGCATCGACCGCCCCACCGGCGCGGTGTGGCGCTGGTTCGCAGGACACCGTACCGCAACCAGCCGCTAACCCGGCTTCAGTCGTCCCCGAACTCCGCCTCGATGGCGCGGATCTGCTCCGGCGAGAGCTTGCCGGCCACCCCGTGCAGACCCGCCTTCGCTTCCTGGTCGCCGCCGCGCACGGCGCGGCTGTACCAGCGGTAGGCCTCGCCGAAGTCCTGGTCCACGCCGCGGCCGTGCTCGTAGGCCCAGCCAAGCCCCTGCTGGGATTCGGCGAGGCCCTGGCGCGCCGCCCGCAGCCACCACTCCACCGCCCGGCCGTCGTTCTGGCCGGCGCCTATGCCCATGTGGTAGTGCCAGCCGAGAAAATGCTGGGCCAGCGGCTGACCCAGCCGCGCCAGCTGTTCGACCAGGGCGAACGAGCGCCGGAAGTCGCCGGCGCCGATGGCCCGGACGGCTTCCTGGAGTTCCGGCGGATCCTGTTCCATGCGTGATTCCTGGCACCTGGATGTCGCCAGTATAGCGGCTGGCGGGCGTGAGTATTCAACCCGGACCGTGCAATAATGACACCTCCATGCCGACCCCTGCCCCCCCGACCGATTCCGCGCGCTGGCCGGTGCTGCTGGTGCCGGTGCTGGCGCACCTGCCGCTGCCGCTGCTGTACCTGCTGTCCGACCTGCTGTTCCTGGTCTCGTATCACCTGTTCCGCTACCAGCGCCGGCTGGTGGCGGACAACCTGGCGCGGGCGTTGCCCGAGCGTTCACCGCAAGAACGCGCGAAGCTGGCGGCAAAGGCCTACCGCAACGCCCTGCAGGTGCTGTTCGAGACCATCGCCGCCCTGCGCCTGCCGCGTGAACGCCTGCTGGAACGCGTCACCGTCGACAACCCGGTCGAGCTGGAACGCCACCTGGCCGCCGGCCGCAGCGTGCTGGTGGCGGCCGCCCACCACGGCAACTGGGAATGGCTGCAACTGGCCTGCGCGGCGCGCTTCGACCACCCGCTGGACGCCCTCTACAAGCCGCTCGGCCACCCCGGCCTCGACGGCCTGCTGGCGCGCCTGCGCGGCCGCTTCGGCACCCGCCTGGTGGCGGTCGGCGAGGCGCTGAAGATGCTGCTCGAACGGCGCAGCGCGCCCCGCATCATGGCCATGGTCGCCGACCAGGGTCCGCGCCCGGACGAAGACAAGGTCTGGTACCCCTTCCTGGGCCGGGACACCGCCTTCTTCGCCGGCCTGGAAAAGATCGCCCGCCTCACCGACGCGCCGCTGCTGTTCGCCCACATGCAGCGCCTGTCCCGCGGCCGCTACGCAGTGCACTTCGAGACCCTGTGCGAGTGGCCGCGCGAGGTGCCGGAGGGCGAAGTCATGGCCCGCTACGTGCGCGCGGTCGAGGCCCAGGTGCGGGCGGCGCCGCAGGACTGGCTGTGGGTATACAAGCGCTGGAAGTACGCGCGGGGCCTGTACGATTGAATGGCAGCCCCACCCACGCCGTTGCATTCCGGCCGACGGATGGGCACGGTGGCATTCGCCGCACCACCCTGTAGGAGCGGCCTTTGGCCGCGATGGGTCCGGCGGCCCCTGACCGCTCGTCCCGGCCACGCCGGCATCGCGGGCAAGCCCGCTCCTACAAAAGACCACCCACGTTCGCAGCACCACCCTGTAGGAGCGGCCTTTGGCCGCGATGGGTCCGGCGGCCCCTGACCGCTCGTCCCGGCCACGCCGGCATCGCGGGCAAGCCCGCTCCTACAAAAGACCACCCACGTTCGCAGCACCGCCCTGTAGGAGCGGCCTCCGGCCGCGATGGGCCCGGCGGCCCCCGACCCGTCGCTCCGGCTGCGCCGGGATCGCGGGCAAGCCCGCTCCTACAAGAGACCACCCGCATTCGCAGCACCGCCCTGTAGGAGCGGCCTTGGCCGCGATGGGCCCGGCGGCCACCGACCGTTCGCCCCGGCCGCGCCAGCACCGCGGGCAAGCCAGCTCCTGCAAGAGAGCAGCAGCCGGGCGGGCGCGGCGGGGTTCCTTCGTCACTCCACCCTTGTACTCGTCGGGGTAACGTCTTCGATGTAGCCGGCCAGGCTGGCGATGGTCGGGTGGTCGAACAGGTCGGTGACCTCGACGCGGCCCGGGAAGGCGGCCTCGATCTCTTCGTGGATGCGCACCAGCAGCAGCGAGTCGGCGCCCAGTTCGAACAGGTTCCGGTCGCGATCGATGGCCTGGCCGGGCAGGATCCGGTTGCAGAT
>JALSRI010000107.1 GCA_026984835.1 Thiohalobacter sp. | reverse complement strand
CGCCGGGGTCGGGCTCGAACAGCGGCTGGTCGGCGGCGTCCTCGAAAGTCACGGCCAGGGCGCCGGCCGACTCGAAGAAGGCGGACAGGGCCTCGGGGTCGAGGTCGGCGGCGTCTAGGGTCAGTTGGAGCCAGGACATGGGGGGGTGGTGGATCAGGGGGGTAATAGCCACGGAAAACACGGACAAGATCCTTGTTGGCGGACCACGCGCGGAGCGCGGGCCCGTCCCAAACCCCGTCTTTGTCCGTGTTTTCCGTGTTTTCCGTGGCTATTTACAACCGGAATGCTTTGTCCGTGCTTTCCGTGGCTATAACCCCAACTTCTTCTCCAGATAATGAATGTCGGTGCCGCCCGCCAGGAACGCTGCGTCCGAGCAGATGTCCTGGTGCAGTTCGATGTTGGTGCGGATGCCGTCGATCACCACTTCCGACAGGGCGCCGCGCATGCGCGCCAGTGCCGCGGCGCGATCCTCGCCGTGGGCGATGAGCTTGCCGATCATGGAATCGTAATAGGGCGGCACGGTGTAGCCGTTGTAGATGTGGGTGTCGACGCGGATGCCCGGCCCGCCGGGGGCGTGGTACTGGGTAATGGTGCCGGGACAGGGCAGGAAGGTCTTCGGGTCCTCGGCATTGAAGCGGCACTCGACGGCGTGTCCGGTCCAGGTGATGTCTTCCTGGCGGTAGCCCAGGCCTTCGCCGGCGGCGATGCGCAGCTGTTCCTTGACGATGTCCACCCCGGTGACCATTTCGGTGACCGGGTGCTCCACCTGCACGCGGGTGTTCATTTCGATGAAGTAGAACTCGCCGTTCTCGAACAGGAACTCGAAGGTACCGGCGCCACGGTAGTTGATCCTGCGGCAGGCCTCCGCGCAGCGTTCGCCCATCTCCATACGCTGTTCGGGCGTGATGCCGGGGGCCGGCGCCTCCTCCACCACCTTCTGGTGACGGCGCTGCATGGAGCAGTCGCGCTCGCCCAGGTGGATGGCGTTGCCCTCGCCGTCGGCCAGCACCTGGAACTCGACGTGGCGCGGCTTCTCCAGGAACTTCTCCATGTAGACGGTATCGTCGCCGAAGGCGGTGCGCGCCTCGGTGCGGGTGAGCGCGATGGCGTTGAGCAGGTTGGCCTCGGCGTGCACCACGCGCATGCCGCGCCCGCCGCCCCCGGCGGCGGCCTTGATGATGATGGGGTAGCCGATGCTGCGCGCCAGGCGCAGGTTGGTGTCGCCGTCGTCCCCCAGCGGGCCGTCGCTGCCCGGCACGCAGGGCACGCCGGCTTCCTTCATGGCGCGGATGGCGGCCACCTTGTCGCCCATGGTGCGGATGGTCTCGGCGCGCGGGCCGATGAAGACATAACCGCTCTTCTCCACCCGTTCGGCGAAGTCGGCGTTCTCGGACAGGAAACCGTAGCCGGGATGGATGGCGACCGCGTCGGTCACCTCGGCGGCAGCGATCAGCACCGGGATGTTCAGGTAGCTGTCCACCGAGGGCGCCGGACCGATGCACACGGATTCGTCGGCCAGCAGCACGTGCTTCAGGCTGCGGTCGGCCTCGGAATGGACGGCCACGGTCTTGATGCCCATTTCGCGGCAGGCGCGCAGGATGCGCAGGGCGATTTCGCCGCGGTTGGCGATGACGACTTTATCTAGCATCTTGTTATGGCCACGGAAAACACGGAAAGCACGGAAAGCACGGAAAAAACCTTGATAATGGTTGGTTGTATGACAGGTGGTTGTCAGATTGTCATGCGTTTGACTATTGCACGTGGGTGGACGAAGTTGACCAGCAGACCGACGCGCCGGCCGCTCGCCCTGAGGTAGTTTATCAGTTGAGCCTCATGCACCGGAGACAAGCTGTCCTGCGCTTTCAATTCGACAAGAACGCGATCTTCTACCAGGATATCCACGTAATACTCTCCCACCACCTCACCTTTGTAGTGCACAGCCAGCGGAACCTGGGTCCTGGCTTCGATGCCCTGCACGGTCAATTCCCTCAGCAGAGCCCTCTCGTACACTTTCTCCAGAAACCCCGCCCCCAACCTCCTGGATACCTCGAAGATACATCCACGGATCCGGTAAGTAAGCTCCCTTTCTACCAACATCCGTTTCCCTCCCTGAAAACATGATTTTTTCCGTGCTTTCCGTGCTTTCCGTGGCTATCCCCTCACTCAATCACAAACAAAGGCTGGCCGTACTCCACCGGCTCGGCGTTCTCGACCAGGATGGCGGCGATGGTGCCGGAGGTGTCGGCCTCGATCTGGTTGAGCATCTTCATGGCCTCGATGATGCACAGGGTGTCGCCCTCGCTGACCCGCTGGCCGACCTCGACGAAGGGGCTGGCGCCCGGCGAGGGGGCGCGGTAGAAGGTGCCGACCATGGGGGAGCTGACGATGTGGCCCTCGGGGATGGCCTGGCCGGCTTCCTCTTGCGCCGCCTCGGCCGGCGCGGCAGCGGCGGGCGCCGCGACCGGCGGCGCGGCCACGGCCACGGGGGGCGGCGGCGCGGGGGGCACCGCGGCCGTGTAGCGGCTGATGCGCACCGATTCCTCGCCCTCGTGGATCTCGATCTCGGCGACGCCGGATTCCTCCAGCAGCTCGATGAGTTTCTTGACTTTGCGGATGTCCATGCTGCCCTGCCTGGTGGGTTCAGGTGGGGTTCGCTGCGCTCACTCCACCCTGCGGGTTTGGTTGCCTCGTGCCGGGTCGAACGCCGCGAAGCCGATCCCGGCCGTCTCGAATGGCCGGGGAGTATAGCTTAACCGGGAGCGAAATGTTACCCAACTGCGCCGAAAATCGGCGAATCGTCAGCTTTCGGCTTTTTTGTCGCCAACAAACGACAGCGCCGCCTGCAGCGCCAGCTCATAGCCGATCGGCCCCAGCCCGCTGATGACGCCGACAGCGATGTCGGAAAAGTACGACTTGCGCCGGAAGCCCTCGCGGGCGTGCACGTTGGACAGGTGCACCTCGATGAAGGGGATCTTCACCGCCAGCAGGGCGTCGCGCAGGGCCACGCTGGTGTGGGTGAAGGCCGCCGGGTTGAAAATGATGAAATCGATACCCTCGTGGGGGGCAGCGTGGATGTGGTCGATGAGTTCGTGTTCGGCGTTGGACTGGAAGGTGAGTAGTCGACCCGACCCCTCCGACAAAAGCTCATTCAACCGCCTAATGATCACATCCAGGGTAATCAAGCCATAGGTATCTGGCTCTCGCTGCCCAAGGAGATTGAGGTTTGGCCCATTGAGAATCAATATGCAAGACATGACATGTTTGAAACAACTTCCCCCGCTAGCATAGCCTCAATCACAGGCAATCCCACCCACCCCCACGAAAATGGATTCGCACGATCTATGCTTCATGTCGGCCGCGGTCACCATTCTGTCAACTAGAGCAGACAATGGCCGCAGGGGCTCCGCATGATCCGGTCGTCTCCGTATTCAAACTGAAAAGCTTGGCGTGGTTTTCAACCACGCCAAGCCTATTTCCAGCGCCCCTAAGCAGCTCAGTAACTAACTGCTATCCAGGACAAGCCGCTAGGTGCCAACATTAATTGGCGTGGCCTCGACGACTATGGAGCCTGTAACCCAGCACTATCAACACCAAACCTATCAACCACAGGTCGCCTCTGCGCCAACTGCCTGTCGGACTCAGGGTACAACCGCCGGGCGTACTACTGAGTTCCTGCCCCGCAAGTACGACTGGTGCCGGTAGGCCAGAGCCAATACCGCCCGGATCGCTCACCTGCCCCACAATCGAATCAGCGTCATTTGGACCACCGTCTACAATAGTGAGTTCCAGACAAAGATCACCTGCAGCAAGCCCCGTGGAATAAGCCGGGTCGCCTGGTGGAGGACAAGAACCCGGAGCACCAAGGGCCGACTTAACCGCATTTCCACCGGTGGAATCGAAAGATCTCCACGTTCCATTTACTACTTTTCGATACACGGACTGCGGCTTGATTGGCCCTGACAGAGCGAAAACGACCTGAACCTGCCCACCAGGTGCTGCCACGACAAAATCGAAACAATCCGGGTCACAGGAAACACCGACCCCATCGGCCCCATCATCGGCCGGCACGCCTGCAGCGACAAGATCTGCAGCTGTAATGCGCACAGAACCGGTCACCATGCCACCAGAAGGCGCGGTACCGGACGAAGCACATGCATCAATGCAATTCACCGTTACTGTGACCGATGCAGTGTTCGAGACATTGCCAAGCGTGTCATCTACAGTATAGGAAAAACTGTCGGTGCCGGAGAAGCCCGCATTTGGCGTATAGCTGACTGTGCCATCTCCAGGCAGCGGCGTGCCAATCGTCCCATTACCAGGTGGCGAAACTATTGTTATTGCCGCCGGATTAATAGCCACGCTCCCCGGCAAATCGTTTGCCGTCAGATTGAGCGAATTGTTCGCACTATTCTGGCTCACGGTAAAAGCGTCATTGGAAGCAATAGGCGCCGCCGTTACATTGACTGTAACAGTAATATTGCCGCTCCCCTGAACACAAGTAGCCACTGTCGTGGCACAATCATCCACCACCGTAATCGTGAAGCTATCCGTCCCTGCGGAACCGGCTGGATTGTATGTGCAATCAGTAGCAGTACAGGTTACAGAGCCGCCGGCACTTCCTGTGACCGCCCTAGAACCAGTCGTTGAGATAGAGAGTCCATCCGACTCCCGGTCCGTAGCCAGACTTGTCAAAGGAATAACCAGTTGCTGCGCGGGCAGTGTTGAATATGAAGTGATATTGGGGCTGGGATCGCTGTTGATAACACCAACAAGATCCCATTGCGTATTCTGACCCGCGAAGCCGAGCGAATCCTCAACCCCGGTCGGCCCTATTTCATGGTCTGCCACTAAACGAAACGTATGCCGGTCAGCACCGACCGTACCAAGAAACGATATACCTGCATTGTTCTGGCCTCCCAACTGGAAAGGACAGTTCGACCACTGAGCTTCCGCAACCGGGATACGCACGGTAAAGGCACTGACACCCGAGAATGACAACTGTCCAACGCCGTATGCAGCGGCGGCCGCACTTCCCACCGTGGGCGCCAGAAAACCAAAAGGCGCGGCCAGGAATAACGCATTCCTGAACAACCCTGTCGCGCCGAGCGGCGCCGCACTGGTGATACCATTGCAGGTCGCCACCGACGCCGTCGCCCCCAAAGTCGTATCAGAGTTGAGTACGGCAGCCAGCTGATTGTTGGAATCAAAGACCCAGGACACAAACTGCCAGCCCGCCGGAGTCGGCAACAATGGTCCGCCATCGACAAACGAGGGTGGATTGGAGACCACCGATTGGCCAATTATGGATTTTTCGCCGCCACCCGACACGAACCCGGTCGATGTGACTACCCTGAATTCGACACCCGGCGCCATCGCGGTTTGCTGGGTTGGCTTAGCCCCAGGAAACGGGTTGGAAGGTGAAAGATTATCGGCAAACACCAACGTCGTATCCGCCTGCGCACCAGAGCCAAACACCGACAATGCAGCACAAAACAACGCTGACCTGAGAGATTTGGGCACAGTTATCCGCGCGATCGTTCGTTTATTGGAATACATACCTAAAGCTCCTCCTGCAAGAGCTCATGCAACCTCGGCTGCACGGCTCTATAGTAATACTGGGATTTCCTAATTCAATTTGAATGAATAACCGATCTCGAATGTATTGATATACAGTTCGGTCTCCACGGGTCCCGAAAATGGAAGCCCTGCGTTGGCGTCAACATTCGTCTTCAATTTGTTTCGACGCGCATGCTGGTATGCAAAACTCCACTCATGGGCCTTACCGATCCGGTAGGTTCCGCCCAGCGTAATGTGTTTCTCCGTTGTAGCGGGCGCCAGCACGTTGAACTCCAGCGAATCATTTTCTCTTATTGGAGTTTTCCCATAATTATAGCCAGCCCTCACTGTAAAGGCATGAGTCAGATCATAGGAGATACCGACTTTATATATGCTCTGATTGCTCCATCCGAACCCGGGTCCGCTCGCATTCCCCAGCTTGTCTTTTGTGTTATTCGGATCCGCGCTGATCGGTGTTGCGGGGTTACCCACCGCCGGAATGTTGCTGTACAAGATCCGCTTCCAGTCAAATGCGATGACCAATCCACCTACAGGTTTGATTGCGATGCCAAGCCCGTAATTTTCAGGTATATCAAAATTACCCTCATCTGCGAACAGCCCCCTGTACTTATCGAATCGGGTCATGTAGGTTCTGCTCGCGTAAGTGGCGCCCAGCATCAAACGTTTGTCGAAGAACTTGCCTCGCCATCCCAGACGCACACCCGCGCCATACGAATAGTCGTTCCCACGATTCGTCAGATTATCCGGATCCTGAGACAAATTGGCGAATGCGTTTGACAGACCATAGGCCCTGAACTGCTGCATACCAATTTGCAGGGAAACACCCACTGCATTGTGTTTGTCGACCTTGTAGGCTACCCCTGGGGCCATGATCATCTGGATCAGGCTGACACCCAGAGCACCATTACTCTGGTCCGCTTGCGGCCCTGCCAGGTTTGGGTCATCGAAGAAAAAATTCTGCTCAAAACGCGTGTTCGCACCGGCGCCGACCACGCCAAGCCCCAGGGACATCCTACGGTTGAACTTGAACACCCCTCCAAGGCTGGGAATCAAAAACACGTTGGCGCCACTGACCACACCTTCTTGCGACAGACAGCACGCAGAGCGACGCCGCGGCAGGAAAAGTGCCGCGTCGATATCGATGCGGGTTCCCAGATCCACCAAACCCGCCGGATTGACGGCAGCCGCTTCTCCTTGTTGTGGCAGTGCGATGGCCGCTCCCCCCATGCCACGGGATTGGGTACCATAGCCGATCAGGAAGTAACCATTGGTCGCGAATGCATTGCTAGACGCGAAAAAACTACACAACAACACTCCAACTCGCCGATATCGAATCGACATTTGCGCCTCCTCCTAAAATCTGTAGCAAATCGGGATCCTCACGCAGCACTTCCGCGCCGCAAATCCCGTTGGATTATTATAAAATCTTCTCCGCACGCCATGTCGCGCCAGCGTTTGGCGGCTCGCATTATTTCGCCCCATCCAGACCATTGTCAAATTGATGGAGTCTATTTCCATCAAAGCAGAACCGGCCGCTATGCGAAAACAACCCAGCACAGCCATACCCCTGCTTCTAGGAATTTAGATACAATCTATGAATTTCGATTGTAGCGCTTAAGGTATGGTTCGATAGGCCATTTCCACGACCATCCGCCACCTGAATGCGTCGGAATTATTAACAATGATGCCTGGAGCAGCAGGATAGATGTAACTTATTGTTGTTAATGTGGTTACCAACGCACTGATGATCGGGGAGAAGGACCCAAACGGAGAATTGCGTCGGATTACTTTACAGTTCGGCTAGGTCCGCCTCCAGCCAACAGAGCTATTTGGCTTATTCACCAACGAGATAGCTGACTGGCATGCATGTTGCATCGTCCTAAAACGCGCACATGGTGCAGTGGTGAACCGTAGATACCGAAGCTTCTCTTTAAGTCCAACTACAGATTTAGGCAAGTTTTTCGTAGGCCCGGATTTGGAGAACTGGCTTGGCTGAAGTTTAACAGGTAGCGCAAGCTTGCGGATTGGCTTGTATCGTGTACGCGCAACCTCAGGAAACCGAACATACTCTCGTTTTGGAGGAGTAGTCAATGAAAAAAACTCTGTTATCTTCGGCACTTGCTGCCGTACTGGGCGTAGCCTCGAGCGGTGCGTCGGCTGTTGTCCTCTACCTGGGCGACAACACCAGCCCGGTCAACCCGTTCCCTGCCGCTGATGCCGCAAACAATGGTGTCTTCAATGCAGGCTTTGACCTACAGGGCACGGCACCCAACGAGTTCCGCGTCATGAACGGCGGCTCCGTCAGCGGCGGTGGCGAAAAGAGCGTCGTTTCCGGCGCTGCCGACACCACTGGTGCGACCGGCATCAACTGGGTTTTCGACAACGCCGGTGATCTGACTGCAGTCAACGGCACGCCGATGACTCCGGGTGGCAGTATCAAGTGCCCGAATTGCGGCCCATCTAGCGGTGCGCCTGGTACCGGCATGTTCCTGAACGCTGCGTTCCTGTTTCCGGCACCTACCGGCAACTTCGGCTTCCGCGCCCCGACCGTGGGTAGTGCGGTGATCGCCGAGTATGGCACCGGTCCGGCGACTCTGAGCAAGACCAGCATTGGCGCCAATGATTCGTTCTCGATCACGGTGCCGATCCTGGAGGCCCAGTGGGGCGGCGGCCTATTCGCCATCGGCACCGACGCTCCGGTTGTTTTCAACTGTAGCACTGGCGCGGCCAACTCCGCGGGCGCCGGCTTCTCCAGCCTGCACTGTACCGCCGAGCACCAGATCACGGCCAATGAGGACTCCCTCGGCTTCGCAAACCAGTACACGCAGTTCGAGTTTGGCGGCGCCGTTGCGACGGCGGCAGTCGTACCTGTGCCCGCTGCGGTCTGGCTGTTCGGCTCTGGCCTGCTGGGAATGGTCGGTGTCGCCCGCAGGAAGAAAGGCTGAAGGAGACAGCCGCATAGTTTGCCCCACTTAAAGTGTGACAAACGGGAGGGCGCCCCGCTTGGCGGGGCGCCCTTTTTTGGTTCATCGCGCATTCACGGGGAAAGTTACGCAGGTTTTATCGCGCCCCAGTGGCAGACTAAGTGATGATGTGGATTTCCATACTCCACACCCAGCAGCACAAGCGCCTGCACGCCGGGCAGGACTCGAACGAATAACTTGCCAACAGCAGATGTGTCAGGCGAATACTCTCACTGCACACGCATATAGTTCGCCTGAATACTAACCCTCACAGCCCCCCCGATTCGGCCAAACCTTCCGGGTGCCTCCTTGGCTTGCATCCAGCCTGGAGCTCCGCATAGGTTTTGTAGGCCGGCACGGTGCGCCCTCGTAGTAACAAGGCATGTTTACAGCTCATCTGGCGGAAAAGCTGCCTGAACTCCTTTTTCAGATCCGGGCGCTGAATACCCGCTGCACGCGCATGTCGCTGGACCAGCTTGATGATCTTACCAAGAGTCCTCTGTCCATCAATGAACCTGAAAAACAAACCTGTCGTGGGGGTTATCTGGATTTCAAAACTGCTATTCCCCCTGGGGAAGTGAAGGCGGCATTTCCTGCCGATCGGCGCAGCCATGACGTATTCCTGAAGCAGCCTCCGCTCCTCGGCCGACAGCGGCACCAGATCACAGAAGTAGGGGATGTTGTTGAGGTCGTCGACATCAATACGTCGCGGGGTTGCTTTCCCCGTATAAAAGACATGTTTGTATAGATTCCCCCCCATATTCTCCGCGATCGCCTGTTGCTGCGGACGAGGCAATCTGCCGATCAACCCCAGAAGCTGGGAATCGTCAACGTGGGTTTCAGGCTCGTATAAATGGCGTGAACATACGAAATCGACCAGCTCCAGGTTACAGGAATGCAACCAGTCGTATAATTCCGATACCGTATATGCCCTGTCCTGGGGATGCAGGAACAGATCCACTATATCTGCATCTTCAAGTTCAGCCGCCTTTTGGCTAGTAAGTGGTATGGGGCCACACTTCAGCGTATGAGTATTCGGCAAACTATGGATAAGGGATCGGGCCACACCCAGTATCTCCGCCAACTCGGTGTCTTCACCACCGAACAGGCGCATCAGCTCCTGAAAGTGATATACGCCCGTCCGGCCATACTTTGCGTAAACCATGATACCAAGAACCCCGCGGGGGGCGAGCGCTGATGCTGTTACCCGCAAGCCCTCAACAGGATCCTCAAGATGGTGGAGCACGCCGCTACAGTTGATGTAGTCAAAACATCCCAGATCCAATTGCGGAATATCGAGCAGCGAGCCAGACACCCAGCGAATATTATCCAGTTTGCGCACCCGTGCCCGGGCCATGGCAATTTCCATGGAAGCCCTGCTGATATCAAGATAGACCACCTCACCGGGATGTCCGCGTAACTGCTCCGCGAGGAATATAGCTGCATCTCCCGTGCCTCCGCCAGCGACCAGAATGCGAATATTTTCTCTTAAGTCGAGGCGCCCCTGAAAGCAGTAATAGCTTACCTTACCCAGGGCATCCATCTCGGTCAGCAGAAGCCGGGCCAGCTCATCGGCCGGATTCCTGGGAGGATACGGGAACGATTCATATTGCGCCCTGACTGCGGGATGATATCTGGAACTGGAATCCGGCACGATGCTCCTCAATCTGACCCTCGCGCCCCAAACAACAGCGTCACATTCAGCCGTCTGCCGGTATAGTCATCTCTGAACCAGTACTCGTCAGTTTGGTGATATAGATTGGATCGAAAAATGACGGCACGGTTTTCCATGTACGGGATGGTAATGGCGGCTGAAGAAGTGATGTCGACAGCAATCTGATGGCGCATATGCTCGTCATGCTTGTTGTAGTTCTGCTCGAACCAGTCGACATCCAACGATTGCTCCTTGGCGTACACGACCAGCCCCCCACTGTCCGGGCGTTCATTGGCGCTCTGCTCCGTAATCCAGAAATTCACCGTCACGGCCGCCTGGTCGGTGTGGGGGCGCACACCATCGCCTGAATGCGGATAACGATATGCCCATACCTCTTTCAACGGCAGGCCCCCAAGTACCCGTGGAAAATTCTGCTTCAATTCTGCCGCTATTTGATACAACAGCGGGCAACTGAATCCATCATGCACATGTGAAAACAGAAAACCTGAAGGACTCTGCTGAAAGTAGATGGTTGAATCGAGGCAGAACTCCCTCAGCCCTTCCAGTGCGGCCTGTGACAGAGCGTTATCGAGAACAACGCAGGGCAGAGATGACCCTAAATAGTCGTCTTCCAATCTACGATAATAGTCCCCGGGATCACCCGCCAGCGCTCTCGATGGAATCATGCCTGGCGGCGCATAATGCAGAGCGAGGTGGCAAAATGGCCTTATCGCAGCCGCCACCGATTCCGGCACGGTAATCCTGCAATCAACGGCATCCGGAAAATCAAGGCCTTCTTGCACCGAGCCGTACAATTCGACAAGCTTCCTGAAGGAAGGATGGAGTCGCCCACCCTCGATAAGGCGCCCAATATGTCCGATCATATTTTCAAAGTAAAAAGCAGACATAACCAGCTTTCCACCGGCTTCTTCAGACACTTTGTGAGGCACAAACAATTCTTCCCTGCCGAATCCTCTGCCATGACGCAATACGAAGGCAGAGTAAAATGCCCGATGGGCTCCGTCGTAATCCCCGAGCTCCAAAAGAAGATAAGCCATTGCCTGATATGGAAGCGGCGAATGCGGCAACAAGTTCTCCGCAAAGCGGTATTCGGCCCGAGCCCGATCAAATTCACCCAGCTCTTTCAGGAAATTGCCGAGATTAAGGTGCGCATCCGCATCATTGGGCCTGCGCTCTACAAGCGCCTCCAGCACCTCCAGCACCTGATCCAAACGGCCGTCAGTACGGAGCAGGTTTGCCAGTTCATAGCTTGGTTGCGGGAACCCCGGATCCATGCTGATTGCCAATCGCAAATCTGCAACCGCACCCTCGACATCGCCCTTCGATCGATGCGCTCTGGCTCGTCCCAGCAACGCTGCCATGCTTTTCTCGGATGACTGCAAAGCGCGGCCATAACGATGAATCGCAGCATCGTAATCCCCGTTCATACATAGCGCATCGGCCAGGCAGAGTTCAAATAGGGTGTTTCCAGGCTGCCGAGCAATTGCGTTGGCTGCCAGCCTAATCGCTTCCGGATACTTTTCCTGATCAAGCAGCAGTCTGCTCAAATTCTGCAGCGCGATAGACTGGGTTGGATCATCGCGCAACACTTTTCTGTATAAGCGTTCGGCTTTTCGAACCGAACCATGGCCATGGCATTTCAGCGCTTGCGCCAGTGTTGTATTGACATGCCGACTTGGTGACTGGCTGTTCAATTACAATACCAAAAATCGTTCTGCCGACTATCGAGGATACAAGATGCGGTGATATATGGCCGAATAGTCTCGACCAGATATACTATTCAGTTCACAAATACGTTGATAGAAGAAAGCATATTTCCGTTCATATCAAATGCCTGTATTTGAGACACGGACAACCCTGTAATACCGCCGGCAATATAGAATTTAAACTGCTTTATGTCGGAAAGCGTCCGATCACGGGCCGGCATGATAATGATATTCATATTCGTTCCGTCGTCATGCCAGTTTACGCTTTTCAGGTCGCCACGCGGATTCACTACATAGGCCTTACCCGTCCCACCGTTGTCCACATCTGGCGCGTGGACCATGTCAAGCTGGATCGCATACGGGATGGTGCTCCCGGAAAATGTCACTGTATAGTGGGCAGTACGTTCCAGAGCGACGAGATACCCCTCGATTACCTGAAGCCCTTCCTGTGCAAGCAATTGATTAGGAGTCCCAACCCCCGCCACGATCTCCACTGCCAGCGGATCGATACTGCCGCTTGCTGTGGAAGGATTTGGAATCGGGTTACCAGCAGGATCGGTGACACTGATATTCGCCGTTCCTACCGACATCCCCATGGGCAAATCCAGCAACATGAAAGTCTGTAAATAATCCTTGTCCCCAGCTGTAACCGACGCGTCGACGAACGCGGTGGCAGAGCCCGCAAGACTACCCCCCAATCCGGGCTGCCCGGTCTCGCCACCAACTATCAGATTGGATATGGGGTCTGGATAACTGTTGAAGATCGAGCGCACCGATGGGTCGCCAGGGAGATATGTGAACTGAGCGGACGAGCTGTCAGTTATCGTTACACGGACATCTTTCCGACTGAGGTTCTGCTGCCAACCAAGTGGCAGCGCAACGGTATCACCGGCGCGAGCAGTTAAACCAAACGACGTTACGCCGGTACAGCCTGCCAGCGCAGCAGCCAAGACTATGGCCATCGCAACCATACCGGCATGACTAATTGCGTTCCTGTTCATTTGCCATTCCCACCAACAAGCCATACTCGAATTACACCGGATTGCCCTGCAACAGTTCCCAATATTATACTCGACATTCGTTCACCCTGCAGGACAAAGCCGGATTCCTTAGTTTAAGGCAAGCAAAAAAGCATCCCACGCTCAATGCAGCTTCATTTGATCCTTCTCAAGACTATTAACGGTCCGCTAATGAGCTTCCTGTTTCAGCATTCATACCATATAGTTTATATTTATATAATCATATAAGAGCATCCTGATAATTCAGGCAGCCGAAGAACATCCCTGTCGATCGAAGCTCCTGGGCCGCCAAGAGAACTTCTTCGGCTCAGTTGGCATCGTTTCTTGACCCTCAATGCACCTTCTGATTCAATACGAGCGCACTATTGGCCCTTAAGCAAAAACAAAGTAGTCAGCCCAATTCACCATGCATCCGACCTCACAAAAACATAGGCTGTTATTGCTGTTAGTCAGCATGGCAATGAGTGCACTATCATCATCAGCCATCGCTGACATCAAGCGCTACCTCATCCAACCTGGCGACGTACTCACGATCTCGGTATGGAAGGAAGAGGGTCTTGCACAGGATGCAATCGTTCGACCGGACGGTTTCATCAGCTTTCCCTTGGTTGGCGAAATAGAGGCTGCAAACCACCCCGTTTCTGACGTACGCGACTCCATTGTGGATCGCCTGCGCAAATTCATACCCGACCCTGTAGTCAACGTATCAATAAACCAGTTATCGGGCAATGTAATCTATGTCATTGGAAAGGTAAATCGCCCCGGCGCTTTCCCCATCACGCGCTATGTCGATGTCATGCAAGCATTAAGCATGGCTGGTGGAACATCGACCTATGCCGCGCCAAACAAAATCCGGATCCTCCGACGGAAAAGCGGCAAGCTTGTATCCATACCCTTCAGATACGGAGACATTGAGAAAGGCGAAAATCTTCAGCAGAATATTGTGTTAGATGCAGGCGACGTAGTAGTCGTACCATAAGAACAAGCCGACGACAGAAACAACAATATTGCCCCAGGACTCTTCCCAGGCCTGTTGATACCGCATGGGCCGCTCGATTCCCGTTCGGCCACCACAATCCGGATGGGGCCTGCCCTGCCGAGGGAGGTGGACTCCTGATTCAGCGGCCACGCATCAACATGACTCCAACACAACGATGGGACGGCCATCATGAAAGAATATTCGGTTTTTTCTTGCCTGTATTTACTCACTTTGGCCACCAGCACCACTACAGCCTCGGCTGCAGAATGGAAAATCGAGCCTGCACTACAGTCACGAGTTGGATACGACGACAACATAACCATGCAATCAGCGAGCAATATTTCGTCCGCTGAGATAGATATCACCCCAACCGCCAAGTTCAGCCGTGAAACAGCTCGATCCAGCCTGAGCGGCGAGATCGGCCTGAATTTCAGGCGATTCTTGGATGCCGCTGAGTTCAATGACAACAATGCACGCCTGGGCATCACATCACTGTATCGACTGGAGAAGGCTGAAATGAGCCTCGATCTAAGCGCGTTGAAAGATACCACGCTGGATAGCGAACTCGACCAGACCGGACTGGTTTTCGATCGTATACCCCGCCTGAGCAACAGCATCAATCCGGGCTGGACATGGAATTTTGATCCCCTGACACGTATGACTTTCGAATACACTTACACTGACGTTCGCTATCGCAGTACAAGCAATACGGCATTCGTAGACTATGCTCTCCAGAATGGCCAACTAACTGTAGCGCGGATATTGAATGAACGCAGTACTACCTCGTTGACGGCAGGACAAACCTTTTCCGATAGTGAAAACAACATACAGTCAAGGTTCACGTTCTTGCAGATTGGAGCATCCTACCGGTTCAGCGAAATATTGAATGCGTCGGTAGTTTTGGGCCTAAGACGTACACGGACAGAGTTCGACAATGCCGCGGTACCCGTTTTATCCGGGGGTATACCTCTGGGCTTCATCAATGTACCAGGACGTTCCGAAACAAGTAGTAACGGGAGCGTCTTCAGTTTGAGCCTGTCGAAGGCATTTGTCAGAGGTGATATCTCCCTCTCAGCTTCCCGGGACGTCACTAACACCATATCCGGCATACTGGTGGAAGTAACACGAATTTCGAGTGACAACCGATACAACTTCTCTGAAACCTTATCAGGCGACCTGGGTCTGTCAATGGTCCATACCCAGACTACGGACCAGAGTCCAGTTTCACCTCGATTGGACACAAGGTACTTCACCGTGACACCACATATTCAGCTTAGTTTATCTCGATTCTTCAGAATTTCAGTCAGTTACCGATATAACAAGCAAGCGCGAGAGAATGGTCGGGATGAGGTACGCAACGCCGCCTATTTGACGCTCACCTACCAGTGGCCTAAAATTGCAGTTTCCCGCTAGCGGCACGCCGGGGGACGGGCCGCACGCGCTAATGCGCAACATCCGGTAGCGCGGAAGGGAAGATGATGGAAGAACAACCACTTGATTTAAAAGATTATCTTGGCGCTCTGAAAAGGCGTCGTCTGAGCATCCTCGGTGTCGCTGCGGTTGTCTTCCTGGCCGGTCTGCTGACTGCTGTACTGTGGCCACCTACCTACCGCTCATCGGCCACCATCCTTATCAAGGAGCAGGACATCCCACCCGAGCTGGTCCGGTCCACGGTGACGAGTTATGCCGCGCAACGCATCCAGGCCATCAGCCAGATGGTGATGGCGCGCTCCAACCTGTTGGAGATCATAAAGAAATACGGCCTCTACAAGGACGACAGCAAGCGCCTGACGACGGAAGAAATCATCGAGGAGATGCGCGACAACATCGACCTCCAGATGATCGATGCCGAGGTCGTGGACCCACGCTCAGGCCGGCCCACGGCCGCCACCATTGCCTTCCGGCTCAGTTTCACCGGTGATCATCCGGGACAGGTACAGAAAGTTGCCAACGAACTCACCTCCCTGTATCTCAAGGAAAATCTGAAGGAACGCTCGGAAAAAGCGAGTGAAACCTACAACTTCCTGACAGCGGAGTCGGAACGCCTGAGCCGGGAAATCGACGAGTTGGAAGAAAAGCTGGCCGCCTTCAAGGAACAGCACATCAACGAGCTGCCGGAACTGCGTGAGCTCAACCAGACGCTGATGGACCGCACCGAGCGCGAACTCTCGGACATCGACAGCCAGATCCGCTCCCTGGAGGAGAGGAAGATCTACCTCGGCGGCCAACTCGCCCAGCTCAAGCCTTTCGGCACCGATGTCTCGGTCGACCCCAAGACCCGCCTGCAGGCGCTGCGCACCGAGTACCTGCGGCTGAAGGCACGTTATTCCGAGGACCACCCGGACGTCATCCGCGCCAAACGGGAGATCGAGGCGCTGGAGGCCGAGACCGGCGACGTCGATACGTCCGCCGAACGCATGAAGCAGATCGAGGCGCTGAAAAGCGAGCTGGCCCAGCTGCGCAAGCGCTACTCCCCGGAACACCCCGACGTGGTCAAGCTGCGGCGCCAGATCGACAGCCTGCAAAGGGCGCCAGTGGAGAAGGTGCCGGGCAAACTGGCCACGGCCGCCGGCGACAACCCGGACAACCCCGCCTATATCTCGCTCAAGAGCCAGATCGAGGCCGCCGACTCGGAAATCCGTTCGCTGAAGAAAAAGAAAGAGGAACTGCGCGCCCGCCTGCGGGAGTACGAGAACCGGCTGGTGCAGACGCCCCAGGTCGAACGCGAATACCTGGCCCTCAACCGCGACCTCCAGAACGCCACCGCCAAGTACCAGGAGATCCGCGCCAAGCAGATGGAGGCCCAGGTTTCGCAGCAACTGGAGAAGGAGCGCAAGGGCGAGCGCTTCGAGCTCATCGAACCGGCCATCCTGCCGGAAGAACCGGTCAGCCCCAACCGCCCGGCCATCATCTTCCTGAGCCTGGTGCTGGCGCTGGGCGCCGGCATCGGCTATGCCGCCATCGCGGAAGGCATGGACGATTCGGTGCGGGGCGGCAAATCATTGCTGTCCGCCGTCGGTGCCCCGCCGCTGGCGGAGATCCCCTACCAGGCCACCGAGGAGGAAGTGCGCGGGCACAAGCGCAAGGTGGCGCTGCGCACCGCCGCCGCGGTCGGCATCGTGGTGCTGGCGCTGGCGCTGGCGCATTTTTTCTGGAAACCGCTGGACGTGCTCTGGTACAAGGCGCTGCGCAAGGCGGACGTCGTCATCAACACCTGACGGGTATCACCATGGAACGCATCAAACAGGCACTGGAACGTGCACGCGCCGAACGCGAGGGGCAGCCGCGGCCGACGCCGGCCGGCCGCAAGGCGCCGCCGGTCACGGCCGAGGTCAACTACACCCAGACCCGCAACGTCGACATTCCGCCCGACACCCTGCGCCGCCAGCGCATCGTCACCGCCTTCCCGGCCGGCGCCTTCACCGACGCCTACAAGATCCTGCGCACCCAGGTGCAGCAGCGCCTGAAGGAAAACGACTGGAACGTGCTGGCGGTGACCAGTCCCGGCACCGGCGAGGGCAAGACCCTGACCGCGCTCAACCTGGCCGCCAGCCTGGCCATGGAAGTCGACCGCACGGTGCTGCTGATCGACGCCAACCTGCGCCACCCCACCCTGCACGAGCACCTGGGGCTGCCGGAAATGCCGGGGCTCGCCGACTACCTGCTCGACGATACGCCGCTCAGCGAGTTGCTCATTCACCCCCGGGACATGGACCACCTCACCGTCCTCCCGGGCGGACGGCCGCTGCCCAATTCGGCGGAAATGCTGGCCTCGCCGAAGATGATGCACCTGGTCGAGGAGACCAAATCCCGCTATCCCGGCCGCATCGTCATCTTCGACCTGCCGCCGGTTCTTCAAGCCGCTGATGCGCTTGCCTTTTCTCCCTATGTCGACGCCGCCCTGCTGGTGGTGGAGGAGGGCCGCACCAGCCGCCGCGACGTCGAGCGCGCCGTCGATCTCTTGTCCGGCACCAATGTTCTGGGTACGGTACTGAACAAGGCTGGCTCGACCAGCTAAGCGGTCCAGCGCCATGTACGAGAGCTTCTACGGATTCCGGGAAAAACCCTTCTCGCTGCTGCCCGACGCGGGCTTCCTGTATCTCGGCAGCAAGCACCGCATGGCGCTCACCCTGCTCGAATACGGCCTCATGAACCAGGCCGGCTTCACCGTGGTGAGCGGCGACATCGGCACCGGCAAGACCACCCTCATCCGCCACCTGCTCGACCAGATGGACGACTCGGTGCGGGTCGGCCTGATCGCCAACACCCATTCCACCTTCGGCGACCTGCTGCAGTGGATCTCGCTGGCCTTCGAGCTGCCCTTCCAGGGCAAGACCAAGGTGGAGATGTACCAGGCCTTCGTCGATTTCGTGATCGACGCCTACGCCGCCGGCCAGCGCACCGTGTTGATCGTCGACGAGGCGCAGAACATGTCGGCCGAAACGCTGGAAGAGCTGCGCATGCTGTCCAACATCAACGCCGACAAGCACCAGGTGCTGCAGGTCATCCTGGTCGGCCAGCGCGAGCTGCGCGACACCCTGCGCCGGCCCGACCTGGTGCAGTTCGCCCAGCGCATCGCCGTCGACTACCACCTGGAGCCGCTGACGCGCGAGGAGACCACCGGCTACATCGCCCACCGCTGCCGGGTGGCGGGCGGCCGGGCGGAGCTGTTCGACGCCGGGGCCTGCGATGCGGTGCACGACTTCACCGGCGGCGTGCCGCGCCTCATCAACCTGCTGTGCGACACGGCGCTGGTCTACGGCTACGCCGAGCAGCGCGAAACCATCGACGCCGGGCTGATACGGGAAGTGGGCCATGACAAGGAGCAGGGCGGCCTGTTCCGGACCCAGGCCGAGGCGGCCGCCGCCGACACGCCGGCCGAAACCGGGACCGACGCCGCGCCGCTGCGGCCGGTACCGGCGGCGGAAAGGAACCTGCGGGTGGCCATCGCCTCCCAGTCGGAACTGATCCGCACCTACCTGGCGCGTCTGCTGGGCCGCTTCCGGATCGACGTGGTCGCCACCGCGGCGCTGAGCCAGGAGGACCTGGCCGGCCTGGATCCCGCCGCCATGGACGTGCTGCTGGTGGAACTGGACGACGACCTCGCCAACCTGGACGACGGGCTGCGCGCCCGGCTGGAGACCTGGCCGTGCCCGGTGCTGTTCAACGACAGCCTGGCCACCGAGGCCAGCCTGTCGCGTCCCAACCGCCTGGAGTACGGCCGCACCCTGAGCAACCGGCTGTACGCCCTGGTGCCCGCCCCGCCCCAGTCGGTCGCCTGAGCCATGCGCCGCCTGAGCCTGGGCCTGGCCCTGGGCTGGATGGCCGTGCTGTTCTGGCTCTCCAGCCAGCCGGCCATCGACGCCCCGCTGCTGTTTCCCGGCCAGGACAAGCTGTTCCACGCCGGCGTCTACGGCCTGCTGGCGGCGGCGCTGCTGGGCGCGCAGCCCGCCGGCCGGCGCGGCTACGGCCGTCGCCAGGCCTGGCTGGCCGCCGCCCTGGCGAGCCTGTACGGCATCACCGACGAAGTCCACCAGGCCTTCGTGCCGGGCCGCAGCGCCGACGTCTGGGACTGGGTCGCGGACACCGCTGGCGCGGCGCTGGCCGCCTGGCTGCTCGCCCGCGCCTCGGCCCTCAGGGCAGGCCCGGCCACACCCACCGGAAACCCCCGGAAACCAAAAGACCTGACGTAGGCTGGGGTGAGCGAAGCGAACCCCACCAGGACGCCGGATCGGTGGACGCAGCCGCGCCGGATCGAATCACCCCACCCCGTTCCCTTCCACTTTGTTCCGGCAGCGGCCGCCGGACCGACATGGTGGGGTTCCTTCGTCACCCCACCCTACCGGGATACCGGTGGCTGTCGCCTGAATGGACGTGAACGACGGGACTTCGGACCCAGGCCGGGCACGGTGGGGTTCGCTGCGCTCACCCCGCCCTACGGGAGGTATCGGGACCAGTCGTGGGTGGCGTCGCCGAATACCAGGAAGTGCGGGTTCAGCAGCGACTCCTTGGTGTTGTAGCGCAAGGGCTGCAGGGACAGGTCGGTGAGGTGGCCGCCGGCTTCCTCCACCACGGCATGGGCGGCGGCCGTATCCCACTCCGAGGTCGGCCCCAGGCGCGGATAGATGTCGGCCGCGCCCTCGGCCACCAGGCAGATCTTGAGCGAGCTGCCCATGCCGACCATTTCGTGCTCGCCGAGCCTGTCCAGGAAGGCGTCGAGCGATGCCCCGCGGTGCGAGCGGCTGCCCACCACCGCCACCGGCCCGTCCCCGAGCGCGCGCACATGGATGGGGTGCTCGCCCTCGCCCGGCACGTACTTGACCGCGCCGCCGCCGCGGCAGGCGGCGTAGGTCACGCCGCTGACCGGCACGTGCACCACCCCCAGCACCGGCTCGCCGTTCTCGATCAGCGCGATGTTGACGGTGAACTCGCCGTTGCGCTTGATGAACTCCTTGGTGCCGTCCAGCGGATCGATGAGCCAGTAGCGTTTCCAGCGGCGCCGCTCCTCGAAGGGAATGTCCGCATCCTCCTCCGACAGCACCGGGATGTCCGGTGTCAGCGCCTTCAGCCCGGCGACGATGGTGTCGTGCGAGGCCATGTCGGCCGCCGTCAACGGCGACTTGTCGTCCTTGGCCTGGACGGCGAAATCGGTGTCGTAGATGTCGAGAATCTTCTTCCCGGCCTGCCGCGCCAGCTCGCGCACCGGCTGCAGGAACCGGCAGGGATCGAAACTGTCCTGGGACATCGAGGGCTTCATCCTGGTGTTGGCGAAGCGGGGATGATACGGGATTCGGAAAGGGGGGAACAGCGAGGATAGCCACGGAAAGCACGGAAAGCACGGACAAGATCCTTGTTGGCGGCCCACGCGCGGAGCGCGGGTCCGCCCCAAAGCCCGCCCTTGTCCGTGCTTTCCGTGGCTATCGTTACCCCCCGCTCCACGCCTTTTCCGCCAGCCCGGTGAGAAATCCGGGCTAGAATAGCCCCCATGACCTCCCCTCTCCCCTGGCAGCAGATCGACACCGTGTTCCTGGACATGGACGGCACCCTGCTGGACCTGCATTTCGACAACCGCTTCTGGCTGGAGCACGTGCCGCTGCGCTTCGCCGAGAAGCACGGCCTGTCGGTGGAGGAAGCCAGGGAAAGGCTGTTCCCGAAGTTCCGCGCCCGCGAGGGCACCCTGGAATGGTACTGCGTCGACTACTGGAGCCGCGAGCTGGGGCTGGACATCCCCGCGCTCAAGCGCGAACTGGAACACCTGATCCGCGTGCGCCCGCACGTCACCGCTTTCCTGGAAGCCCTGCAACACTCCGGCAAGCGCGTGGCCCTGCTGACCAACGCCCACCACAAGGTGCTGGAGCTGAAAATGACCACCACCGGCCTGGACCGCCACTTCGATCACCTGATCTGCGCCCACGCCTTCCGCTGCCCCAAGGAAGACCCGCGCTTCTGGCCGCGGCTGGCCGAACAGGACCCCTTCGACCCGGCCCGCACCCTGTTCGTGGACGACAGCCTGCCGGTGCTGGAAGCCGCCCGCGACTTCGGCGTCCGCCACCTGCGCGCCATCACCCGCCCCGACAGCCAGGCGCCACCCCGGACCCCGTCCGGCTTCCCCGCCATCGACAGCTTCCGGGAACTGATGCGGGGGCTGGCCTGGCGGGGTGGGTGATACGGAAAAAATCCATGGCCACGGAAAGCACGGAAAACACGGACCAGATCCTTGTCGACGGACCACGCGCCAAGCCAAGCCTTTGTCCGTGCTTTCCGTGCTTTCCGTGGCTATTTATCCCCCGGAACCACAGCAGGCCCTGCCCCTTCGCGGTTGATGTTTTCTTGCCCTTCGTGCGCCCTCGCGCGCCTTCGTGGTTGAATCACGCCCTCCCCGGCAACCCTGCGCGTTCGTCGACCACTGCCGGAACGGGGTGGGGCGGCGCTATCCACCGATCCGGCGTTGTGGTGGGGTTCGCTGCGCTCACCGCCACCCTGCGGGTGACTTCGGCTGTCGTCGCGCCGTTCACCGCCCCCAGCGCTTGAACCGCTTCCGGCAATAGTTCAGCAATGACTCATAGCCATCGAAATACAGCTCGAAGCCTTCTTCGGCCGGGGCGTCGAATTCGCAGTAGTCGTTGGAGTGCTCCCGGCAGATCTGCGGACGGGTCTCGTAGATGCCGCAGCGTCCGTCGTGGCCCAGGTGGTTGCAAGGGCTGTCGAACAGCAGGTACCAGGCGCCCTCGTCCTTGTAGACGCGCACGTTGCGGTGCGACACCTGCCACAGCAGGTAGTCGAAATCCTGCTTGGAACGCGGCGTGTCGATGGCCTGGGTGACATAGGTGCAACACTTGGAGCCGGTGCAGTAGCTGCACTTGGTCTCGGGCGTCATGGCTTCCAGGGGTGGGGTGGGCCTGCGTGTCATGCGTTGTGCTCCCTGTTCAGGTTCCGGCGGGGTGCGCTGCTCACCCCGAGGTGAATTCGAAACAGTCCAGCAGCGGGCTGTCCAGCAGGCTGTCGGCGCAGCGCGCCGCCACCGCCCGCTCGCCGGCCAGGATGGTCAGGGCGCGGCCCGGCCGGTAGACGCCGGCCGGCGCCACCAGCCGCGCCGGCTGGCCGGGCGCGGTCAGGAACAGCGCCGGGTGGTCGCCGCCGGGCTCGTCGTCCGGCTGCAAGCGCACCGGCGCCGGCGCCCCGGCCAGCCGCTCCACGCCGATCTCGCTGCCGCCCTCGCGCGCGTTGCGCACCCAGCGCACCAGGGCCAGGTGGGGACGGGCCCGGCCGTCGGCGCTGTCGGCCACCACGCACAACAGCTCGCCGGCACCCAGCACGGCGGTGACGTCGTCGGCGCCGGCCAGCCGGTAGCCTTCCCCGCTGGCGTCGCGCACCCGCCAGGCCGGCGCCACCGGCCGGTCCGCCGGCGGCCGCCCCAGCCAGGCGTGGATGGCCTGAAGCCCGGTGATCGCCTGCAACCGGCGGCCGTCGGGCCGGCGCGGCTCGCGCCGCTGCTCGCCCCCCTCGCCCCGCACCTCCGGCAGCAGCGACTTCAGGATGCCGGCCTCGGCGCGGCGTCCCCGCCGGTCGGCGGGCAGCGCGGCCAGGGCGTTGTGCATGGCCTGCAGCGCCTTGCGGGCGTCCAGCAGGTGCGGCTCCTCGCCCGCCACCGGCGGCTGCAGGAACACGCAGGGCCGCGGCACGCTGTCGCCCAGCAGGTCGAGATAGAACAGGCCCTCGGGCGTGCCCTTCCAGCTGTTGCCGGGCACCAGCCGGCAGCCGGGCACGTACTTCAGCAGCACCGGGTACCAGGCGTCCACCTGGCCCTCGGCCAGGTGGAAGGGGTCGCAGGCCGCCAGCAGCGACAGCGCCTGGAAATGCGCCGCCAGGTGCGGCACGCCCTCGGTGGCGGGCGCCGCCTCGTGCAGACCCAGGTGGCGCGCCAGCCGGTAGAGCTGGTTGAGCTCCAGGAACAGGAAGGGGGGCAACGGCCGGTAGAAGCGGTAGCCGTGCAGGAGCTGGCAGCCGAGCTGGCGCAGCGCGCGCCGCAGCACCTGGGCGAAGCGCGGCTGGTCGCGGCGCTCGACGCCGGCGCGATGCCATTCCACCACCACCCGCTTGTAGCCGTCGGCCATGCCGCGGCACAGGCGTTCGACGGCTTCGACGACGTCCACCCGCTGGCGCCGGGTCAGCGGCGACTGGCGCAGCCGCAGCGGCTCGGCGGTGTCGTACAGGCGCTGGGCGGTGGGCAGGTAGACGTCCATCAGCCTCAGGCGCTGGCGGAACTCCAGTCTCTGCTCGTTGAGCGGTTCCAGCGTGTCCAGCACTCCGCGCAGCGATTCCTCCAGGTTGAGCACCGGCAGTTCGGACAGGGCCTTGCGCAGCCGGCGCGGGTCGCGCTCCACGCTGGGGTCGTCCAGATCGTGCTGGTCGGGCAGGTTCAGCAGTAACCGGATCATTCTAGGGAAGCGGGATCTTTCCGGACAGTTCCAGGTGCCAGGTGCCGTCGCGGTACTCGGCGAAGGTCTGCAATGCCCTCGCCACGGCGTCCGGCAGCGTACCGCTGGCGCGCAGCCGGCCCTCGAGGCTGTAGTCGCCCTGCGCGGCATAGAACAGTTCGCCCTCGACCTGCAGCTGGCCGCCGCGCGCCGTCAGCGGCCCGCCGCGGCGGCCGTCGCCGTCCGGCGCCGGCTGCCACGCCACCTGGCCCAGCTCGAGCTGCAGCGGCTGCGCCACCCGCGCCGGCGACCAGGCCAGCCGGCCCTCGACCAGCGGCAGGCCGCCGGGCGGGAAGTCCACCTGCGCCAGCGCAAACTCGAGATCGCCGCCCAGCTCCAGCGGCGCGCGGCTCAGACGCACCACCAGATCCTGCACGTCCAGCCGGCCGCGCGTGTCACGCAGGTAGGGCTGCCCGCCCAGGCGCAGGCCGGCCAGGCTCCGCAGCGGCCGGTCACGGTAGCGGCCTTCCAGCGCCACCTCCAAGCGGCCCGCGAACAGGGCCAGCGGCCGCCAGCGCCAGCGCAGGCCGTCGATCCGGACCCCCTGGACGCGCGCCACGGCCGCCGTCCCGGCGAAGGCGCTGCCCTGCACGCCGGCCAGCTGCACGGCGGGCAGCCGCGACTGCACGCGGCCCGCCAGCCAGGCGGCCGGCGTGTTCAGCACCAGGAACAGGAGATAGGCGGCTGCGCCGGGCAGCAGCCAGCGCCATGCCGGCTTCACAGGCCGGGTTCCAGCAGCGTGATGCGGGCGTCGACGCGGCCGGCGCCCTTCGGTTCGATGCTGAGGCTGGCGACCTCGACCTGGTACTGGCGCGACAGGTTGCCCAGCCACAGGATCATCTGGTCGAAGGAAACCCCCTCCAGCCACACCTTGACGCCCTTGCTGGCGTCCGGTTCGATGCGCTTCAGGGCGGGACCCAGGCCGCCGGCGCGCGCCGACTGGTCGACCACCGACAACAGCGAGCGGCCGGCCAGCCCGCGGCCGCCGCCCGGCACGCTGCGCTGCAGCGCCTTGACCTGCGTCGCCGCCTGCTGCATCCAGGCCAGGGTCTCGCGCTGCCGGGCGACGCTGTCCTGGAGCTGCCGGTAGCGGCCGGCCAGCGGCTCCCACAGCATCAGGTAGACCAGCAGCAGCGCCAGCACCACGCCGCCGGCCGCCACCAGCCGGCGCTCGCGCGGTTCCAGGCCCAGGAACCAGTCCTTCACGAGCGCACCCCCTGCACGCGGACGCGGCTCTTCACCTTCTGGCCGCCCTCGCTGGTGGCGGACTGGATCTCCGCCGCCAGGCGGCCGCCGGCGACCAGCTTCTGCTTGAGCCGGTCGAGCACCTGCAGGTTGTCCGCCGTCAGTTCCAGGTCGAGCCGCCCGTCCCGGTAGTTCACGCCCCGGACCTGGATGCCCGGCGTCTGCTGCAGCACCTTGCCGGTCTCGCCCAGCAGGCCGAAGAAGTCGGCGCCGGCCTGGCCGGCCCGGCGCCGCAGGGACTTCAGGCGCTGCTCCATCTGGGCACGGGCGTTGACCACCCGTTTGGCGTCGGGGAAGGTGCGGCGGTAGAGCTGCTCGATCTCGGCCGCCAGCCTGTCGTTCTCGCGCGACAGGCGGTAGTAGTCGATGCCGGTCGAGACCAGGAACAGCAACAGGCCGGCCGCCAGCAGCACGGCGGTGGCGCGCCAGGGACGCAGCAGGCGGCCGAGTTCCTCGCGGCGGCCGTAGCTGCCCTGCAACAGGTCGATGGCTTCGGTCCGTGCCCGGCCGCGCGCCAGGATGGCCAACGGCGGCGCGCCGCCGGTGTCCTCGCGTTCCACCTCGATCACGCCGAGATCGACCGCGGCGTCGCCGAACACCCGCACCCGCGGCGGCGCCTCCTCGCGCCCGGCCAGCAGCTCGAACCAGCCCGGCAGCAGGGCCGTGTCGAGGGCGAAACCGTTCCAGGCGTCGCGCCGCACCAGCGCCCGGTCGCCGTCGACCAGCAGGCTCCAGGCGTCGTCGGCCAGGGGCAGCGCCAGGGCGTCGGGCAGCAGGCGGTCCGGCGCCAGACCCATGTCCTGCAGGCTCTCCAGCCAGCCGTTCATGCGCGCCCGCGCCACCACCGCGACCGGGTAATCGCCGTCTTCCGCGGCCGGCCCGATGGCGAAATGCAGGCTCTCGACCTCGTCGGCGAGCTGCTCCTCCAGGGCGTAGGGGATGGCACGCAGCACCCGCTGGCGGTTGCGGCCCGGAACCCGGGCGCGGCACAGGTGCACGTCCTCGGCCGGCACCAGCACTTCCACGCGGCGGCCGGCGGCCGCGCTCGCCGGCGCCTCGCCGGCGCCATGCACGCCGTCGCGGCACTGGCCCTCGTCGTCGACGATGGCCCAGTCGCGCAGCGCGCCGTTGCTCGTGAGCCGTATCAGCAGGCTTTCTGCCATGAGTTCATCCGTTTTCTGTTGTCGCCATCGTAACTTGGAAGCGCGGCCTTGCAAACCGCGGGGACCGTTCCGGCGCCGCTGCGCCGCTCAACCCCCGGCCCCCGCTGCCTCGCCCGCGGGCGCCGGGCCCGTGACCGGCTCCTGCAACAGGCGCTCGCGGCGCACCACCCGGGTCGCCTGGGGGGTGCGCTGGAACAGGCTGGTCAGGCCGGCGTAGCCCTGTCCCACGCTGGCCTCCGCCACCAGCCGGAACCACTGGCTGGCGACCGTCACCGAATCGGCGTCCACCTGCTTGCCGGCCAGCGGCGCCAGGGCCAGGAACCGGGCCGCGTCCTCGAACACCCCTTGTTCGCGCGCCGCCAGCAGCGCCTCGCCATCGCTCTCGCTGAGGTTGGCGGCCAGCGTGCGCAGCACTTCAGCCGGCGCGGTGTTGACGTTGACGGCGCCGGAGGAGGTCGGCAGGGCGCACACGAAGGGCCGCAGCCCGTCGACCACCTCGGCCGTGAAACCCTGCACCAGGCGCAGTTCCGAGACGCTGCCCAGCGGCCGGTTGGCGGCCCGGTAGGGCGGGTTCAGCAACAGATAGGCGTTGTCCTCGGCGCCGTCCGGAAAGGTCACGTCGACGTTCTTGTCCAGCCAGTCGACCAGCGCGTTGGCCAGGGTCTCGCTGATATCCAGCACCTGCAGCAGGCGCTTGAAGCGCGCAATGGCGGCCGGCACGGCCCGCCCCTGCTCATCCACCAGGCTGTTGAGATTGAAACGCCCCTGCAGGTCGACGACGCGGCCGGCCACCGAACCGCCCTCGACGAGGGCCGCCGGCACCCGGGTGGCCCAGTCGTCCTGGCCCGAATCGGTCTTGTTCCGGGTCAGGTCGCGCGCCAGTATCACCCGCGCCCAGCTCTCCGCACCCAGCACATAGGCCCAGGCCTGCTCGCCGTGCAGCAGGTTGCCGGTGCGGCGCAGGTCGAGCTGCTGGCGGGTGGCCATGGCCACCGCCGCCACCGTGGCCAGGCTCACCATCAGGATGGCGGTGATCAGGGCCACGCCGCGCTGGCGCCTCATGTCGCACCTCCCGGCGCGGGCGGCGGCTGCCCCCCCGCACCCGCCGTGGGGGGCAACGGCGTCTCCGGCAGCCGGAACAGCCAGCGCAGGCGACCGAGATCCCCGCTCTCCACGCTCACCTCCACCGCCCGCGGCAGCCCCGGCGGCGCGTCGCCGGCCTGACCGGGCGGCGGCCAGTTGTCCTGCCAGGCGCCGTCGGCGGTCAGGAACCGCAGGCGGAAGGCGTCCACCTTCTCCATCAGCACCGTGCTGGCGGGCTGGCTGTCCTGGGCGCGGTCCAGCACCCGCCAGACACGGCGCAGGATGCGGTCCTCCTCGCGCACGTAGGCCACCCGCTGCAGCTCGCTGCGCGGCAGGCGGGCGGGATTGGCGTAGCCGGCGTGGGTGAACTCGACGCCCTGGAAACCGCTGCCGCCCACCAGCGCCGGCACAGCATCGCCGAATTCGTTGCGGATGCCGCGATCGACCAGTTGCTCGAAGTCGCGCGCCATGACGTTGACGGCCAGTTGCAGGTACTTGAGGCGCTCGGCCTGCGCGGCGGTACGGGCACGCTGCTCCATCACCCGGCTCATGCCGCCATAGGCCATGACGCTGACCAGGGCGAAAATGCTGAGCGCCACCAGCAGTTCCAGCAGGGTGAAGCCGGACGAACGCCGCATCAGCGCTTCTCCACCAGGCCGGCCAGGGTGGCCAGCGGCCGTTCGTCGTCGGACTCCGGCAGCGCGAACACCTCGATGTCCAGGCGGCGCAGGTCCCGCTCCGGCGTCTGCGTCACCTGCATCACCCAGCGCCACTCGCGGCCGCCGAGTTCCACCTCGCCCTTGGTCTGGCCCGGTTTCGGCCAGGCCGGGTCGAGCTGCTGCTCCACCAGGCGGTTGCGCGCCACCCAGGTCGCCAGGGTGCGGTCGCGCAGGTAGGCCTGGTTGAGGGTGAAGCGGCTGGCCGCCTCCACCAGCGCGCCCATGGCCAGCGCCAGCACCGTCAGCGCCACCAGGATCTCGAGCAGCGTGAAGCCGCGCATGGGCCGCATCACTCCACCTCCAGGCGCCCCAGCAGGTCGGCCCTGACCACGGGGCGCAGATCCGTCTCGTCGGCCGACAGGACGACCCGGAAGGGCGTCATCTCGCCGCTGGAGAGCAGGAACACCTGGGGCAGCCCGGCGCTGTCGGTGGCGTCCGCCGCCGCGTCCTCCTGCTGCCCGGCCATATCCGGCAGCGGGCTGTCGTCCAGCTCCAGTTCCAGCCGCACGCCGTCCGGCAGGCGCCGCTCGCGCAGCTGCGGATCCTCGGCCAGCGCCAGCCACTGGCCGCCCTGCAGGCGCAGAAACAGGTAACCGTCGCGTTCGAAGCGCACGGCGAGCTGCCGGGACTTCAGCACCGCCTCTTCACTGGCCAGTTCCAGCAGCGCCGCCAGCCGCCGGGCCTCGCGGTCGAGCTGCTCGCCGCGCCTGTCGCCGCCCACGGACAGGGTGACGAAGGTCAGGACGATGCCCACGATGACCAGCACCACCATCAGCTCCAGCAGGGTGAAACCCGCCGCCGTACGGCCACCCGCCGCGGGGCGGGGAGAGCGCAGCGCGCCCCGTCCCGCCGCCGGCGCCGGTTCGCCCCGGCGGGGTTCGCTGCGCTCACCCCACCCTGCGGGTAATACGGGGGAGGGGGGCATGCCGGGGGTTGGGCCTACTTGATGTTCCAGTTGCCGATGTCGTCGTCGCTGGGCTGGCCGTCCGGCCCCAGCGAGTAGATATCGATGGCGCCGTGCACGCCGGGGTTGAGGTACTGGTAGGGCCGGTTCCAGGGGTCGATCGGCACCCGGTCGATATAGCCGCCCTGCTTCCAGTGCTGCGGTTCGGGCGGCGTATCGGGCTTGCTGGCCAGCGCCTCCAGGCCCTGGTCGGTGGTCGGATAGACGAAGTTGTCGAGCTTGTACAGGTTCAGCGCCGCCTCCAGGGCGCGGATGTCCTGGCGCGCCTTGGTGATGCGGGCCTGCTCGGGGCGGTCCATGACCTTGGGCACCAGCACGGCGGCCAGGATACCGAGGATCACCACCACCACCATGACCTCGATGAGGGTGAAGCCGGCCGCGTGCCGGCGCTTGATCAGTTTCATCATCGATTGAAAATCCCGTCGAAATACAGTGTGTCAGGTCCCTGTGACCGGCGACCCGGCTACCGGTTCCTGGCAGCATGGGGTATTTTACCCCATTTCGGCACGCCGCAGCGGCAAACGGAAGGAAACCCGTCACACATGGACCCGCGCGAAGACCTGGTTCGCCACTACCGCTGGCTGCGGCAGTACGGCCTCAACGACTCCCACAGCGGCAACGCCTCGGTGCGCAACGGCGCCGACTGCTGGGTGACGCCGACCGGCGCCTGCGCCGACACCCTCACCGCCGACCGGCTGCTACGCTGCCCGCTGGACGCCGCACCGCCCGTCGGCGCCTCGCTGGACGCGCCCCTGCACCTGGCCGTCTACCGCCGCAACCCGCGCGCCGGCGCGGTGCTGCACAGCCACGGGCCGCACGTCATCGCCATGACCCTGGACGGCGAGGACTTCGTGCCGGTCGATTTCGAGGGCCAGTATTATTTCCCGCGCGTGCCGGTGCTCAGGATCGCCTACGGGGACTATGTGGAAGAAGCGCCGGAGCGGGTGGCGCGGGCGCTGGCCGAACACCCCGTCGCGGTGGTGGCCGGACACGGCGTCTACGCCTGGGGCGAGACGCTGGAGCTGGCCTACAAGTGGAGCTGCTCGGTGGAATCCTCGGCCCGCATCGCCTGGCTGAGCCGCTGACCTCCGGGCGTGATGGCGGCCGCCGGATCGGCGTTCTGGTGGGGTTCGCTGCGCTCACCCCACCCTACATTCGCTGCGCTCACCCCACCCTACCCGAGGCGGTCGTTGATCTTCAGCGAATACAGGTGCCGTTCCGCATCCACCAGGTGCTGGCCCCAGTGCTGGCGGTAGCCGGCCTGCCACAGGTGGGCGACGTCGTCGGCGTCGAGGGCGTCCAGCAGCTGCAGGCCGCGCCTGAGTTCGAAATAGATGTCGGTCAGGTCGTCGGCCAGACTGCCGCTCATGGAGTGCTGGTCGAACTCCAGCCAGTAGCTGTCGCGGCGGCCCAGCTCCCGGTGCAGGCGGCTGAACAGATCGAAACGGCTGTCCAGGTCGGACAGTTCCAGCGGAATGTCGCGGCCGCCGGTGTCCTGCAGCGCCGCCACCGCCGCGTGCAGCCGCGGCAGCAGACCGCACAGCGGCAGCAACCAGTCGTCCCCCCCCTGTGCGGGTATGCGGTCGATCAGGCTGCAATACTGCCTGGCCACCGCCACCAGTTCCGCAAAGCGGGCGCGTTCCCGTTCCTGCATGCGCGGGCCTCCGTCTCGCCGGCCGCGCTCGCGCGCGGCCATCAACCCAAGTGTAGACGGAATTCCGCGCCCTGCGCCGGACTCAGTCCTCGACCAGCTCGAAATCCTCCTTGCCGGCGCCGCACTCCGGACACACCCAGTTCATGGGCACATCTTCCCAGCGCGTGCCGGGCGCCAGCCCCTCCTCGGGCAGACCCTGCTCCTCGTCGTAGATGAAGCCGCAGATGACGCACATGTATTTCCTGTAGGGTTGCATCGGAAATTCCCGCTCCGGTTGCCACAACTCGCGCAATCATAACGCAATTGGATGCTACAATGCCCCGGTGACAACAGGGTCTCCATCCATGCCATCTCCACACTGTTCGCGGGGCTTCCCCGCATGACCACGGAAGCCCGGACCGTACCGGTGGTCATGACCTTTTCCGGCAACGACCCCAGCGGCGGCGCCGGCATCCAGGCCGACATCGAGTCGCTGGTCAGCCACGGCTGCCACACCTCGCCGGTGGTGACTGCGCTCACCATCCAGGACACCCGCGACGTCATCGGCTACACGCCCCTGGACGCCGGCCTGGTCATCGAGCAGGCGCGCGCGGTGCTGGAGGACATGGCGGTGGACGGCTTCAAGATCGGCCTGCTGGGGAGTACCGAGGTGGTGGAGGCCGTGCACACCCTGCTGGCCGACTACCCGCAGATCCCGGTGGTGCTCGACCCGGTGCTGACCAGCGGCGGCGGCGCCGAGCTGGCCGAGGACGACGTCATCGACGCCCTGCTGGAACTGCTGGTGCCGCAGACCACGGTGCTCACCCCCAACAGCGCCGAGGCGCGCCGCCTGGCGCCCGAGGCCGACAACCTCGACGCCTGCGCCATGGCGCTGCTGGAGCGCGGCGCCGAGTACGTGCTCATCACCGGCACCCACGAGAACACGCCGACGGTCGACAACAGCCTGTACGGCAACCACCGCCTGCTGGAAACCTTCACCTGGGAGCGCCTCGAAGGCAGCTTCCACGGCTCCGGCTGCACCCTGGCGGCCAGCATCGCCGGCCTGCTGGCGCAGGGCCTGGAACCCTTCACCGCCATCCACGAGGCGCAGGAATACACCTGGCAGGCGCTCAGGCAGGGCTACCGCATCGGCATGGGCCAGCAACTCCCCAACCGCCTGTTCTGGGCCAGCGAGGAAGGCTGAACCCGGGACCGGCATGCGCGGCCTGTACGCCATCACCGACACCGGCCTGCAACCGGACGACCGGCTCGCCGAACGGGTGGCGCAGGCCATCGACGGCGGCGCGGTGCTCATCCAGTACCGCGACAAGTCGGCCGACGCCGGGCGCCGACTGGCGCGCGCCGCCGAACTGGCGGCGCTGTGCGACCGCCGCGGCGTGCCGCTGATCGTCAACGACGACGTGGAACTGGCCGCGGCGAGCGGCGCCGCCGGCGTGCACCTGGGACGTGACGACCCCGATCCGCGCACGGCGCGCCGCCGCCTCGGGCCGCACGCCCTGATCGGCGTGTCCTGCTACAACGAGTGGCCGCGCGCCCTGGCGGCGGCGGAAGCCGGCGCCGACTACGTCGCCTTCGGGCGCTTCTTCCCCTCCCGCACCAAGCCGGGGGCGGTCCGGGCCGAACTGGACTTGCTGCGCCGCGCCAAGCGAGAATCGGGCCTTTGCGTGGCCGCCATCGGCGGCATCACCCCGGCCAACGGCCCCGCCCTGGTCGAGGCCGGCGCCGACCTGCTGGCCGTGGTGCACGGCGTGTTCGGCGCCGACGACGTGGCGAAGGCGGCGCGGGGGTATGTGGAAGCGTGTTTTTTTGAATAAGGGATGGCCACGGAAAGTACGGAAAACACGGACCAAAGCGTCTTCGGATGTGGACCCGCGCTTCGCGCGTGGTCCTGAAAAAAGTTCTTGTCCGTGCTTTCCGTGGCCATCCCCCCACCCCATCAACAGGAACCACCCATGTCCAGATCCTCCGAACTCTTCCAGGCCGCCCAGAGGCACATCCCGGGCGGCGTCAATTCGCCGGTGCGCGCCTTCCGGGGCGTCGGCGGTGAACCGGTGTTCTTCGCCCGCGGCGAGGGCGCCTGGCTGATCGATGTCGACGGCCGGCGCTACGTGGACTAC
Organism: Thiohalobacter sp.; assembly: GCA_026984835.1. GTDB lineage: Bacteria > Pseudomonadota > Gammaproteobacteria > DSM-19610 > DSM-19610 > JALSRI01. Next base: position 7,718 of record JALSRI010000107.1, on the reverse strand, counting down.
GTCGCCTCCTGGGGCCCCATGATCGCCGGCCACGGCCACCCCGACGTCATCCGCGCCGTGCAGGAGACGGCCGCCGACGGGCTGGGCTTCGGCGCCCCCACCGAGATCGAGATCCGCATGGCCGACACCCTGTGCGAGCTGGTGCCGTCGCTGGAGCTGGTGCGCATGGTCAACTCCGGCACCGAGGCCACCATGAGCGCCATCCGCCTGGCGCGCGGCTTCACCGGCCGCGACAAAATCGTCAAGTTCGAGGGCTGCTACCACGGCCACTCCGACTCGCTGCTGGTCAAGGCCGGCTCTGGCGCCCTGACCCTGGGCGTGCCGACCTCGCCGGGGGTGCCGGCGGCGCTGGCCGAACACACCGTCACCCTGGAGTACAACAACGCCGGACAGGTGGAAACGGTATTCGCCGACATCGGCGACCAGGTGGCGGCCGTCATCGTCGAACCGGTGGCCGGCAACATGAACTGCGTGCCGCCCGAACCCGGCTTCCTGGAGACCCTGCGCGCGGTCTGCGACCGCCACGGCAGCGTGCTCATCTTCGACGAGGTCATGACCGGTTTCCGGGTCGCCCTGGGCGGCGCCCAGGCGCACTACGGCGTCACGCCGGATCTGACCACGCTGGGCAAGGTGGTGGGCGGCGGCCTGCCGGTGGGCGCCTTCGGCGGCCGCCGCGACATCATGGAACACATCGCCCCCACCGGCCCGGTCTACCAGGCCGGCACCCTGTCCGGCAACCCGGTGGCCATGGCGGCCGGCCTGGCCACCCTGGAACTGGCGCGCCAGCCGGGCTTCCACGACCGCCTGGCAGAGACTGCCCGGACCCTGACCGAGGGACTGGAGGCGCGCGCCCGCGACGCCGGGGTGCCCTTCACCACCAACCGGGTCGGCGGCATGTTCGGCCTGTTCTTCACCGGGGCCGGGCGCGTCAGGCGCTTTGGCGAGGTGCAGGCCTGCGACGTCGAGCGCTTCCGGCGCTTCTTCCACGCCATGCTCGACGCCGGCGTCTACCTGGCGCCGTCGGCCTTCGAAGCCGGCTTCGTCTCCTCGGCACACGACGACGAAGCCATCGGCGCCACGCTGCAGGCAGCGGCCACCGCCTTCGCCGCCATCGCCTGACACGCTGCCGGGAGCCGCCGCCTCATGGAGCAGTGGATCGACACCTTCCTGGAGTGGATCCGGCTGCATCCGCACTGGGCCAGCCTCACCGTGCTGGTGGTGTCGGCGCTGGAGTCCTTCCTGGTGGTGGGCCTGTTCGTGCCGGGCACGGTGGTCATGTTCGCCATCGGCGCCATGGTGGCGGCCGGCAGCATGGAGCTGGTGCCGACCCTGGTGTGGGCCATCATCGGCGCCATTCTCGGCGACGGCAGCAGCTACCTGATCGGGCGTCATTTCCACCAGCGGCTGCGGGTGATGTGGCCGTTCCGCACCCACCCGGAAATGATGACCCGGGGTGTCGACTTCTTTCACCGCCACGGCGGCAAGAGCATCGTGCTGGCGCGCTTCGTGGGACCGGTGCGGCCGCTGGTGCCGGCCATCGCCGGCATGCTGGACATGCCGGTGCGCAGGTTCTTCGTCATCAACGTGCTGTCGGCCATCCTGTGGGCGCCGGCCTACATGCTGCCCGGCATCCTGTTCGGCGCCTCGCTGGGGGTGGCCGCCGAGATCGCCGGCCGCCTGGCGCTGCTCATCGGCCTGCTGGTGGCGCTGCTGTGGTTCGTGTGGTGGCTGGTGCGGCGTATCGCCCGCAGCCTGCAGCCGCACGCCGAAGAAGTGCGGCTGGCCATTCTCGACTGGAGCCACCGCCACCGGCTGGTGGAACCCGTCGCCGCCGCCCTGCTGGACCCCGCGCACCCGGAGGCCCGCGGCATGACGGTGCTCACCCTGCTGCTGCTGGCGGCCAGCTGGATGTTCATGACCACCCTGCAGCAACTCACCCCCGGCAGTCTGCTGCACAACCTCGACCTCTACCTCTACCACGCCCTGCAGGGCCTGCGCAGCGAGCCGGCCGACCGCGTCCTGATACGCATCACCGAACTCGGCGACGGCGTGGTGCTGTACGGCTTCACGGTGTTGCTGAGCCTGTGGCTGTTGTGGCGCCGGCACTGGCGCGCCGTGGCCCACTGGCTGACCACGGTGGTGGCGGTCGGCCTGCTGACCGAAGGACTCAAGCTGGCCACCGACGTGGAACGCCCGCCCAGCCTGTTCAGCCTCACCGCCAGCCACGCCTTCCCGAGCGGCCACGCCAGCCTGTCGGTCGCCGTGTTCGGCTTCCTGGCGGTGCTGGTGGCGCGCGAACTGCGCAGCAGCTGGCACTGGCTGCCCTACTCGCTGGCGGTCCTGCTGGTGACGGCCATCGCCTTCTCGCGCCTGTACCTGGGCGCGCACTGGTTCAGCGACGTGCTCGGCGGCATCAGCCTCGGCCTGGCCTGGGTGGCGCTGCTGGGCATCGCCTACCGCGTGCACCCGGCGCCCCGCGTCTCGCCGCCGCGCCTCGTCCCGGTGGCGCTGGTGTGCCTGCTGGGCCTGTGGACCTGGCACGGCAGCCAGCGCTTCGAGACCGACCTGGCCCGCTACCAGCCCTACCAGCAGCAGCCGCGGGTGCTGCACCTGAGCGCCTGGCTGAACGGCGGCTGGCAGCGACTGCCGACCTACCGCAACGACCTCGAAGGCCGTCACCATCACCCCCTCGACGTGCAGTGGGCGGGCACCCTGCGGCGGCTCGAAGGGGTATTGTCGGCCCGCGGCTGGCAGCGCCCGGCCGCGGCCTGGACCGGCCTGCCCGACCTGTTCGCCAGCGACGCCGGCGTGGACCGCCTGCCGGTGCTGCCACAGGTGCACGACGGACGCGAACAGCAGCTGCTGCTGACGCGCACCGGCGGCGACCCCGATCACCTGCGGGTGCTGCGCCTGTGGCCCGGTGGCTACCAGCTGGAGAACGGCGTGCCCCTGTGGGTGGGCAACGTGTCGCTGCTGCGCGAGAGCCGCCTGAAGCTGGTCACCCTCCTGGTCACGGACGACGATTTCGATACGCCGTTGCGGGAGCTGCGGCAGGATCTGGACGGCCTCGGCCAGAAGCTGGTGCGGCGGCCGCCGCGGGCGGTGAAGGCCGGGCAGGCGAAGTGGAGCGGGGACGTCCTGCTCCTGTATGAACCCGCCCCGCGGCCGGCGGCGGGCAGTCCGCCGTGACGGGCGCGGGGGGTCGCAAAACCTGACGCAAAGGCGCAAAGAACACAGAGGAACGCGGAGGTTCTTTGTTTCGTTTCGCCAGCACGGCGCTGGCGATTCCGGGCCTTGGCATTCGGGTGCAGCGCGGTGGAAGTGTGATTGCGAGCGGAGTCACCCCACCGCAGCGCCGCAAGGACGCCGGATTCATCCTTCGTCGGGCTCGCCCCATCTCGGGGACAGGGTGTTGTCGATGCCCAGCTGATCCAGGATCCTTCCCACCACGAAATCCACCAGCTCGCCGATCGTCTCCGGCTGCTGGTAGAAACCGGGGCTGGGCGGCAGGATCACCACGCCCAGGCGCGCCAGCTTGAGCATGTTCTCCAGGTGGATGGCCGACAAGGGCGTCTCGCGCGGCACCAGCACCAGGCGCCGGCCTTCCTTGACGACGACGTCGGCGGCGCGGTCGATGAGGTTGCTGCAGATGCCGTTGGCGATGTTGGCCAGGGTGCCGGTGGTGCAGGGACAGACCACCATGGCGCGCGGCGCGGCCGAGCCGCTGGCCACCGGCGCCGTCCATTCCTCGCGGCCGAACACCTGCAGCTGGCCGTCGGCGGCGCCCAGGTAGTCGCCCAGGACGCGGCGGATCTCCGCGGGCCGGCCCGGCAGCCGCAGCTCGGTCTCCATGCCGATCACCACCTGGCCGGGCGCCGAGATCATGAGGTGGATCTGTTCGCCGGCGTCGACCAGCGCCTTCAGGAGCCGCAGCGCATAGGCGGCGCCGGAGGCGCCGGTGATGGCGACGGCAATGGCATGGTTCATGTCGTGACTCCTGTGTGACCGGACCGATGTCGCGATGGAAAACACACCGCGCAGGCGTCACGCCGAGGCGGCGAGCGCCCGCAGCAGCTTGTCGTGGATGCCGCCGAAGCCCCCGTTACTCATCACCAGCACATGATCCCCCACCCGCGCCTCCCCCGCCACCGACGCCACCAACGCATCGATATCGCCGAACACCCGGCCACCGGCCGCCGCCTGGCGCAGGTCCCAGTCGAGATCGGCGGGCTGGTACAGCCACACGGCGTCCGCCCCGGCCAGCGCGCCCGCCAGGGCGTCGCGGTGTACGCCCATGCGCATGGTGTTGGAGCGAGGTTCCAGCAGCGCCAGGATGCGCGCCGCGCCGACCCGCCGGCGCAGCCCCGCCAGGGTGCTGGCGATGGCGGTGGGATGATGGGCGAAGTCGTCATAGACGGTGACGCCGCCGGCGACGCCGCGTATCTCCATGCGCCGCTTCACGCCCTCGAAGGCGGCCAGCGCCTCGATGGCCTGTGCCACCGGCACGCCGGCGTGGCGGGCGGCGGCGATGGCCGACAGGGCGTTGTGCAGGTTGTGGTCGCCGAGCTGCGACCACCCGACCGCGCCCTGCGGGCGGCCGTCCAGCAGCACCTCGAAGCGCGAACCGTCGGCCGCCAGCGGCCGCACCTGCCACTGTGCCGGGAAATCGCCGGCCGAGGCCGTCTCCACCGGGGTCCAGCAGCCCATGTCGAGCACCTCCGCCAGGTTGCCGTCCGCGGCATTGACGACGATCAGGCCGTTGCCCGGCACGGTACGCAGCAGGTGGTGGAACTGCTGCTGGATGGAGGACAGGTCGGGGAAGATGTCGGCATGATCGTATTCGAGGTTGTTCAGCACCAGGGTGCGGGGGCGGTAGTGGACGAACTTGGAGCGCTTGTCGAAGAAGGCGGTGTCGTACTCGTCGGCCTCGATGACGAAGAAGGGCGAGTCGCCGAGGCGCGCCGACACCCCGAAGTTGCGCGGCACGCCGCCGATCAGGAAACCCGGTTTCAGCCCGGCGTGCTCCAGGATCCAGGCCAGCATGCTGGCGGTGCTGGTCTTGCCGTGGGTGCCGGCCACCGCCAGCACCCAGCGGTCCCGCAGGACCTGCTCGCCGAGCCACTGCGGCCCCGATGTGTAGCGCAGCCCCTCGTTCAGCATGTACTCGACCGCCTCGTTGCCGCGGCTCAAGGCGTTGCCCACCACCACCCGATCGGGCGCCGGCTGCAGGTGCGCGGCGCGGTAGCCTTCCATCAGCTCGATGCCCTGCTCCCGCAGCTGGGTGCTCATGGGCGGATAGACGCCGGCGTCGGAGCCGGACACCCCGATGCCCTGCTCGCGCGCCAGCAGCGCCAGGCCACCCATGAAGGTGCCGCAGATTCCCAGAACATGAATACGCATCAAGTCACCCTCGGAAACAGGTATTCGACCAGGCCGAACAGCAGCGCGGCGTGCACCACCGCGACCAGCATGCCGACGCTGAACCCGGCCGACAGCGCGTGCCGGAAGATGTGCGCCCGCACCACCACGCTCCACACCACCAGCAGCAGCCACAGCATGGCCAGCCCGGCCGCCGGCGCGTCGTTGCGCTGGGCGGCGGCTGCCTGCTGCACCAGCGGCAGCGCCAGCACGCCGAGGATGACCCCGCTGCCCGCCAGCGCCGTCAGGGTCTGGAGCAGGCGCGCCGGACGCCCCGCCAGACGCAGCAATGCCCAGCTGAAGGCGGCCAGCACGGCCACGTCGACGGCCGTCATGGCCAGCGCCACCCGCAGGCCGGAACTGGCCGCGGCGATGACCACGTCGGTGACGATGTACAGCAGCAGCGCCAGCCACAGGGCCGCCGGCGAGGCGGCGTCGTCCTGCGGGGCGCGCCGCAACAGGCACAGTTCCAGCCAGGCATAGAGGCGTGCGCCCGCCCATTGCGACAGCTTCACCGGCGCCGACCCACTTTACAAGCCGCCAAAGCCGTTCTACTTTTTGGGATGAGCCTGGAAGGAAACTGCAGCATGCCCGCGATTATAATGATAAAGGGGAAGCGAAATGCAGCAGAATGAGCTGGAGCGCCGTTTTCCGCATCACCGCCTGCGCATCCACCTGCCGGACGGCGATGAACGGCAGGTCGGCCGGGGCGGCCCCGTACTCGACTGGCACATCCACAAGCGCCGCGGCCTGCGCCGTCTGCTGAACGGTTCCACCTCCCGGCTCGGTGAAAGCTACGTGGCGGGTGACTGGAGCACCACCCCCGAACAGCTGCCGCTGCTCATCGGCCGCCTGCTCTCGCCCCGCCCGCGCCACGTGCCGCGCGGCTGGCTGCACCGGCTGGCGGAGCACCTGTTCCCGCGCCCGCGCACCGAGCGCATACTGTCCTGGCAGGACGACAGTCTGCAGCTGTCCCGCTACTGTCTCGGTGAAGCCCTCTACACCCACTGCGCACAGTTCACGGAGGCCGGCATGAGCCTGGAACAGGCCCAGCGGCTCGCCCGACGCCGGATCCTGGAGCAGTTGATGCTGCGACCCGGTCAACACCTGCTGGTCGTCGATGCAGGCTGGGGCGCGCTGCCGCTGTACCTGGCCCGTGAAGCCGACGTCCGCATCACCGCCACCTGCCGCAGCCGGGCCCAGCTCCAGCACAACCGCGCCGCCGCGCGACGCCAGGGACTGGACGGCAGGCTCGATTTCCGCTGCGGCCGGCCCCAGCCCTGCCTCAACGGCTATGACCGGCTGCTGCTGGGCGACCTGCGCGACGCGGTCGGGCAGCGCGGCTTCCGCAACTGCCTCGTCCACCTGTCGACGCTGCTCAGGCCCGGCGGCCTGGCCCTGCTGACGACGACCGGCATCGACCAGGAGCTGCTGGCCGGCAACCGCTGGCTGCGCCGCCGGCTGCACGGCGACGGCCGCGGCTTGCGCCTGTCCAGGCTGGCGGCGGATACCGAATCGGCCGGCTTGACCATCCTGGGCACCCGCAATCTCGGCCCGCATTACCGCCAGAGCCTCGCCCACTGGCGCCGGCGCCTGCACTACCATCGCGACGCCATCACCCGAAGCCAGGGAGAAAAACGGGTGCGGGGCTGGGAGTTCGAGCTGGCCAGTCTCGAGGCCGCCCTCGCCGACGGCGGCATGCATGTCTGGGAAATGCTGGTCGCCAACGGTCCGGCGGCCGAACAGCCGTCCAGTGGTGAACCCGGCCACAGCGCGACCGGCCACGCCCCGGGGGTGCCGAACCGCTGCTGGGCGAACGACGCCCCTTCCATCCGCAACCCCTGAGCGAAGCCGGCTCAGCGCCGTTTGCGGGCAGCCGCCTTTTTCTTCACAGCCGGCCGCTTCTTCTTCGCCGCGGCCTTGCCGGTGCCGGCTTTCTTCCTGGCCGGCACCTTGCCGGCAGCGGCCTTTTTCTTCGCCGCGGGTCTCTTTTTCGTCGCGGCCTTCTTCGCAGCCGCCGCCTTGCCGCCGGCGGATTTCCTGCGTACGGCTGCCTTTTTCTTCGGCGCCGACGCCTTCGCCGCGCGCCCGCCGGCGCCCGCCTTCTTTTTCGAGGCGGCTTTCCTCTTCACGGAGGATGCCTGCTTCGCCGCGGCCTTTTTCTTCACAGCCGCCTTCTTCGAGGCTGACTTTCTCGCGGCCGCCTTCTTCGCAACCTTCTTTTTCGCGACTTTCTTCGTCGCGGTTTTCCCCTTCCCGACGGCCTTCTTCTTCGTCGTGGCCTTCTTCTTCGTCGTGGC